>PWTO01000053.1 GCA_003562815.1 Chromatiaceae bacterium | reverse complement strand
CTGATCGAGCGCGAACGGCACCTGGAGCCGATACACCTTGGCGTTCTTGAACATGGCCGATTCTCCGAAAAAAACCGACCATTATGAACCCAGCCGGCGCGAGCGCAAGTGCTTTTGCCGCATCGCGCAACTGGGATAGCGCGCGGCGGGTGGTTCGGCCAGGCGACACGCGCGCATGCTAGGCTATGAGCAAACGCCCGTGCGCCTGCAAGCGCCGGTCAGCAAATCACATTCAACCGCCTGTCGTGAACCCGTCGTGAACGAGATCCCACTGTCCGCGCTGTTCGCCTTGCTCGGTGTACTGTTGCTGCTGTCCGGCTTCTTCTCCGGCTCCGAGACGGCGCTGATGACGCTCAACCGCTACCGCCTCAGCCATCAAGCCGATCAGGGCAAACGCGGCGCCATCCTCGCGCGTCGCCTGCTCGATCGCCCCGATCGGCTGATTGGGCTCATCCTGCTCGGCAACAACTTCGTCAACATCCTCGCCTCCTCGCTCGCCACCGTGATCGCCTTGCGCATCGGCGGCGAGGGCGCGATCGCGATTGCCGCCGGGCTGCTGACCCTGATCGTCCTGATCTTCGCCGAGGTCACGCCCAAGACCCTCGCCGCCTTGCATCCCGAGCGCCTCGCCTATCCGGCCGCCTTCATCTACGCGCCGCTGCTCAAGCTGCTGTATCCGGTGGTCGCGACAGTGAACCTGATCACTAACGGTCTGCTCAGACTCATGGGCATTCGAGCGCACGCAGGACAGAAACATGCCCTCAGCCGCGAGGAACTGCGCACCGTGGTCAACGAGGCCGGCGCCATGATCCCGCAACAGAGCCGCGACATGCTGATCGCGATCCTGGATCTGGAGAACGCCACGGTCGAGGAGATCATGATCCCGCGCAACGAGGTCGAGGGCATCGACCTGCAAGACCCGAACGACGAGATCATCGCCGATATTCGCCGCGCCAATTACACCCTGCTGCCGCTGTTCGATGGCAACTTCGATAATGTTGTGGGCATGATCCACTCGCGCACCGCGATGCACGCCCTCCTTGAGCACGGCATCGGTCGCGGCCAGCTCGATAAGGACCACCTCCGCTCGATTGCGCGCGAGCCCTACTTCGTGCCCGAGGGCACCCACCTCTATCAGCAGTTGATCAATTTCCAGCGCGCCCGCCAGCGCGTCGGGCTGGTGGTGGACGAATATGGCGATTTCCAGGGCCTGATCCCCCTCGCCGATCTCTTAGAGGAGATCGTCGGCGAGTTCACCACCGACCCCGCCGACGCTTACCCGGATATCCATCGCAGCGACGACGGCAGCCTGCTGATCGACTGCACCATCACCATCCGCGAGCTGAACCGCGCCATGCGCTGGTCGCTACCGACGCATGGCCCGAAGACGCTCAACGGTCTCATCATCGATTATCTCGAAGCCATCCCGGAAACCGGCACCAGCCTCAAGTTGCGCGGCTATCCGCTTGAGATCATCCAGGCCGACGAGACGGCGGTGAAGACGGTGCGTTATCGCACGCTGCCGCGCAGCGCCGAGACCTGGCATTAGGAGGCTTGCGTATTGCACGTTTGAGCATCATCACTGGCTGTTTTACCGATCGGTGCCATACTTGTACTGGACATGGAACAGGAGGCCTACATCATGCCGACGACAGGTAAAGCGTCGAAGGTTCTGATCGCTGTCGTCAGGCAGGAGCCGGTTGCCCACATTGGCGAGGGGAGCGGTGCGGCGCAAGGCGCTATGATCGCGGCGGCCCTGGCGCTGATGCTCGGGGGGATGCCAACCACCCAGGCCGCGCCGCTCTTGCCTGATGGCGAGACGCTTTGGCACGATGCCGGCCTCAACGCCGAGGCGCGACCGCTGATCGTCACCCAAGGCGGCAGCGGGATGGAGCCAGCCGATCATGTGACGCCGCACACGCGCTTTACCGGCGTCGGCGATCTGATCATCGATCGCACGGATTTTCGTAGTCGCTGCACGACCTCGCGGATCGGCGCGCGAACCATCTTGACGGCGGCTCACTGCATCGCCGACGAGTACGGCAATGTGGTCGCTAATGCGGCCTCAGTGACCTTCACCACAGCGGCGGGCCTGAGCGAGGTCCACCAGATCGCCACGCTGAGCCAGGCGCAGATTCATCCCGACTACACCGGCGATGCACTGAAAGGCTTCGATGTGGCCGTGCTGGAACTCGCCACCACACCGAGCGAGACTGTAGAAACCTATCGCCTGCTGCGCGATCACAGCGCCGATATCGGTGCTGTGTTTGACCTGGTCGGCTTCGGTCGCAGCGGCACGGGCAGCAGCGGTGATGTGCGGCCTTCCGGCATCAAGCGCGATGGTCGTAACCGCTTCGATGCCGATGGCACGGTGCTCGAACAGTTAATGAGCGTCTCCAGCGAGCGCTTAGAAACGCTCTTGCTCTTCGATTTCGACAACGGTCTTCCAGAAAACGATGCCTTCGGCTTCTTTTTTGGCGAGGACTTCGCGGATACCGGCTTGCCGGATGAGGTTTTCATCGCGCCTGGCGATTCCGGCGGGCCAAACTTCATCAACAATCGCATCGCCGCAGTCAACTCGTTTGGGCTGCGCTTATCCACCGCCAGCGGTGCCAACAGCGACATCGACGGTGTGCTAAACAGCACCTGGGGCGAATTCGCCGGTTCCGCGCGCGTGGCTCATCCGGAGGTGAGCGCCTGGATTGATGCGCAACCGGGGGGGTTTTCGCCTGCCGCCGCACAGGTACCCGCCCCTGCCACCCCGCTGTTGCTGCTGATCGGACTCATGGTGGCTGGCGTCTATCGCTGGTTAACCATCAATAAAAATCATTCTTAACATTTGCCTTGGATTGAGCGAATAGTGCTCGCGTCTAAGGTGTTTCACTTAGGAGAGTCATTATGTTTTCTGCTTCAGTACCGAATCAAGACAGCAACCGGTCAGCTTTCTTGGCAGCTTTTTTCTGTTTGGAGATATTGATCTTTAGCCTGTTGCTGTCTGCCAATGCCCATGCTGGCCCTATCACGTATCTTGATGAAAGCTTTCGCGGAACCACTGCCGAGGGCTGGCAATTTATCACTGGCGAAGGAGAAGGTTCGTCGTTGACCGCCGCAACCGGCGACGATGCAGATGGCGAGGGTTGGCTCAGGCTGACCCAAGATCTTAAATGGCAATCGTCGTTTGCGTATTACGACACCGCGCTCAACACCAGCGAGGGTTTGGTGTTCACCTTCGACTTTATGACCTGGAGCGGAAACTCGTCCGGCTGGAGTTTAGGAGATGGTTTTGCACTGGCTCTTTTCGATGCCGAGGCCACACCTCAGGCAGGGGCCTATGGAGGCTCGTTAGGATACGCTCAGCGTGATGGGGGAACGCCAGGACTGGCAGGAGGACTGCTGGGAATCGGCTTTGATGAATTCGGAAACTTCTCCAACCCGAACGAAGGTCGTGTGGGTGGTACCGAGAGAACGCGAAACTCCATCGCCATCCGCGGGTCCGAGGAGAACGATTACGCGTATTTGGCTGGCACCGACAGTCTGGACAACTTTGCTACGCATAACGTGGATACCCGGCCTGATGAAACGGCAGCTCGCACGGTTCGCATTACGATTCCCACGGATATGTCGATTACCGTCGAATGGATGCAAGGAGAAGGCGACTGGGAAACCCTCATCGAGACGCATGCGAATGTCACTTTTCCGGATGAAATCAAATTTGGTTACACCGCAGGAACTGGACAGGCAACGGCTTTCCATGAAATAAGAAACCTGTCTGTGTCTTCTGCGACGAGCGTTGTCCCACAAATAGGAGTGCGGTCGCTTTCCTCGAATGTCTTTTCGGTACCAGAGCCGACCACGTTGGTGTTGTTGCTTCTCGGAGGCTTGGGCTTTATGGCCCACCGCCGTTGGCATAATGGCGTGCATAGGATTGCACCATAAGTCACGGCTGCTGCTCACGCCACTGTGCCAGCCAATCGATCACCTGGTCGGCGGGCATGGGGCGGGCAATGCCATAGCCCTGGGCGTAGCGACAGCCGAGCTGGATCAGCGCTTCGCGGTGGGCGGACGTTTCCATGCCTTCGGCGACGACCTTTAGGCCGAAGCTGCGACCGAGATCCAAAATCGCTTTGACGATGGACCGGCACTTGTTGTCGCTGAGCATGCCGAAGACAAAGCTTTGGTCGATTTTAAGGATATTCGGACTCAACGCATGCAGCGTCTGCAACGACGAATGACCGGTGCCGAAATCATCGAGCGAGATGGCAACGCCGATCTCCTTGAGGCGTTTGAACAACGCAATCGAGTTGTTCAAATCCAACATCGGTCCGCTTTCAAGAATCTCCAGTTCGAAAAACGTGGGATCAATCGCCAGTTGCGAGGTCTCCAGTGACGGATAGCCGACGAAACGCGCGGCGAGCTTGTCGATGAAGGTCGGATGTTGGAGCTGATTCGAGGCAACGTTGACACTCACGGTCGTGCTCAAGCCGGCCTGTTGCCACGTCAGCAATTGCGCCAGCGCCGTATCGATCACCCAGTCGCCCAGCTCCACCATCAGCGGATGGCCTTCGAGGTGCGGGATAAACTCGTTAGGGCCGAGCATGCCGCGTTGCGGATGTTGCCAGCGGATCAACGCTTCTAGCCCGATCAAGTCGCCATTGAGGAGATCCACCTTGGGCTGATAGTAAAGTCTGAAGTCGCTTGCGCGCAGGGCTTCGCGAATCTCATCCAGCTGCGCTTGCAGCGAGCAGTCGGATTGGTATTGCGACAGATAAAACTGCGCATGCTGATCCTTGCCACCCAGTTTGGCCTGATACATGGCCTGATCGGCCATGCGCAACAACGGCCCAATCTGGCGAAACAGATTGTCGGTATTGTGGACCGCACCAATGCAGGCATTCATCAACAGGGTGTCATGGCCGAGCTTAATCGGTTGCCTGATCACCTGCTTGATCGCTTGCACCTGGTCTGTCACGCAGTTCTCGCCATTGCATTCATACATCGCAAGGGCAAACTGGTCGCCACTGAGGCTGGCGACCTGGCCGATGTCTCCAGCAAAGGCCTGCAAGCGCTGACCGATGATGCGCAGGATTGCATCACCGGCTTCCTGGCCGAGGCTGGCATTAACCTGGCTGAGTCCATCGAGATCGATCTGATACACGCAGGTTTCATACGGACCGCCGACCATCTGCTGCAAGCGACGATCGGCGCGTTGATCGAAGGCGTAGCGGTTGGGCAGTCCAGTCAAGGGATCGCTGAACGCCAGCGTTTCCAGGTGCTGTTCGTAGTGTTTCTTATCGGTGATGTCTTGAACCGTGCCCACTGCGATGGGCGGCTCGTCCGCGTCGTCATCAACGAACTCGGCGATTGAGCGCAACCAGGCCTGGCCCTGGCTGTTGGCCGTGCGAAACTCGATGTCATAAGGTTCGCCGGCGCATGCCGCCTCCCAGGCGGTTTTTACCCGCGCTCGGTCTTCGGCATAAACGGCTTCGAGAACCCCCGTGAAACTGAGCGGTGTATCGGGTTGAAGTCCGAACAGATGATAGGTTTGGGGCGACCATTCGACATGGTCGGTGTTCAGATCATGCTTCCAGCTACCGATACGACCAGCTTGCTGGGCGCGCAGCAGATCACCTTTGAGCCAGTCGTTGCGCTCCTTGAGGAGGTCGCGCGCGGCCTTGTTTTCGAGCTGGGTGCGCACCCGCGCGCGCAACACACCGGGTTGGATCGGCTTGACGATGAAATCTGCCGCGCCGAGTTCCAAGCCCCGCTCCTCGTCTTCGATTTCCGCCCGTGCGGTGACAAAGATCACCGGAATTTCTTGGGTCACGGCCTGCGCGCGTAGCGCTTCAAGCACCTGATAACCGCCCAGGTCGGGCATTTGAATGTCGAGGAGGATCAAATCTGGGCGCGGTTCGTTCGCCGCTGCCTGCAGGGCGTGCTGGCCGGATTGGGCAATGCGGACGCGATACTCCGGCTCCAGCAGTTCGACCAAAACAGCCAGACTTGCGGGTTCATCGTCAGCGACGAGGATGGTGTGCGCGGCTGTGGTCACTGGAGATGGCTCCTTTTAAAAGCTGTAAAGATTGAGTGTAATCAAAGCGTTCAATCGCGTCTTCCAAGGCGCTCAAAACGGTGCCATCAAGGGCCGCTTCGAAACAAGCGCGTTGCGCCGCCAAGGTATGGCGAGCGCGGCTATCGGCGCTTTCCAACAGGGCGCTCAGGGCCGCCATCGCCGCCTGTTGTTCCGACTGGGTGGGCGCGGTTGCGGCTGGTCGCTGTGCCGGTGCGGATTCTTCTTCCAGGATCGGTTCGAGCGCCTGGAGCAAGCGCGGCAAGCGCGTGCTCAATGCCGCCAGCAAGGGCTGTGCGGCGCTGGTGTCGTGCTGCTTGAGCGCGGCATCGAGCGCGCTTGCGAGCCTCTGGATCGGCTGCGCTCCGATGGTGCCGGCGGTCCCTTTGAGCGCGTGCGCGATGCGTTCGGCGGCATCGAGCTGGCCCTGCTCAAGCAAGGTGTCCAGGCGTTGCATATCCTCGCCGTGGGAGGCGACGAACAGCTTGAGCACGCGCCGATAAGCCGTCAGGCTGTTATCGACCAAGGCCAGTCCCGCCGGGCTGTAGAGATCGGGAATCGCATCCAGGCGCGCGCGCCATCGAGGCTCGGAGTCGAGTGCGGCCTCGGCGGTGGTCGGCGAGTGCTGGGCGGGCGAGTGCTCTGCCGAGGGCATCAGGCCGTCATCGGCGGCGGCCGTGTCCTGATCGGCGCCGATCGTCGGCAACCAAGTCAGCAAACTGGCATAAAGCTGTTCAGGTTCCATCGGCTTAGGGATGAAATCGTCCATACCGGCTTCAAAACAGGCCTGGCGTTGTTCGTCAAACACGTTTGCGGTCATGGCCAAAATCGGTAGGCGCGCTCCACTGCGCCGACGCTGGTCTGAGAAGGCACGGATCGCGCGCGTGGCGTCGAGACCGTCCATTTCCGGCATTTGCACATCCATCAGGATCAAATCGTAAGCTCCTTCTTGGGCCATCGCCACCGCTTGGCGGCCGGTCACGGCCATGTCCACCGTCAGCCCGACTTTTTCAAGCAAGCTCTGCGCCACTTCGCGATTGATCGCATGATCTTCGGCCAGGAGCAGGTGTGCGCCACCTGGGCGCACGCGTAAGCGTGCCTCGTAGTCGCCGCTCAGCGCGCCCATCGGTACGGCCGTGGTTGCCTCCAGGGTCGCCCCCGGCGCGGCGGCTATAGCGCTGGTCGCCGGCTGCAGGTAGGCGGTGAACCAAAAGGTGCTGCCCACTCCCAGGGTCGTTTCAAAGCCCGCCGTGCCGCCCATCAGGGTCGCTAAATGCCGGGTGATCGCAAGGCCCAGACCGCTGCCGCCGTAGGTGCGCGTGGTCGAGCAATCCGCTTGCGCAAAGGCCTGAAACAAGTGTGCGCGGGCCTCGGGCGCAATGCCGATGCCGGTATCCTCAACCTCGAAGCGAAGCAACTGCGTCGTGCCGTGATCTTCCAGCAGCCTGACGCGCAGGGTGATGCGGCCGCGCTCGGTGAACTTAACCGCATTGCTGACATAATTGAGCAGTGCCTGGCGCAGACGGGTCGGATCGCCGCGCAACGACAGCGGTACCTGATCCAGATCGACGTCGATGGTCAGCCCCTTGGCGCGTGCCGCTGCGCCGATCAAAGAGATCACGGTGTCAATCAGGCTGGATAAATCAAAATCGCAGGCTTCGAGCTGGATCTGGCCGGCCTCGATCTTAGACAAATCCAGAACGTCGTTGATCAACGACAACAGGTGCCGACCCGCTTGATCCATCATCTGCAAGCGTTCGGCCTGGAGCGGTGTCGCCTCCGCAGTGCGCATCAGGTGCGTCAAACCAATGAT
>PWTO01000225.1 GCA_003562815.1 Chromatiaceae bacterium | reverse complement strand
TCGAACTGCATCTGGTTGGAGGCGATCACCAACTTTTTAGTGATCGTCGAGCAACGCGGCAAGAGCCGCGAGCAGCGCGGCATTTTCATCAGGCGTGCCAACGGTGATGCGCAGGCAGTCGGCGAGCAGGGGATGGCTGCCGTCAAGGTGCTTGATCAGGATGCCATGCTCGCGCAGGCCGGTGAAAAGCGCGCCGGCTTGCCCAGGCCGGGTGCGGACGAGGAGGAAGTTGGCCTCGCTTGGAAACGGCTTGAGTCGGCCTTGACCCCCGTCGAGTTCGGCGAGGGCGCTGGCGAGTCGGCCGCGCTCGGCGCGGATGGTCTCGGTCTGGGCGTCGAGGACATCGCGATGGCGCAGCGCGAAAGTGGCGCTGGCCTGACTCAGGCAATTGATGTTGTAGGGCAGGCGCACCTTGTCGATCTGCGCGATCCAGCCCGCCGGGCCGGCCAGATAACCGAGCCGCAGTCCGGCCAGGCCCATCTTCGAGACGGTGCGCATGACCAGCAGATTCGGCCAATCGCCGAGCCGTGGCAGGAAGCTGGCGTCGGTGAAGGGCGCATAGGCCTCGTCGACGATGACCAGGCCGGGGCTGGCGGCGATGATCCGCTCGATCGCCGCCGGATCGAAGAGGTTACCGGTCGGATTGTTCGGATAGGCGATAAAGGTCAGCAGCGGCCGGTGGTGCTCGATCGCCGCCAGGGTGGTGTCCAGATCGAGCGCGAACTCAGCCGCGCTCAGCGCGACGCCGACGTACTCAAGCCCGACAAAGCGGGCAATCATCCGGTACATCACGAAGCCGGGATCGAGCGAGAGCAGGGTCGGGCAGCCCGAGGTCGCCTTAGTCAAGGTCTCAGCCGGCGCCTCACCCAACGCCTCTCCATTGGCCTCAGCAGCGGCTGCGCGCGTCTGTTTGCCGGGTGCAGCCACCGCGAGCGCCAGCATCTGGATCAGCTCATCGGAGCCGTTGCCGAGCAGCAGGCCCATCTCGTCCGGGATCGCCATCGCCTCGCGCAATGCCGCTTGCAGGTCGCGGGCCTGTGGGTCCGGATAGCGGTTCAGCTCGGCCTCGCGCAGCGCCGCGAGCCAGTCGTCGCGCAGCGCCTCGGGCCAGCGGTAAGGATTCTCCATGGCGTCGAGTTTGATCAGGCCGGTGGCATCCGGCACATGATACGCCTTGAGCGCCTGGATCTCGGGGCGGATCAGCGTCTCGACCAAGTCATTCATTAGTTCCTCCGCGAGACACCCCGGCCTTCAGGCCGGGCAGGGAAAGCGGCTACGGCCTCGTTTTACCGGTGCCGGGGCGACGATACTCAGCCGAGCGCGCATGAGCGGTCAGTCCCTCGCCGCGCGCAAGGCTGGAGGCGGTGTCGGCGAGCGCGGCGGCACCGGCCGCCGAGGCCATGATCAGGCTCGAGCGCTTCTGGAAGTCATAGACCCCGAGCGGGGATGAGAAGCGCGCAGTGCGCGAGGTCGGCAGCACATGATTCGGCCCGGCGCAGTAGTCGCCAAGCGCCTCGGCGGTGTAGCGGCCCATGAAGATGGCACCGGCATGGCGGATCTTCTCGGCCAGCGCCTCGGGCTCGGCGACCGAGAGTTCCAGGTGCTCGGGCGCGATGCGATTGGCGACCTCGGCGGCCTCGTCCTGATCGCGGGCGAGGATCAGGGCACCGCGCGCGTTCAGCGCCTGGGCGATGATCTCGCTGCGTTCCATCTGCGGCAGCAGCCGCTCGATGCTGGCCTTGACCCGGTCGAGATACGCGTCATCCCAAGCGATCAGGATCGATTGGGCATCCTCGTCGTGTTCGGCCTGCGAGAACAGGTCCATCGCGATCCAGTCCGGGTCGGTCTCGCCATCGCAGAGGATCAGGATCTCGGACGGGCCGGCGACCATGTCGATGCCGACCTGGCCGAATACCGCGCGCTTGGCGGTGGCAACATAGATATTGCCGGGGCCGACGATCTTGTCGCAGGCCGGAACCGTCTCGGTGCCGTAGGCGAGCGCGGCCACCGCTTGTGCGCCGCCAACGGCGAAGACGCGATCGACCCCGGCGATGGCGGCCGCCGCCAGCACCAGCTCATTGAGTTCGCCGCCCGGGGTGGGGACCGCCATCACCAGCTCCGGCACGCCGGCGACCTTGGCCGGAAGGGCGTTCATCAGCACCGACGACGGATAGGCGGCCTTACCACCCGGGACATAGAGACCGACCCGATCAAGCGGAGTTACCTTCTGGCCAAGCACGCTGCCATCGGCCTCGACGAACTGCCAGCTCTGCAGGCGCTGATGCTCGGCATAGGCACGGATACGCTCGGCGGCGGCTTCCAGCGCCTCGCGTTGAGCGCTCGGGATCGCCTCCAATGCCGCGCTCAAGCGTTCCTGGTCCAGTTCGAGCGCCGCTGCATCCTGCGGTTGCCAACGATCGAAACGCGCGGTGTACTCGATCAGCGCGGCGTCACCGCGCGCGCGAACATCGGCGATGATCGTCTCGACGGTCTGCTTGACGCCGGCATCCGAGACCGACTCCCAGGCGAGCAGGGCGTCGAGGCGGGCATCGAACTGCGAATCGGTGGTGCGCAAACGGGCGATGGTGGGGGGAGCGATCTGAGTCATGGCGATGCGAGACGCTGAGGTGCGAAAACGATGAGTGGCAATGCAAAAAGCGCGGCCAGGGCCCGTCGGCTGCGTTAGGCGCTTGCGACGGCACCGCGCAGCGCTTCGACCAGGCCGGCGATGCGTGCATGCTTCATCTTCCAGGAGGCCTTGTTGACGATCAAGCGTGAGCTGATGTCGCCGATGTGCTCGAGCGGCACCAGCCCATTGGCCTTGAGCGTGTTACCGCTCTCGACCAGGTCGACGATCAGATCCGAGAGTCCCACCAGCGGCGCGAGTTCCATCGAGCCATAGAGCTTGATGATCTCGACCTGCTGGCCCTTGGCGGCGAAATGCCGTTCGGCGCTGCGCACGTACTTGGTCGCGATGCGCAGCCGTCCGCGCGCCGGCGGTGGCACCAGCGCGGCATCGGGCCGGCCGGCGACCATCAGGCGACAGCGCGCGATGCGCAGGTCGAGCGGCTCGTAGAGTCCGTCGCCACCATGCTCGAGCAGCACATCCTTGCCGGCCACGCCGAGATCGGCAGCGCCGTACTGGACATAGGTGGGCACGTCGCTGGCGCGGATGATCACCAGCTTCACGCGCGGGTCATTGGTGTCCAGAATCAGCTTGCGGCTGGTCTCCGGGTCTTCGCTCGCCCGCAGTCCGGCGGCCTCGAGCAGCGGCAGCGTCTGCTCGAAGATACGCCCCTTGGAGAGCGCGATGGTGAGCCTGTGGTCGTCGGACATAGATGCGGTCGCTCTCGGCAGCAGGTCAGGTCAGGATGGGACGGTTCAGGACGGCAGGGCAGACCCCCACTCGGGTCAAGGCGACTCAATGCACACGCCGGATCAGGGCTCCGAGCGCGGCGAGCTTCTCCTCGATATTGTCGTAGCCGCGATCGATATGGTAGATGCGATCGATCAATGTATCGCCTGTGGCGACCAAACCGGCCAGCACCAGGCTGGCCGAGGCGCGCAGATCGGTGGCCATCACCGGCGCTGCGGTCAGGCGCTCGACGCCACGGCAGAGGGCGACATTGCCCTCGATGCGGATATCGGCACCCATGCGCTGCATCTCCAGCGCGTGCATGAAGCGGTTCTCGAACACCGTCTCCTTCACCATGGCGCGGCCCTCGGCGATGCTGTTGAGCGCGCAGAACTGCGCCTGCATATCGGTCGGGAAGGCCGGATGCGGTGCGGTCTGGATGTCCACCGCGCGCGGGCGCCGGCCCTGCATGTCAAGCTCGATCCAGTCCTCGCCGACCGCGATGCGCGCGCCAGCCTCGCGCAGCTTCATCAGCACCGCCTCAAGCAAATCGGCGCGGGTGCCCTGCACGCGCACGCGCCCGCCGGTCATCGCTGCGGCGACCAGGTAGGTGCCGGTCTCGATGCGATCCGGGAGCACGGTGTAGTCGGTGCCGTGGAGGCGCTCGACGCCCTGGATGCGAATGCTGTCGGTGCCGGCGCCACGGATGCGCGCGCCCATTCGGTTTAGGAACCGTGCCAGATCCACCACCTCGGGCTCGCGCGCGGCGTTCTCGAGCACGGTTTCGCCGTCGGCGAGGGCGGCGGCCATCATCAGATTCTCGGTGCCAGTGACGGTGACCATGTCCATGACGAAGCGCGCGCCGCGCAGGCGTTTGGCGCGTGCATGCACATAGCCGTTCTCGACCTGGATCTCGGCGCCCATCGCGCGCAGGCCCTCAAGATGGATATTGACCGGCCGCGCGCCGATCGCGCAGCCGCCGGGAAGCGAGACATTGGCCTCGCCAAAACGCGCCAGCAGTGGGCCGAGCACCAGGATCGAGGCGCGCATGGTCTTGACCAGCTCGTAGGGGGCCTCAAGGCTGGTGATGTGACGCGCGTCGGCCTGGATGCCCATGCGATCGTCCACCGTCAATTGCACGCCGAGGCGCCCGAGCAGCTCCATGGTGGTGGTGATATCGCGCAGATGCGGCACGTTCGAGAGCGTGCAGACGCCATCGGCAAGCAGGGTCGCGGCCATGATCGGAAGGGCCGCGTTTTTAGCGCCCGAGGCGCGGACCTCGCCATCGAGACGCGGTCCGCCGGTGATTAGGAGCTTATCCATGTTGAAGCTTATCTATTTTGATCCGTCTCGATGCCGAGCAAACCATCGACGTTGGAGAAGATAGCGATGCGCCTCAGGGCGTCCGGCCAGTTCGCGAAGCTGAGCCCGAGGCCGGCGTGCTGGGCCTGTGCGACCCAGTCGAGCAAGAGCGCGATCGCAGCGCTGCTGCTGCGCTCGACACCGCCAAGATCGATCTCGAGGTGTTGGGGCTGGCTCGTGCGGTCGCGGCGCACGCTGTGGCGCAAGCGTTTGAACAGCCGCTGGCCCTGACGCGCGAGGTCGGGCATGGTGCTGAGGTCGAGTGGGCCTTGGAGCCTGAACTGGCCAACGCCAAGCTCGACCAATTCCGCCGCTTGCTGGGCCGCCGTGCCTTGCTCGGCTGTCGCGCTGTTGGCCGCCGCGCCTAAGCCGCTGCGAGCAGGCACGGGCTCAGGCACCGCGCGCGGTCTTGGCTCGCAGTTGTTCGATCAGCCCATCGATCCCTGAGCTGGCGATCGTGGAACGAAATTGGCTGCGATAATTGGAGATCATGCTGACACCCTCGATGACGACGTCATAGACCTTCCAACGGTTGTCTTGCTCGAGCAGAAAGTAGTCGATTGGGATGGCGCTCGAGCCTGAATCACGCACCTCGGTGGGGACCACGACGGTGCCCGAACGGGTGCCAGGGCGCGCGGATTCGTAGACGATCTCTTGGCCGGAGTACCTCATGATCGATCTGGCGTAGGTGCGCACGAGCAGATTGCGGAAGCTGTCGATCAGCGCCTGCTGTTGCTCCGAACTCGCGTTGCGCCAGTCGCGCCCGACCGCGAGCCGGGTCATTTGCTCGAAGTCGAAGTGCGGGGCCAGGATGCTATCGACCAGCTCGTTGATCAGCTGTGGCTTGCGTTCTACCTCGGCGCGCCGATGCTCCAGCGCGCTGAGCATCTTGCTGGCTGTCTGTTCGACCAGGTTGGTGGCCGACTGCTCGGCGCCAACGGCGCCCAATGGGCTTGCCAGCAATAAGATGCCGGCGATCAGGAGTGTTCTCATTCGCCACCGTCCTCCGCTTTACTGAGTAAGAATTGTCCGATCATCTGTTCCAGCACCAATGCTGACTGGGTGAATTCGATGCGATCGCCATCGATCAGCATGTCGGGGCTGCCGCCGGGGTCGAGGCCGATGTACTGCTCGCCGAGCAGGCCGGCGGTGAAGATGTTGGCGAAGGTGTCGCTGGGGATCTGATCGTAGCGATCGGCGATGCGCAGCGTCACCACCGCTTGATAGGTCTCTTGATCGAAATCGATGGCTTCGACCCGTCCCAGTCTGACACCGGACATGCTCACCGGTGCCCGCACGCGCAGGCTGCCGATGTTGTCGAACCGGGCCGTCAGGGTGTAGCCCTCGCTGGCCGTGGCCATGCTCAGGTTGCTGACCCGCATGGCCAGGAAGAAGAGCGCGACGAAGCCCAGCGCCATGAAGGCACCGACCAGGATCTCGCTCAGGCGAATACGCGCCATGGCGTCAGCCTCCAAACATCAATGCGGTGAGAATGAAATCCAGCCCCAGCACCGCCAGCGCCGACTGCACCACAGTGCGGGTGGTGGCGCGGCTGACGCCAGCTGAGGTCGGGATGGCATCGTAGCCCTCGTAGAGCGCGATCCAGGTGACGACCAGGCCGAAGACCAGGCTTTTGATGACGCCATTGAGCACGTCCTCGTTGAAATCGATCTTGTTCTGCATCTGTCCCCAGAAGGCGCCATCGTCGACGCCGAGCAGGCCAACGCCAACGAACCAGCCGCCGAGGACGCCGACCGCGCTGAACAGTGCCGCCAGCAGCGGCATCGAGATCAGTCCGCCGAAAAAGCGCGGCGTGAGCACCCGTTTGACCGGATCGACGGCCATCATCTCCAGACCGGAGAGCTGCTCGGTGGCTTTCATCAGACCGATCTCGGCGGTCAATGCGGAGCCGGCGCGACCGGCGAATAGGAGCGCCGTGACCACCGGCCCCAGCTCGCGCACCAACGAGGCGGCGACCATGACCCCCAGGCTCTCGGCGGCGCCGAACTGTGACAGGACATAGTGGCCTTGGAGGCTCAGGACCATGCCCACGAACAGGCCGGAGACGACGATGATGAGCAGCGAGAGGACGCCAATGCCGTAGAGCTGCGCCAGCAGCAGACGTGGGCGGATCAGCATCGAGGGCAAGCCGCCCAGGATACCCGCCAGCAGCAGGTGCGCGCGGCCAAGGCTCGCCAGTACGGCGAGCCCCGCACGTCCTAGCGTCGCGAGGGCATCGAGCACGGTGCGACTCAATGCGCCGCGCCCTGGAACAGATCCTGCTCCAGCGGTGCGGCCTTGTAATGATAGTGCACGGGTCCATCGGGCTCGCCATCCATGAACTGTCGCACCCAGGCCGACTCGCTCGCGGCCACCTGTTGCGGCGTGCCTTGCGCCATGATCTTGCCATTGGCGATGATGTAGAGGTCATCGGCGATGCTGGCGGTATCGGCCACATCGTGACTGACGACGATGCTGGTCATGCCGCTGGCATCGTTCAGTTGGCGGATCAGCGAGACCAGCACGCCCTTGGAAATCGGATCCTGACCGGTGAAAGGCTCGTCGTACATGATCATCATCGGGTCGAGTGCGATCGCCCGCGCCAGCGCGACCCGGCGCGCCATGCCGCCGGAGAGCTGATTCGGCATCAAGGCTGCGGCTCCACGCAGTCCAACCGCCTCGAGCTTGATCAGCACCAGTTTGCGCAGCACGGATTCCGGCAGCTTGGCATGTTCGCGGATGGGGAAGGCCACATTCTCGAACACGCTCAGATCGGTGAGCAAGGCGCCGCTCTGAAACAGCATGCCCATGCGCGTGCGCAACCGATAAAGCTCGGCGCGACTGAGCGACTGGATCGCTTGTCCATCGACCTCGATGTCGCCGGCGTCTGGCTGCAACTGCCCGCTGATCAGTTTCAGCAGGGTGGTCTTGCCGGTCCCGCTTGGACCCATGATGGCCGTCACCCGTCCACGTCGAATCTCAAGATCGATGCCGTCGAAGATGCAGTGCTCGGCATGACAGAAGCGCAGACCACGCACGCGCACCAAGGCCTCGCTGCGGGTGGCGTCGGTGGGCGCGGTCTGTGGTTCGGCGGCATGTTCGGAGAGGCCTGATTCGATCAATCGTCGATCCCTGCGTGGGCTGCGATCCAAACTCGGCATTCTCGCGACCTCCCCGCGCAGCGTCAAGGTCGAGGCGGCTCTGCTGGTTCAGCGCCGGCTCAGCCCGAGCAGATCCAGCAGTTCCTGCCAGGCCGCGAGGCTGGCGCTGCTCGGTTGTGCCAGGATGATCAGGCTGGGTGCGCGGCCATGGCGCTCAGTCAGCGTGCTCAGCCAGTGCTTGGCGCCCCGGAGGTCTTGGTGGAGCGCGCGCGGCGCCTGCACGGCATAGCGTTCGCTCGCGGTGCGGGTCTCGTCCGAGCCCACACCAGGGCTGCGATAGCGAAACCAGGCGTCTACTGCGGGCGCGGCGCCGCTGGCGGGGACGCGCGGCGCAGACGCTAGGGGTTCGAGCCAAGCCGCGAGCTTTGGTTCGAGCAGCTGCTCGAGGATGGCCGCTTGCAGTGGCGCTTCGGGTTGTGTCGGGCGCGCGCGCGGTTGCTCGGCCACGAAGCGAAACCCTGCCGGCACCTCCTCTCGCCATTGTGCCATCTGCGATGGCTCGCTCGCGCTCCAGAGTGCAGACGGCAGCAGGGTGGCACGAAAACCGTTGGCGAAATAGGTCAGCCGCCAATCCTCGGGCAGGTCGTCGGGATAGAATGTGGCGCTGTCGGCCAAATCCCACCAGCCGCGCGCGGTGACCATCGTTGCGTTGCTCATACGCGTATCATAGGCCGGAGCGTGGCACGGGTGTACTCGGGGGGCAGAATGACATGACCGACTTTAAGACACGCGCAAAGGCGATCGAACTCGTGGTGTTCGATGTCGATGGGGTGCTGACCGATGGCAGTCTTTACCTCGGCGACGATGGCCAGGAATACAAGGCGTTCCATTCGCGCGATGGCCATGGCATGACCATGCTGCGCCAAGCCGGTATCGCCATGGCGGTGATCACCGGGCGGCGCTCCGAGGTGGTGCGCATCCGCATGGAGAGCCTCGGCGTGGCGCATCTCTATCAAGGACAGCGCGACAAGAGGCCGGCCTACGCGACGCTGCGCGCTGCCTGCGGGCTTGAGCATGCCCAGATTGCCTACGTCGGCGACGATGTGGTCGATGTGCCGGTGATGCGCCAGGTCGGTCTGGCCGTGGCCGTGGCCGATGCGCATCCGCTGGTCAAGGCGCATTGTCACTGGCAGACGCACTTGCCGGGCGGGCGCGGTGCCGTGCGTGAGGTCTGCGAGGGATTGCTCGCCGCGCAAGGTAAGCTCGATGCGTTATTGGAGAGCTACGCCGCTCGTGACCAGACGTGAACTCGGCCTGGCCGCGCTCTTGGTGGTGCTCGGCCTCGCGGCTTTATGGCTGCAATGGGCAGGCGACGCCCACGAGGTGCTGGGGCCCGATGGGGAGCGCCGCCCAGACTACATCGTCGAGGGGCTCAGCGTGCTGAGGCTGGATGCCGAGGGGCGGCCCGAGCGGCGTCTCGATGCCGCGCGCCTGCGCCACTACCCCGATGACGATAGCAGCGAGTTGGATGAGCCGGTGCTGCAGCTGTTCGACGATGCGGCCCTGCGCTGGCGCGTGCGTTCGGCACGGGCGTGGATCGATGCACGCGGCGACGAGGTGCTGCTCGAACAAGACGTGCGTCTGAACCGGATGGCGACGGCACAGTCGGCGCCGACCGAACTTCGCACCAGCGAACTTTTGGTGTTACCGAAGACCGACTATGTCGAGACGACGCATTATGTCGAGGTTGAGCGTGAGCATGACTGGTTGAGCGCCGATCGGGGTCTGCGGGCCTGGCTCGGCGATGGGACGCGCATTCAGTTGTTCGGGCCGGTGCGCGCTCGCATGGAGGGGGCTGCGAAGGGTCGGAGCAGCGACGACGATGCCGGTTGAGGGGAACACGATGAATCAACAGCGCCAATGCGCACCCGGACTGTTTGCCTTACTAGGGGTTGCGCTGCTCGGGCTGATGCTCTGGGCGGCGTTGCCGGCGTGGGCGCTCGAGGGCGATCGGTACCAGCCGATGTATATCGAGGCCGATGCGGCAGAACTCGACGAGAAGCGCTTGACCAGCCTGTACATCGGCAACGTCGAGGTCACCCAGGGCAGTTTGTCTATTCAGGCCGATGAGGTGCTGGTGCATCACCAGCCCGACCGTCGGATCAAGAAGATCATTGCCATCGGTCAACCGGTCCACTATCGGCAGCGCTTGGATGATGACCCGGATGAGGTGATCGGGCAGGCATTGCGGGTAGAGTACGAGGCGGCGCGCGAAGAGCTGATCCTGATCGACGAGGCGGTGCTGATCCAAGCGCAAGACCGGTTCGCGAGCGATCGCATCGTCTACAATCGCCTCACCCAGCGCGTGACTGCGGGCATGAGCGCCCAGGGCCGCGAGCGGGTCAAGATTCGGCTCGAGCCCGAATCCGTGCCCGAGCAGTGATGTCGATCCTCGAGGCACAGGCACTGGCCAAGACCTACCGGCGTCGGGCCGTGGTCAATGGTGTCGATCTGAGTGTCGATGCGGGCGAAGTGGTTGGTCTGCTGGGGCCGAATGGCGCTGGCAAGACCACCAGCTTCTACATGATCGTCGGTCTGGTCGGCGCCGACGCCGGACGCATCGTCCTCGATGGCGAGGACATCACGCATCGGCCCATGCACGCGCGGGCGCGGCGGGGGCTGAGTTATCTGGCTCAGGAGCCCTCGGTCTTTCGCAAACTCAAAGCGCGCGATAATCTGATGGCGGTTTTGGAGATGCACGCTGCAAGCAGCCGCGAGGATCGCCGGCAGCGCTGCGACGAACTGCTCGATGAGCTGGGGATCGGCCATGTTGCCGACTCGCTCGCGCTCAGCCTCTCTGGAGGCGAACGCCGCCGGCTCGAGATTGCGCGCGCGCTGGCGCTCGAGCCCAAGGTGATGTTGCTCGACGAGCCCTTTGCCGGCGTCGATCCGATCGCGGTGGGCGATATCAAAGGCATCATCAGCCATTTGCGCGATCGGCACATCGGTGTGCTCATCACCGACCATAACGTCCGCGAGACGCTGGACATCTGCGATCGGGCGTACATCATCAACGCGGGACAGGTGATTGCCGCAGGCGCGCCGGCCGCGTTGCTCCAAGACCCGCAGGTGCGGGCCGTGTATCTCGGCGAACATTTCCGACTGTGAGTAGGCGTGTGAGCATCAGGACTTTAGCCGTTAAGCAGGCTTTTCGACTAGACTTCAAGGCTCCATCAGACCTTTCGTACCCGTATCGACGCTCGGCATGAAGCAAAGCATCCAGCTCCGTCTTGGTCAGCAGTTGACCATGACGCCGCAGCTCCAGCAGGCGATCAAGCTGCTGCAGCTCTCCACCCTCGACCTTCAGCGCGAGATCCAGGATGCGCTTGAGTCCAATCTGATGCTGGAGTCGGCGGAGGAGGGCGAGGCCGAACGGGATGGCGCGCCAGCGTCGAGCGCTGAGGACAGTGAGCGCCAGCGCCATGAGGCCGATGCTGCAGTTGACGCCGAGTTGCCGTCGGAGCCGACGAGCGCGCTGCCCGACGATCTGCCGCTCGACAGCGATTGGAGCGATACCTACGAGAGCGACGCCGGCGAGCAGTATGCCGGCCCCTCGGCTTCGGCTGGAGTCGGCTCGGGCAACGAGGTCGATCTGTTCGCGCAGCAGTCGCGACCGCAGACGCTGCACGAGCATCTCGAATGGCAGCTCAATCTGGGCCATCTCGGGGCGCGCGACCGGCTGATCGCCGAGGCGCTGATCGATGCCATCGATGCCGATGGCTACCTGCGGCTCGATCCCGCCGAGCTGCTGGAGACGCTCGATCTGGAGGATCTCGAGCGCGATGAGATCGAAGCGGTGCTGCATGCCGTCCAGGCCCTCGATCCGCCTGGTATCGGGGCGCGCGATCCGCGCGAATGTTTGCTCTTGCAACTGCGCCAGCTCCCCGCCGAGACGCCGCAGCGGGCTGAGGCGCTGAAGATCTGCGAGCGCCTCTTCAATGCGCTGGCGCGCAACGATCTCGATGAGCTACGCCGGCATACCAAGCTCTCGGATCTGGAACTCGGGCGCGCGCTGGCGCTGATCCGCTCGCTGCAACCAAGACCGGGGGCGTTGATCAGCGACCATCGGCCCGACTATGTGATCCCGGATGTTTTGGTGCGCAAGCGCGCCGGCATCTGGCAGGTCGAACTCAATCCCGACACGCAGCCTAAACTGAGAGTGAACGAGGACTATGTGAAGCTGATTCGACGCGCCGACGATGGCGCCGAGAATACCTGTCTCAAGACGCATCTGCAGGAGGCACGGTGGTTCATCAAGAGCCTGTTGAGCCGCAACGATACGGTGCTGCGCGTCGCGGCCAAGATCGTCGAGCTGCAGCACGATTTCTTCGAGTACGGCGAAGAGGCCATGCGTCCGCTGATCCTGAGAGATGTCGCCGATTCGCTCGAGCTGCACGAATCGACCGTCTCGCGCGTGACCACGCAGAAGTATATGCACACCCCGCGTGGTACGCTGGAGTTCAAGTACTTCTTTTCCAGCCATGTCGGCACCGCTGCGGGGGGCGAATGCTCGTCCACCGCCATCCGTGCCTTCATCCGCAAGCTGGTCGCCGCCGAGACGGCCAACAAACCACTGAGCGACAGCAAGATCGCCGGCATCCTGTCCGAACAGGGCATCAATGTCGCGCGACGTACCGTCGCCAAATACCGCGAGGCAATGGGTATTCCACCCTCGAACGAGCGCAAGCGCCTGTAGCGGTCACGGTCACGTACCGCTGCGGTGCACTTGCAAACCCAGGAGTGACGTTATGCAAATCAACCTGACGGGTCATCATGTCGATATCAGCGAACCCCTCAAGGACTATGTCGAGAGTAAATTCGAGCGCCTGGAACGCCACTTCGATCATGTGATCAAAGTGCATGTGATCCTCAGCGTCGAGAAGCTGCGGCAGAAGGCCGAGGCCAGCATCCATGTGAACGGTGCCAATGTGTTCGCCGATGCGGTCCACGAGGATATGTACGCAGCCATCGATGGCCTCATCGACAAACTCGACCGCCAGGTCCTAAAGTACAAAGAAAAGCGCCAGAGTCACCGCAACGCCTCGACCAAGACACAGGCTGAGGGCGAAACGGTCAGCGGCGAGCCCGACGACGAGTTCGACGCCGAGCGCGAGCCGCTGCACTAAGCGAGCGCGTGCTGCCTGTGCCGGAGTCCGACGCTTCCTGCTCGGCTCCGGCCTCTTTATTTTTATCTGGACGGCAGAGGCGTCTACCGATGGCGTGCGACTCCGCTGCCCTTTGGAGCAACCGTTAATGCTTCCCCTGACGTTAATCACCGACTCACGTATCCGCTCTCGTGTCGAGGTCACGAGTAAGAAGCGGTTGCTGGAATCCTTGGCCGACCTCTTGGCGCCGGCCGGGCCGCCCTGTTCCCCGTCTGCGGTCTTCGATCTGCTCAACGAGCGCGAACGCCTCGGCAGTACCGGGCTGGGGGAGGGGGTCGCGTTACCGCATGCGCGCATCGCCGGGATCGACGATGCGGTCGGCGCTTTCGTCCAGCTCGCGCAGGGGGTGAGCTTCGACGCCCCGGACGATCGACCGGTCGATCTCGCCTTTGGTCTGCTGGTCCCAGCCGAGGCGACCGAAGCCCATCTCAACCTCTTGGCCGGGTTGGCCGAGCGCTTCAACGATCCACAGCTGCGCGCGGCGCTACGCGACGCGCATGACGCCAGCGCCTTGTTGGCCTTGCTGCAGGGCTGAGGCGACCCTGACGCTCTTCATGCCGACTCCACCCGTTGACACCCTCCAAGGGCTGGTCGCACATCTCGGCCCACGGCTGCGATTGCGCTGGTTGACGCCCATGCCCACGCAGCCACTGGCGCTGGTCAGCAGCGATCTACCAGGCAGCGCGGCGCAGAGTCTGGTCGGTGCGCTGAACTGCATTCACCCCAACCGCTTGCAGGTGCTGGGGCTCGCCGAGATACATCATCTCGAGGAGTTGAGCCAGGCGTCCGCGCGCGAGACGGTCGAGCGTCTGTTTGCCGCACGCCCGGCAGCGGTGATCTTCGCCCAGGACATCGAACCGCCGGCGCGCTTTCTGGCGCTTGCCAAGCGCTCGGGCACGCCGCTCTTGGCCTCGCCGACCTCCGAGGAGGAGATCGTCGATCGGCTGCAGTATTTCCTGACCTATGCCCTGGCCGAGCGCACCACCCTGCACGGGGTCTTCCTCGAGGTGCTGGGCATGGGGGTGTTGTTGGTAGGCGACCCCGGTATCGGCAAGAGCGAGCTTGCGCTCGAGATGGTGGTGCGCGGCGGTCACCGGTTGATCGCCGACGACGCGCCGGAGGTGACGCGCATCGGCCCGGAGACCTTGCAGGGCAGTTGTCCCGAACTGTTGCGCGATTTCCTCGAGGTGCGCGGACTCGGCGTGCTCAATGTGCGCGCGATGTTTGGCGAGGGGGCGGTTCAGCAAGCCGAGCAGTTGAACTTAATCGTCAACATGCGCTCCTTCGATGACCAGGCACTGGCACACATGGACCGGCTGCGTGGCACGCGCTCCTCGCGTACCATCCTCGGGGTTGCGATCCCCGAAGTCACGCTGCCCGTCGCCCCCGGGCGCAATCTTGCCGTCTTGTTAGAAACCGCTGTCCGTCATCAAATTCTGCGCCTGCGCGGGTATGATGCCAGTGCTGATCTGATCGAGCGACAAGCCCGTTCCATCGATGAGGCCACCCCATGCACGACGCCAACGCCACCGACCTAATCGCGCCCTCGACGCCGCTGCGGGCGCCGGCGAGGGTGCGATGGAGCTGATCATCGTCAGCGGGCTCTCGGGGGCTGGCAAGAGCGTCGCGTTGCGCACGCTCGAGGATATCGGCTATGTCTGCATCGACAATCTGCCGCTGTTTCTGCTGCACGATCTCGCGCTCGGGCTCAAGCAGACCCGCCCCGAGGGCGGCGATGGCCGCGGCGGCACCGCGATTGGCATCGATGCGCGCAGTGGTCCCGAGCTGCTGGAGCAGGTACCCGGTGTGGTCAAGGCGCTCGCGGCGAAGGGCATCAGCAGTCGGGTCATCTTTCTCGACGCCGATACGCCGACTCTGGTCACGCGGTTCAGCGAGACCCGGCGCAAGCATCCGCTCACCGATGCCGAGCGTCCGCTCGCCGAGGCGATCGAACTCGAGCGGCGTCTGCTCGAGCCGCTGCGCCGCACGGCGACGACCCAGATCGATACCTCCTATACCAATGTGCACGAGCTGCGCGAGCTGATCCGCGAGAACCTCAATCGCAAGGGGCGCGTGCGCGCACCGCTGTTGCTGCAGTCGTTCGGGTTCAAGAATGGCATCCCGGCGGCGGTGGATTTCGTCTTCGACGTGCGTTGCCTGCCGAATCCGCATTGGCAGCCCGAGTTGCGACCGCTGACGGGCCTGGACCCGGCGGTGGCGGGCTTCCTCGAAGGCTCGCCCGAGGCGATTCGGATGCGCGAGGATCTCATCGATTTCCTCGATCGCTGGGTGCCGAGCTTCGAGAACGATGGCCGCAGTTATTTGACCATCGGCGTCGGCTGCACCGGGGGGCGGCATCGTTCGGTGTTCATGGTGAACGCCTTACAGCGGCACTTCGAAGGGCAAGGCCATCAGGTCTTGGTGCGCCATCGGGAGCTTGGATGAGCGTTGCGGTCTTGCTCATCACGCATAACCGGATCGGTGCGGAATTGCTGGAGACCGCAACCCGCATGTTCGGACGCTGCCCGCTAGCGGCGCTTGCGATCGACGTCCATGAACAGGATGATCCAGACCAGTTGCGCCTCCAGATCCGGCAATGCGCCGAGCGCCTAGATGAGGGCGGTGGACTACTCGTGTTGACCGATCTGTACGGCTCGACGCCGGCGAATGTGACCGATGCGCTGAGCCGCCGTGGCGATGTGCGCGTGCTCAGCGGGGTCAACCTGCCGATGTTGGTGCGTGTCTTCAACTATGGCCAGCTCGAGCTATCAGCGCTCGCCGACAAGGCCTTGAGCGGGGGGCGCGACGGCGTGCTCGGCTGTACCCAGGAACTCAACGATGGTCCGTAGAGAGCTCGATATCGTCAATCGCCTTGGCCTGCATGCGCGCGCGGCGGCCAAGTTCGTGACCTGCGCGAGCGCGTTTCAAAGCCAAATCCAGGTCGAACGCCAGGGCCGGCGGGTGAACGGTAAGAGCATCATGGGCGTGATGATGTTGGCCGCCGCCTGCGGCACGCGCATCACCGTCGAGCTGGACGGGCCGGATGCCGAGCAGGCCGCCGATGCGCTGGAGGCCCTGGTGGCCGATTGCTTTGGAGAAGGGGAATGACCACGGCCTTGCTCGGGGTCGGTGTCAGCGGCTCGCGGCCGGTGGCGATCGGCCGTGCCTATCTGTTCGGGCGCGAGCCGAGCGTGGTCACCGAAGAGATCGAGCGCGATCGGATCGACGCCGAGGTGCAGCGGCTCGATGCCGCGCTGGAATGCGCGCAGCAGCATCTCGAGTCGGTGCGCCGACAGATCCCTGACTCGACGCCGCTGCACATCGCCGAGTTCATCGATGCCCATCTGATGATGCTCACGGACTCGGCCTTGGTGGATGCGACCAAGGCGCTGATTCGCGAGCGCAGTATCAACGCGAGCTGGGCCCTGCAGATTCAGCGCGACACCTTGATCGAGGTGTTCGATGCCATGGGCGATGCCTATCTGCGCACCAGGCGCGATGATGTCGATCATGTGGTGCGCCAGATTCAGGTGTTTCTCAGTGGCGAGCCGCCGGCCCAGTCGCTCTCGGCGAGCGATCTCAAGGGCCGGGTCATCGTGGCCGACGATCTGACGCCGGCGGACACCATCCTGCTGCGCCATCGCGGGATTAGCGCCTTCGTCATCGAACACGGCGGGCCGATGTCGCATACCGCGATCCTCGCGCGCAGTCTCGATATCCCGGCCATCATGGGTGTCCACAACGCCACCCATCTATTGCGCCAGGATGAGCTACTGGTGGTGAATGCCGAGAGTGGCACTGTGCTCGCCGGCGCCGACGAGGGCATCCTGGTCCACTATCGCCAGCGTCTGATCAGTGCCGATCAGCGTCGACATCGGCTGCTTGAGCTGGTGCGCGAACCTTCGACCAGCCGCGACGGGGTGCCGGTGGTGTTACTGGCCAACCTAGAGCTGCCTGAAGACGTGGATACGGTCCGCTCCAGCGGTGCCTCCGGAGTCGGTCTCTACCGCACCGAATTCCTCTATATGAATCGCATTGGGTTGCCGGATGAAGAGGAGCACCTGGCCACCTATCTGGAGGTCGTGCGGGGACTGGATGGCATTCCGTTGACCATTCGCACCCTTGATCTGGGCATGGACAAGCAGGTCGATGGACTCACCGGAGCGGCTGCCAACCTCACCAATCCGGCGCTCGGGCTGCGCGCGATCCGGCTTTGTCTGCGCGAGCCCTCGCTGTTCGTGCCCCAATTGCGCGCCATCCTGCGCGCCTCGGCGCATGGCCCGGTGCGCTTGATGCTGCCGATGATCTCCTCGATCGCCGAGGTCGAGACGGTGCTTGGGATGATCGCCGAGACCCGGCGCACCCTGCGTCGTCAAGGCCTGCCGTTCGATCCCTTGATGCCGGTTGGGGCCATGATCGAGGTGCCGGCCGCCGCGCTCTGTGCCGGTGGCATCGCGAAACGGGTCGACTTCCTCTCCATTGGCACCAATGACCTGATCCAGTACACGCTGGCCATCGACCGGGTCGATGACACCGTCAACTATCTCTACGAGCCCCTGCATCCGGCCGTGCTGCGGCTGATTCGCATCACCCTGATGCGCGCCGCCGAGTCGCGTACCCGGGTCAGTATGTGCGGCGAGATGGCGGGCGATCCGCGCTACACCTCGGTGTTGCTCGGCCTTGGCCTGCGCGAGTTGAGTATGCAGCCGGCCTCGCTGCTCGAGGTCAAGGATGTGGTGCGCAACTGCGATGTCGGGCGCGTCAGCACGCGCATGGAGCAGCTGCTGGATCGGCTCGACGATCTGAGCCCATCGCAGATCTTGGAGGCCGTCAACGAGGTCGTCAACGACTAGGCGCAGGGTCGCGGTTGACGCAGCGCTGGCGCCGGTGAAAGATTCCAGCCGATCGGCTACACTGAGGGTCTTTTTTCCCTGCCTGGCACGATGCTGGCTTTACGCTCGATGCCGCTAACTGGAGGCTCCCCATGGCCGCAGCAGAAGACCTGATCGCCCCGTCCATCCTCTCCGCCGACTTCGCACGTCTGGGCGAAGAGGTCGATAAGGTGCTCGCCGCCGGCGCCGACATTGTCCATTTCGATGTGATGGACAACCATTATGTGCCGAACCTGACCATCGGCCCGCTGATCTGCGAGGCGCTGCGCAAGCACGGCGTCACCGCGCCGATCGACGTCCATCTGATGGTCAAGCCGGTCGATCGGATCGTTCCTGACTTCGCCCAGGCCGGCGCCAGCTACATCACCTTCCATCCCGAGGCCAGCGAGCACGTCGATCGCACCCTGCAGCTGATCAAGGCCGAAGGCTGCAAGGCCGGGCTCGTCTTCAATCCGGCCACGCCGCTGGACTATCTGAAGTACGAGCTGGACAACATCGACATGGTGCTGCTGATGTCGGTGAACCCTGGCTTTGGTGGCCAGAGCTTCATTCCCTCGGCGCTGGATAAGCTGCGCGAGGCGCGCGCGATGATCGATGCCAGCGGCCGCGACATCCGCCTCGAGATCGATGGAGGCGTCAAGGTCGACAATATCGCCGAGATCAAGGCCGCCGGCGCCGATACCTTCGTCTCCGGCTCGGGCATCTTCGGCAAGGGGCGGGACAGCGACCCGAACCGCTACGACGGCATCCTCCGTCAGATGCGCGAGGCGCTGGCGGGCGTGAGCCGCTGAGGCGCTCCTGATTGCTGACCGATGCAGTTTCCTTTCCATCCCGGCCTGGTGTTGATCGATCTCGATGGCACGCTGGTCGATAGCGTGCCAGACCTGACCGCTTGTGTTGATACCATGATGGCTCGGCTTGGGCGCCCGACGCGCGGTGAGGCCGCAGTGCGCCAATGGGTCGGCAATGGGGTCGAGCGCCTCGTCGCCCGAGCCCTCGTCGGCGCGCTCAATGGCGAACCCGACGCCGCCGATTTCGAGCGCGCGCTGCCGATCTTTCTCGCGCTCTATGCCGAGCAGATCTCAGCGCGCTCAGTGCTCTATCCCGGTGTGCGCGAGGGCTTGGCTCTGCTGCGCGGGCGCGGCTATCGCCTCGGCTGCGTGACCAACAAGGCCGCCCGCTTCACCGAGCCGCTACTGGAAGCGGTCGGCATCCGCGATGCGTTTGAGTTGGTGATCAGCGGCGACACCCTGCCGGAGAAGAAACCGAGCCCCATGCCGCTGCTGCACGCCGCAACGCACTTCGGCGTCGAGCCGACCGCAGCGCTGATGCTGGGGGATTCGGTGAGTGATGTGAAGGCCGCCCGGGCGGCGGGATTCGGTATCGTCTGCGTCAGCTATGGCTACAATCACGGTCAGGACATCCGCTGTGCCGAACCCGATGCCGTGATCGATGCTTTCACCGAACTCGGCGAGCTGCTGACTTAGTGGCCAAGCGCAGGCGATGGCGCCGCTCGATCGCCGACGTCGAGCCTGCCCCTGGTTTTTGCATCGTCTGGAGTCCGTCCGATGACCCCCGAGAATCTTCATGCCCTCGCCGCGCAGGGCCATAACCGTATTCCGCTGATCTGCGAGGTTCTCGCCGACCTCGATACCCCGCTGAGCTGTTATCTGAAGCTGGCCAATGCCCCGTACAGCTACCTGTTCGAGTCCGTGCAGGGCGGCGAGAAATGGGGCCGTTACTCGATCATCGGCTTGCCTTGCCGCACGGTGTTGAAGGTCTACGGCCATCGCATCCGCATCGAGCGCGAGGGCGCGCTCATCGAGGAGGCCGAAGCCGCCGATCCGCTGGCCTGGATCGAGGCCTTTCAGCAGCGTTTCAAGGTCGCCGAGCATCTTGGCATGCCGCGCTTCGCCGGCGGGCTGGTCGGCTATTTCGGCTACGACACCGTGCGCTATATCGAGCCCCGGCTCGATCCCTGCCCGAATCCCGACACCATGAACACGCCAGATATCCTGCTGATGGTGTCCGAAGAGGTCGTGGTCTTCGACAACCTGCAGGGGCGGATGTACATCATCGTGCATCTGGACCCGGCTGCCGGCGACACCCTGGATGCTGGCCAGCGCCGCATCGATGACCTAGTGCATCGGATGCAGCGCGGTGCCCCGCGCGATCCAAGCGCTGGCGGTCGCCACATCGACGAGACCGATTTCGTCTCCGGCTTCACCGAAGCTGGCTACACGCAGGCGGTCGAGCGCATCAAGGACTACATCCTCGAGGGCGACTGCATGCAGGTGGTGCTCTCGCAGCGGCTCTCGATCCCGTATCGGGCGCGCCCGCTGGATCTCTATCGGGCGCTGCGCGGGCTCAATCCTTCGCCCTACATGTATTTCCTGAACCTCGGCGAGTTCCAGATCGTCGGCTCCTCGCCCGAGATCCTGACCCGGCTCGAGGAGGGCGTCGTCACCGTGCGCCCGATCGCCGGCACCCGTCGCCGTGGCTATACCGAGGAGGAGGATCGGGCGCTCGAGCAGGAACTGCTCGCCGACCCCAAAGAACTGGCTGAGCATCTGATGCTGATCGATCTCGGCCGCAACGACTGCGGTCGCGTCGCCGAGATCGGCAGCGTCAAGCTCACCGACCGGATGATCGTCGAACGCTACTCGCATGTGATGCACATCGTCAGCAACGTCACCGGCCAGCTCAAGCCGGGCATGAGCGCGATGGATGTACTGCGCGCGGCCTTCCCGGCCGGCACCGTCTCTGGCGCGCCGAAGATCCGCGCGATGGAGATCATCGATGAACTTGAGCCGATCAAGCGCGGTATCTACTCCGGGGCCGTCGGTTATCTGGCCTTCAACGGCAACATGGACACCGCGATCGCGATCCGCACCGCCGTGATCAAGGACGGTCAGCTGCACATTCAGGCGGGCGCTGGCGTTGTGGCCGATTCGCTGCCGGATCTCGAATGGAAGGAGACGATGAACAAGGGCCGCGCCATCTTTCGTGCCGTGGCCATGGCCGAGGCCGGCATCGAGCGCCAGCCCTGTGTCCGCCGCTAGCGGAGGAACTGATGAGGAGACAGTCATGACAACAATACGCCTGTACCGGGCCGCGCTGGCCGCCTTTCTACTCTGGGCTGGGATCTCAGCGAGCTTCCTATCCGCGTGGGCGGCCGACATCGGCCCGCTCGAGGTGACGCATGAGGAGGGCCTGACGCGGCTGATGCAAAACGGGCCGAAGATCGAGATCGCGGCCCAATTCGCGCCGCTGAGCGAGACAGCCGCGACGCCGGCGGCCATGCCAGCGATCGGTCTGGATGCCGCGAATCAGGTCATCGAGCAGCAAGTGCTGGGCCAGATCGAAGCCTTTCGCGAGGAGTACCAAGCTTTTCTCGCCGGCAACGACGGCGTTCACATTGGCCCGCCCTGGGGGCTCTCGATCACCGCTGAAACGCTCTACGCAGGCCCCGTCTTCTGGACCATCGATCTGGAGACTTACTTTTTCACCGGCGGCGCCCACGGTGGAGCCGATAACCAGGCATTGGTGCTGCACCGCGACACGGGCGAGCCGATTCCGCCGGCCGACCTGTTCAAGCCTGACAGCGACTGGTTGCAACGGCTTGCCGAGGCGAGCTACCAGGTCTTGATCCAGCGCGAGCATTTTGAACCTGGCGATGAATGGCTCGTCAGCGGCACAGCACCCGAGGCCGAGAACTATCAGGTGCTCTTACCGCTGGCTGAGGGCATTGAAGTGGTCTTCGGCCAGTATCAGATCGGCCCCTATGCGATCGGCATCTCACGCGTGCTGCTGCCTTACTCCGCAATCCGCACCGTGCTTAACCCGACCTTATTCCCAGACCAGGAGCCCTGATCGATGCCAACCCCCAACCTCGGCGAGCGTCGCCACGAGGAGCTGCCCACCGACGAGCCAGACCCGATCCTGAGCTGGCTGCACCGGGTGATGCGCAGCGCCGCCTATGTGCTCGCGATCGCGATGGTGATCGTCATCCTGGCCGGCGTGATCAGCGTCCTCCACACCATCTATCTGCATCTGGTGCAGCCGCCGTACTTTGTGATCCCGGACATCATCAAGACCTTCGGCGCCTTCCTCGCGCTCCTGATCGCCTACGAGATCTTCTCCAACATCAGACTGTACATCCGCTCCGATGTCTTTCCGCTAAAGCTCGTGGTCGCGACCGCGATCATGGCCATCGCGCGCAAGATCATCATCCTCGACATGGCCGAGCACAGCGCACTCGATCTCATCGGTATGGGCATCGCCGTCGTTGGCCTTGGCATCACCTACTGGCTGATCTCGCTCGCCGACAGCGACGCCAACCACAACGACCTCATACCGAGCGTGGCCAGCGCCCTCTTACCCGGCAGCAAGGCTCGGCAGAAGGACGACTGAGCCCCTTGTTGCCCTCGATCCACCACCACAATGGAGTCACACATCATGCTGAACTGGGAAGACCCCCTCGCCAACGCCCGTCCAGCTCCTGCCGCGCGCAAGCAGCCGGCGCTGCTCGCCGACGAGGCGTTGCAACCCTCGGTTCAGCCCCGCACCCCGCCGCCGCGCGAGGCCTCAGGCCAGGCCCAGCAGAACTCGACCCAGCCTCGGCCCGCGACCCGCGCCCACGCCGAAGGCGGCGCTACCGGCCTCGAGGATCTCGCGCTCGGCGCCGGGCGCATCCGCGTCGACGACAAGCGCATCATCAACTGCCACGCCGACCTCAACCAGCTCGTGCCCTTCAAGTACGACTGGGCCTGGCAGAAGTATCTCGACGCCTGCGCCAATCACTGGATGCCGCAAGAGATCAACATGAACGCCGACATCGCGCTCTGGAAGGACCCGAACGGCCTCACCGACGACGAGCGCACCATCATCAAGCGCAACCTCGGCTTCTTCTCCACCGCCGACTCGCTGGTCGCCAACAACCTGGTGCTCGCCGTCTACCGCCACATCACCAACCCCGAATGCCGCCAGTACCTGCTGCGCCAGGCCTTCGAGGAGGCGCTGCACACGCACGCCTATCAGTACGTGGTCGAGTCCCTGGGCCTGGACGAGGGCGAGATCTTCAATATGTACCGCGAAGTGCCCTCGGTTGCGCGCAAGGCCGAGTGGGCGCTGCCCTACACCCAGTACCTGGCCGATCCGCATTTCCATACCGGCACGCAAGAGAACGATCAAAAGCTCTTACGCGAGCTGGTCGCCTTCTACATCGTCTTCGAGGGCCTCTTTTTCTACGTCGGCTTCGTGCAGGTGCTCAGCATGGGCCGGCGCAACAAGATGACCGGCACCGCCGAGCAGTTCCAGTACATCCTGCGCGATGAGTCGATGCACATGAACTTCGGCATCGATGTGATCAATCAGATCAAGCTCGAGAACCCGCACCTGTGGACCGACGACTTCAAGCAGGAGCTGATCGCCATGATCCGCGATGCGGTGCAGCTCGAAGCCGAGTATGCCCACGAGACCATGCCGCGCGGGGTGCTGGGGCTAAACGCGGCGATGTTCGAGGAGTATCTGCAGTTCATCGCCAACCGCCGCTGCGCCCAGATCGGCCTGCCGGAGCAGTACGCGGAGGTTGGCAACCCCTTCCCCTGGATGTCCGAGGTGCTAGATCTGAAGAAGGAGAAGAACTTCTTCGAAACCCGCGTGACCGAGTATCAGACCGGCGGGGCGCTGAACTGGGATTGAGCCGTAGCCATTCGGAGCCGCGCATGCGCGGCTACCGCGCCTTAGCGCACGAGCATGATCAGCACGATGACGAGGCCAACCACGGCGGCCAACGGCAGGATCGCGGCTTGCCAGTCGCCTTTCTCGGCTTTCGGGCCGTTCTCCTGCCAGGCCTTGAAGGTTGGCCAGAGGAAGAACAGCATCATAATCAGAACGCCGGCCGCAGCGATCTTCAGAAACACGTCCATGGGAGCCTCCGTTAGCGACAGTTTTGCCAACAAAAACCCCGGCCGGAACCGGGGTCGCGTGCGTCACATGGGCGACTCGTGATCAGTCGTCGCCCATGATGCCCAGGATCTGGAGCAGGCTGATGAAGATGTTGAAGATGGCGATATAGATACCGTAGGTCGCCATGATGTAGTTGGTCTCGGCACCGCTCTTGATGCGGCTGGTGTCGAACAGGATGAAACCGCTCATCAGCAGGATGATCGCCGCCGAGAGCGCTAAGGCCAGCGCCGGCATATTGAGGAAGATGTTAGCGACCATCGCAACCACCGCAACCATCATGCCGGCGAACAAGAAGCCGCCGAGGAAGCTGAAGTCGCGCTTGCTGGTCAGCGCGTAGCCGGACAGTCCGAGGAAAATGACTGCGGTGCCGCCGAAGGCCGTGGCGACGATGCTTGGGCCGTTTGGCAGCGCTAAGTACATCGACAAGATCGAGCCGAGGCCGAAGCCGAGCAGGCCGGTGATCAGGAAGATCACGCCAACGCCCTTGGCCGATTGCGCGGCGCGCGGCAGCACGAAGATGCCTAGCAGCATGGCGCCGATGACCGACACCATGTAGACCCAGGACGGCATGGCCAGTGCCATCGAGATCATCGCGGTGAAGGCACTGAAGCCGAGGGTCGCGGCGAGCAGCAGATACGTGTTCTTGAGAACCTTATTGGTCTCGAGCACCGAGCCGACGCGCGTGGCTGGAGCCGCTTGCTGTTTTGACAGGAAAGGATTGGGATTGGCCATAGTGGTCATGTCTCCGTTTGCAACCAAGACTGTGTCAGGGGTGATGGGGTGTGAGCGATCACATCGCGATCCTTTGACCGGTCGATGAGCCCTCAGGTTTCGGTCGCGATGCCTTGGGGCGTAAGCATACCGAGAATCGGGGCATGCTTGCATCCTTCAGAGGCCGATATCTGCTGCATGTCTTGCGGTCTTTGCTGGCGGAAACAAGGGCTCGTGGTTTTCGGCCCGGGCCTCGCGCTGAGGCCAGCGGTGCATCTAACCGGCGTTCTCTATCGCATGATGGCCTGCTGTTGGGGTATCCTATGCGGATCGTTTGATCGCGTGCGGTCAAACACGCTTGTTCAGGAGAGGTGGCAGAGCGGTTGAATGCACCGGTCTTGAAAACCGGCGACGGTTGATCCCGTCCGTGGGTTCGAATCCCACCCTCTCCGCCAGATCAATGACTGAGCCGCGCATTGACGCGGCTTTTTCGTGACCGTCGTCAGGCCCTGGGTGAACCAACCACCTCAGGCGCGCACCAGGATGATCCGCCGCCCCTCGGGGCTGAGTATCGACTCACTGCGGGGGCGCGCCTCGATCGACGGCTGCCCGGCGCGGCGATCGAAGATCACCAACCAGCCGCCGTCCAATCCCAATCCCGCCAGATAGGCATCGAGCTGCTTCAACCCCTCTGCAAGCGGATCGGGGCGCCCATCGCGCCAGACCTTGAGTTCCATCCCGAGCGTCACCGCGCCCGGTGATCACCTCGCGCTCGGAGCTGGCGTGGATGCGGTAGTCGCGCAGATCGCGCACGCCGCAGAGCACGACCGTCTGCGGGAAGGCCGTCGGGCGCTGCGGGTAGCCGGCGCGCAGTTGGCGCAGCAGGGA
>PWTO01000277.1 GCA_003562815.1 Chromatiaceae bacterium | reverse complement strand
TGCTCAACGGTCTCGGTCTCTTGCACGCTGCCGAGCACGCTGCCGGGGCCGAGCTGTTTGCCGAATTCGAGTGCCGGGTTCGGCTCGAACGCCCATTGGCGCTCCCGGTCCAGTCCCGGCAAGGCCAGCCCGCGGCGGATGTAATCGCCGGACTGCAGCGCGATCTTCTCCAGCGGGCGCTGGATGCCATCGAAGATGCCGCCGAGTAGGCCGGGGCCGAGTTCGACCGACAACGGCCAACCCAACCCCTCGGCCGGTTCGCCGGGGCGCACGCCGTCAGTGCTCTCATAGGTCTGCACGGTGGCCTCGCGGCCGTTCAGCGAGATGACCTCGCCGACCAGTCCCAGCTCGCCGATCTTGACCTGCTCGCCACTGCGGATGCCGGGTAGGTCGATGGTGACGATGGGGCCGTTGATGACCCGGACAAAGCCTTGGTTGTTGCGCTCGCTCATCGGCATCAGCCCCCGAAGATACTGCCGGTTTCGAAGCCGCTCGGGACCAGCCGCTCTAGGATGACTTGCTGCAGGCGCGATCGCAAGCGCGCCAGGCGGCCCTCGAAGGTGTTATCGACCCGGATCCGACCGTCGTTGCTCTCGACCATGACCCCGCCGAGGGTCTCGATCGATGCATCGCCGAGCCGGGCCTGCCTGTGCTTGGGAAGGGCGGCGGCGACCTCTGTCCAGTGCGCCTGCAGCAGCGTCCGGTCGGCGCTGTTGGCGCGCACCTCAACCTCGTCACGCTCGACTTCGCAGAGGGCGGCGGCGATCAAGGCGGTCAAGGTTTTCAGATAGGCCGCACTGTCCTTGGCATGCGCGCGCATCCGATCGGCGAGACGGGCCTCCACCTCGCGCACCAGATTCCAGCGCACCAGGTCGAGCTGGGTCTGCAGCTTCAGTTCCTCGGCCTGCACCTGTTGGCGATAGGCGCGCTCGCCGAGGGTTTTGGCGATCGCCTCTTCGCGTTGTTCGCGCAGGCGCAGCTTCTCTGCCGCCTCGCGCAGGATGGTGTCGCGTGCGCGCTGGGCGCGTTCGCGATATTCCGTGGCCAGGCGCTCGGCGCGGGCCAGGATGGCGTTCTCGAGCTGGTCTGCTTGGGTCACGTCGAGTCCTTGGTCGCAGTCGGTTGCAGAAGGGTGGCGCCGCCGAACATGCTCGCGAGCCGCTCCGCGACTTCGCTGCCGAGCCGGGGCGGCGCGGCCAGCGGCGGAACGGCAACGACGACGATACGCCCGCCCTCGCGGCGCACCCGTGTCAGGTGCTCGACCTCCATGCGCATCACCGCGTCATCGACGATCACGAAGGCCTGCTCGCGCGCGGCGAGCAGTTCGCGAAAGACGCGATCGACATCGCTCGGTGCCGGATTCGGATGCGTCTCGAAGCCGATCACGCCGAAGCCCTCGGCCAGGCTGTCGTCGCCGAGAAAGAGCATGCGCGTCGGCGGCGGCTCGGCCTGCGCTGCATCGCCCGCAGCGCTCGCTGGCGTGTTTGAGGAGGTCTCGCTCATCGGGAAGTGATCTGATCGGGTCGCGGGCGGCGAGGGTGGGGATTTAGATCCGATTCAACAGCAGGATCGAGATCACCAGGCCGTAGATCGCGATACCCTCGGCAAGACCGAGGTAGATCAGCGTGCGACCAAGATTTTCCGGCTTCTCGGTGATGGCGGCGAGGGAGGCCGCACCGATCGGGCCGACGGCGATGCCGGCGCCAATGGTCGAGAGCCCAGTCGGGATGCCGGCGCCAATGATCGCAAGGCCCATGCCGGTGCTGATCTCGAGGCCCTCGACAGCGCTACCGGTCTCCTGGGCGAACACGTCATTCACGCCGAGCAGCAGCAGCCCAAGCTGCGCGCCGACGAACACCACGAGTTGCGTGCCCATCGCTGGCTTCGTCCAGCGCGGCAGCCGCAGCGGGCTTGCGACCGGGCGCATCTCAAGCGCGATGCCGGTGATGATCAGACCGGCGATGGCGAAGGACATCAGTACAACGAGCCAGTACATGGGCGGGTTCCTCAAGGGTCGATACAAAGAATGATAGGGTCAACTGGAGCCGACGGCTCGGCGGCGCAGTCTCAGCGGCGCGAACGCGCGACCGTCGCCCGAGAAGTAACGCGAGAAGCCCTCGTAATATTGTAAGCGCATGACCTGGATCATCACGATGCCGCCTTCGAGCACGATGACGAAGACGTTGCCAAGGATCACGGTGATGAGGTGCCCGGCGGGGCCCATCATGCCCGCAAGCGTCAGCACCGCAAGCGAGAGCGCGGCATGATTGAGGCTGAAGGCGGCGACGCGCAAAAACGAGAGCGTGTTCGAGGTGTAACCGATGACGGTCTCCAAGGTCTCGATGAACACCACCAGGATCTTCTCGCCGAGCGGCGCCTGCAGGTGCGACCACGCGTAGCCGGCGAGCGCCATCAGCGCGCCGATCGCCAGCACCAAGGGTGCGGTGCCGAAGTGGCCGCTGGTGGCGAGACCCACCGCGCCCCAGACCAAGGCCAGATAGAACACCAGATTGACCAGACCATGATGGCCGAACACCGCCGCCGCGACAGCCTTGACCGCGAGCCGGTTGGAGATCGCCAGTCCGCACGCAAGCGTGATGAACAGCACGCCATAGCCGAGCGCGATCTGTAACATCAAGATCGGGTGATGAATCGGGCTCATCCAGAGCGCGGGCAGAATCTCCTCGTAGCCGAAGAGGCTGCCGTAGAGCACGCCAAAGCACATCGACGAGAGGCCGGCCATGACCCCGAAGCGGTAGAAGAGACCGAGCTTGGCACGGGCGATCCAGGCCAAGCCAGCAATGACCGCACCCTGGCCGAGATCGCCGAACATCGAGCCGAACATCAACAGGAAAGTCACCGCGAACAACGGCGTCGGGTCCACCTCGCCGTATTGCGGAATGCCGTATTGCTTGACCAGCATCGCAAACGGCGAGAGCAGGCGATGGCTGGCCGCCACGGTCGGCACCAGCGCGCGCTCGGCGGGGTGTGGATCGCGGTGCTCGAGTTCAAACGGCAGCGCCAGGCTGGCGCGCAGGCGGGCTTCGAGTTCGGCGAGCGCGCGTGCTGGCACCCACCCGCAGACTACGGCGAGATGACCGGCGCTGCGGATCGAGGGGTCCAGCGTGACGAAAGGCGCGGCCATCAGCAGGGCTTGTCGGGCCGAGCGCAGAAAGTCGCGATGCGTCTGCTCCCAGGCTTCGACCTCGGCCTGCAGGGTGTCGCGTTCGGTCTGGAGCTGGTCACGCTCGGCGGTCAATTCATCGTATTTGTGCGCCGGGCTAGCGTTCTCGAGGCCGGCCGGGATGGGCAGGGATTGAAAGCTCGCGGAGCTGAGCACGGAGGCGAGCTGGCCTTCTTTCTCGTTGCGCGGTCCGACGATGACGACGTGGGTGCTCTGCTCGCGCTCCAGATAGGTAAACAGCAGGTGGTCGGCGAGGGTCACCGCCCCCTGCAGGCGGCTGACATTCTCGCGCGGTACCACGCCAACATAGAAGTCGAGAAAGCGGGTCTTGTTGCGCAGCGCGCCAAGATCGATCTTCAGGTTGCTGAAGTTCTCCAACGCGGCCTGCTGCTCGCGCACGAAGCGATCTTGCTCATCGATGCGGCGAAAGCCCTCCTCAAAACGCGAGGCCTCGGCCCAGCGCTCGTTGAGTTGCTCATTGATCGTGCACAGCGCGTCGTGCTCGATCACCCGGACCGCGTCGAGATCCGGTGCCGCATCGACCGGCACCACCTTGGCGATCTTCTCCAGCCGGACATGGGCCTGCTGATAGATCGCGCGGTAGTCGCGGCCCGGAATGCCGCTCAACAGTTGCTCGGCTGGCGGCCGGGTGTCCGGGTGGAAGCTCTCGGTTTCGGCCAGGGTCAATGAGGTCTGTGGCAGATCGTCGGTGATGACCAGCAGCCGCACATGCTTCATCGGTAGCGGGCGCAGTCTGATCTCGTGCCAAAGCGCCGCTGAGCGCAGTTGCCGCCACGTTTGGGCGACCTGGGTGGCGGCGCTCGCCAGTGCCGGGCCAGCCTGATTGGTCGCGGCGATGATCACACCCTTGAGTCGACGCGCGGCCTTCGCGAAGCGCACCCGCACCATGGCCCAGAGCGCCAGCAGTTGCTGCGTGAAAGCCGCCGTGAGCTGTTGTCGCGTGGTTGACATCGGGATCGGTTGCGCTCGGGTTACACTCGGTGGCAATGGAGGTGCGACGCCTGGCCTGCGATCAGGCAGCGGACGGCAGCGGCAATGGGCAATTCGGTGGTTGCGCCTCGACGGCGATCTCCACGAGTTCGCGCGGCAGGCCGAGCAGGTGCCCCTGCACCAAGGAAAAGAGCATGAGCACGCCGTGCTCGCGCAGAATCAGATAGGCGAGAGCGCGCGCGACGCCGGACTGCCCATTGGCCAGAATGCGCCGGGACACGCGGGTGACATGGCCGCCGAGGCGCTGTTGCACCTCGATCAGACCCTGACTGCCGGCCAGGTCTGTCTTCATCGGCTCCGGCAACGCGACGATGATCTCCTCGAAGCTGTCGAGGTTGACCAGCGCGAGCAAGCGCTCGCGGTGCAGCAGGCGTACCGAGGGCACCAGTTGATAGAAGGTCTCGCTCGGCGAGAGCCCGTAGGAGAAGCGGAAGCGCAACAGCCACAGCAGACCGACGCGATCGAGCACCGCGCCCAGGAGCTGCTTCAGCTCGTCCTGGCTGCTGCCAGGCACCTGCTGCAGGCGGCGCGTCATCTCCAAATAGTAGCGTTGATCGAGCGCGGCTTCGAGGGCGAAGGGCTCGCGTTTCTGCTCGAACACCTCGCGCCCCTGTTTCGCGATCAGGCTGTAGGGGCCTTGCTCCAGCTTGCGCAGCAGCTCGAGGACGCCTTCGGCCTGGAACAGCTCCTGTTGCGGCAGGCGCACATGCTCCGGCAACTCGTACAGATTGGCGCGGATCTCGTCCTGGTTCAATGCATAGAGCTTGCCGCGTAGCAGGGTCTTGAGGTTGAACAGGGCGTACTTGCGACCCCAGGCCAAGATCAGCCCGGCCTCGGCGGCATTCATCGGACGGATCAGGATCCGCAGCTCGTTGAGCAGGGTGTTGATCAGGGCCTGCTTGACGCTGCGGCTCTTGGCACGCCGCTCGTGCGGCTCTTCGAGCAAGCGTTCGAGCCCGAAGCGCTGAGCGAGTTCCGAGAGCGAGAGGCCGCACAGGGTCGCGACTTCATCGGGTGCGATCAGGCGCTCGGTCAGCGCCGAGATCCGGGTATGCAGATAGGGCTCGCGCTGGCGGCTCATCGCGATCCGAAGCGCTTAGCGGCGCGCGTCTAGGAACAGCGCAAAGGCGGCGTCGAGGGCCTCTTGCTCGCGCGCTTCGGCGGTCTCGCGCAGCTGCACATGGCGCTCGTCATAGCGTCGCTTGAGTTCGGCGATGGTCTGCTCGGCGCGCTCCTCGGCCTTGCCGATGAAGCTTCGGTGCAGGTCGGGGATGCGTGCGGTAAATCGCTCGTCCTCCGCGCGCGCATCGCGCATCGCGGACTGAATGATGCGCTCTTGGGCCTGCTCGGCCTCCTGCGCGATCGTCTCGGCCTTCATCTCGGCATCGAGGAGGCGTTTCAGCGTATCGTCCATCGGTGCTTGCGGATCAGGTTATTTGGTTTTCGGGAAGAGGGCTCGAAGCGCATACCGCGAGCGGAGCCGCAGGGTACCCTAAATCCGTCGCGCTGTTGGCGGCTCATCGCGGTATCGCTTGCGTTGGGGATGATCTTTTATAGTCACATGCTGGACAGGCCCCTGCCAAGCAGGGAATATCGTGATGCCTGCGGCAGGACCAAGCCTGCACGCCGTCTAATGGAAGCCACCAAGAGACCAATGCCGAAACCGCCGATGTCAGAACCGCCAGATCAGTACCCATCGCGACCGGGCCTCGGTGCGCGACTCCTGGGCGCAGTGCTCCTGTTGTGGAGCCTGGGTCTTGTCTCCTGCCAATCGATGTTCGCCCCGTTCTTCTTCTCGTGACAACCTCCGACCCGAACCGGCCGCCACCCGAGCAGCCACCCGAGCAACTGCAAGCCCTGCTCGATCGGCTTGGCGTGTCTGGCCCCGCCGTGCAATGGTTGATGGCCAAGCGGCAGGCGCCGGTACCCTCCGCAGCCGAGCGTTCGGCTGGCGTCCCGAGACCGCTACGGGTACGTCCCGCCGGTGCTTGGTTGTTGTGGATCTTCTCCACGCCCTTGCTGTTTGCGGCGATCAACGCGTTGATCCTGAGTCGACTGGACCGGTTTTTCGGCGATGCTGTCGCCTGGGGGCTGGTGGCGCTGGCGGCGGTGCTGACGCGACGGGCCTCGCGGCACTCGCCCGAAGCGGCCGAGCGGCGCCGTTTCAGCCAGCGCGGCCGGCGTTGGCAGTTCCCGCTGCGCACTGTCGCCGCCATCTTACTGGCGGTTGGCACCTGTGTTGCTGCGGTGTACGGGGTTGGCTATCCGTTTGGGGTTGGCATCGGCTTCGCGGCCGTGGCCGTGCTCGGCTACCATCTGGTCTATGGGCTCGAGCCGCTGCGGGTCGGTGAACCAATGAGCGCGCAGGACAAGGAATCGCGGGCGGTCATCGAGGCGCTCGCCGAGGCCGAGGACCGGCTCATCACCATCGAGCGCGCCGCCGAGGCGATCGGCAATCGCGAACTGAGCCAACGCCTGGCGCGCATCGCCACGCTGGGGCGCGGCATCCTCGCGCAGATCGCCGAGCGGCCCTCGGATCTGCGCCGGGCGCGGCGTTTCCTGACGGTCTTCCTGGAAGGCGCCGAACAGGTCTCGGACGGCTATGCCCGCACCCATCGGCATGTGGAATCCGCCGAACTCGAGCAGCACTTCCGCACCGTGCTGATCACCATCGAGGAGCAATTCCAACGCCAACGCGAGCATCTGCGCGAGGCCGACATGCTCGATCTCGATGTGCAGATCGAGGTGCTCAAGAAGCAGCTCGAGCAGGAGGGCATTCGCTAGCACACGCCCGTCGGTTTTCAGCGAGAATCCGGGCTTTGATCGATCAGCGAGGAACACAGTGAACACGAACCAGCCAGCGCCGCCGTCGGCCTCGCCAGATGCGGTCCCGAGCACCGCGCCAGCACCAGACAACAGCCAAGCCGTGGTGACATTGACCGATGCACCGCCGGCCGAACAGGCCGAGATCAAGGCCCTGTTGGCCGAACTCGACCTGACCGACAGCAGCTCGATCATGTACTTCGGCGCCAAGGCGCAACAGCAGCTGACCACGGTGTCCGACCAGATGCTCGAAGGCGTGCGCAGCAAGGACACCGGCGCCGCCGGCCAGTCCCTGAGCGAGATGGTCGGCACCCTGCGCGGCTTCGATGTCGAGCGCCTCGACCCGAATGCCAAGCCGGGCATGCTTCAGCGCTTATTCGGCCAGGGCAAGCCGATCCTGCGCTTTCTGCAGGAATACGAGGCGGTGCGCGATCACATCGATCGGATCACCATGGATCTGGAGCGGCACAAGACTCGGCTGCTGACCGATGTGACCTCACTGGATCGGCTCTACGATGCCAACCTGAATTACTTCCGCGAATTGGAACACTACATCGCCGCCGGTGAGGCCAAGCTCGCGGAGCTGGACCAGGAGACCATCCCGGCGCTCGCGGCCAAGATCGAACAGGCCGAGGACATGGTGCAGGCGCAACATCTGCGCGATCTGCGCAGCGCGCGCGACGATCTGGAGCGGCGTGTGCACGATCTGCGGCTCACGCGGCAGGTGTCGATGCAGGCGCTGCCGAGCATCCGTCTGGTGCAGGAGAACGACAAGGGCTTGATCAACAAGATCAACTCGACGCTAGTCAACACGGTGCCGTTGTGGCGCCAGCAGCTCGCGCAGGCGGTGACCATCTACCGCTCCGGGCGCGCCGCCGAGACGGTCAAGGCCGCGACCGATCTGACCAATGAGCTGCTCAAGGCGAACGCGAACAACCTCAAGACCGCCAATGCCGAGGCCAGGCGTCAGATCGAGCGCGGTGTGTTCGACATCGAGACGGTCAAAGAAGCCAACCG
>PWTO01000295.1 GCA_003562815.1 Chromatiaceae bacterium | reverse complement strand
GGCAGTGAACTGGTTCGCCGCCAGCGCAATCATTCTCACCGATTTCTGAGCTGCCTGCTCGGCAGTGAACGAGCGACACGATACAGGTCAACAGACCCTGCCTTTCTGAGCTGCCTGCTCGGCAGTGAACTACAAAAGAAACAGCTAATTTTATGATCTTAAAGAGCTTTGCGGCCAACTTTGCAGATTACCTTAAATTGTCAGGCGTCTTGCAAGTGGTTGATTTCATTGCCTCTCAAGGAGGGCTAGAAATTTGGGTCAAAACCACGGGACGGTTGCCCCCCGGCTGAGGCCGTAGTGTCCGAAACATCCGAGGGTAGGTTCCGGTGATGCCGCCCCTTGCTCGATGAAGAGACGAAAAGTTTGCCCAGAGCTTTGGCTCTTGAGTGTCACGAACGGCAGATTAAGCAACTTCCCAGCTTGGTCTGGGATGGCTTCACGCGCGGCGTCGTTGTCGATGCCCTTACGCTTAATCAGGCGTCGTCGTAGACGCTCTGGGTTGCTTTTGGCCTGCACACGCCGCACGACTCGATGGACTGCCCCGGTTGGGATGCTGGTCGGCCCTTGAGCCTCTGTGTGGTCACGCATGCCGCGGAGCCAGTTATAGCTCATCATGCGTGCTAACTCCGATGCCTGCCCGTGCAAGCGCAAATGTTCTCCCAAGGACAACGGGTCCAAAGAATACCCCGGAAAGCTCACGCCGACCGCAGTCGTGTTTAGATCGACCAATGCGCGATGTAGCTTGGCAAACAGGGCATTCATGAGCATGCTGGGGGCGAATTCGGGGTCCGGCAACAATCGAATCTCGACATAGTGATCCATCGTTGTCAGTCCTTGTCACCGAAGACACCGCCGCGGATAAGGTTGGCCATCAGGTAGTGCTGCTGCTCCGGCGCAGGGGCCTTGTCCTTGAGCACCCAGCCGTCGAGCAGGTTGTAGAAATCCATCTTATCCTTGGGCTGGCGGTAGGCCTTGCCTTGGGAGGTAACGGACCCGTAGGGCTCCGCTGCGATGGGTCCGAGCTGAACGTCGTCCGGGTCCGGATACCAGGTGTCGATCGTGCGCAGGGCATTGCCGATCTTTTGGCTATGCATGGCCGCGATGTCGCCGACCTTGTACAAAGTTTTGCTTTTGCCGCCCTTGCGATTGCCCTGATCCAGGATCAGTTCCTGAGATGGGTAGACCTCCTGCCCGGCACCGACACGCGCATAGGCCGTTACTTCCAACAGGACGTGGGCTGAACCGCTTAGTCCCTCCTCGATGGCCACCGCGAGTGCGCTCAGATCCGCGTGGGCGTCCCCGGTGGCATCAAAGTTTCGCAGAGAAAAATCATGCGCATTAAAGGTCCATACGGCGATTTGTTCGCCTTGGCGCAAGTGGCGCACTTGAATCTCGATCTGTTCGGCGCCTAATCGATTGCGCCACAGGAAGCGACCGTTGGCTAGATTGTGCGCATAGCGGCGGGCGAGCTCGCCGAAGCCCTGATTGTTCCGATATTGCTGCACGGTTTGCAGCAGCTTGGCTTGATACAAGGCGTTGTTGCACGCGGATGGCGTGCCGGCACCGCCCAGTACACGCAGCGTGAAGCGCAAGCGCAGGGTGTCGGTATCCGGCGGCAGGGCGGCGACGTCGACGGTTTGCAGGTTCGGTTGCTGGATGTCCGCATCCAGCTTGGCGGTGTTCTTCTGTTCGGAGTCCTTGAGCCGATTGGAGATGGTGCCCCGAACAGACTTAGTGCGCAGGGCTACCGGCGTCCAGATCTTGGCAGTATTACGTTGCTCCCAGTCCCCGGCATGAAAAAGACCATCGGAGGGGTCGAGCTTGCGTTCGAAGGCGAGGACGGAGGCAGTTTTGAGTTCATTCTTGGACATTATGCGTTTCCTTCTGCTTGGGGATGGTTGGTGATGTAACGGTTGGTACAGCGATAGAGGCCAGCCGCAGGATCGGCCGTATGGCGCCAGAACATCTCTTCAGGCATCTTGACTCGGTGCGGGCTGAGCCATTCACCGAGGGTGTAGACACTCTCGACGAAGCGAAACGGTGTTTCGGCGTCGCGGGCGTTGCGTACCTCGCCGGGTGAAAAGACCGGCGACAGGGCCGCATAGCCCGCGGGCAGGGGGATGAGCCAGCCGGGCTTGCGGCGAACCTCCCAAAGGGTGTCTCCGGGATGGTCTGGATCGGGGCCGGTGGGCTCAATGTTGAGCCGGCAGAGGTCTAGTAGTGCGTCGAGGCTGTCGCTCTGGGGCGCGTGTGTTTGCAGCTCGCGCAGGTGCGTCATCAACAGGTCGTCCCGCTGAACCAGGGTAAAGCCCGGCAGGAGTTGGGACCGGATACGACGAAACTCGGCACGCGCTTCGGCGGTGGACTCGGGCCATTCGAATAGTGCTGGTGCATGGCGCTTCGACATCCCTATCGGCAGAATGGAGCCACCGGCCAGCCGCATCGCGCCGACGGTGGCGGTGATCCGCTCCAGCGCATCCTCTGGCAGCTCGATGGGTTCGGTCAGGATCTCGATGAGCAGGCTGATCTCCATGTGCGCTCGGCCTTCTTCCACCAAGGCAGCGGGCTTGTCTACGAATCCTTTCCAGCCGGCGAATACGGGATTGCGTGTGAGGGCGAAGACGTTGGGCGAATACTGTCCCCCAGGTTTGTATGCCAGGGGCTCAAAGCGGTGGCAGACGATGCCGACGCCGCCAAACTTGATCTCGAGCTGTTGGGTACCCAGGCGGCGCTCTAAGGCATGGGCAAAACCGGTAAACGCGGAGGGTGCCGGGAAGCCCCAGCTCAAGGGACCGGATACGGCGTTGGCGTTCTGCACGCGCATGCGCGGCAAGAGCAGTAGGGCTGCGGTCTCATGCATGGCTGTCCAACTCCTCTCGCAGCATGCGTATTTCGTGGCCTAGCGCCGCCTTCCATTCGGTGTGCTCGGGATCTCCGACGGGTAGCCTGTCGCCGCCGATGCGGGCGTTGAGCCAGTTTCCGTAGCGATCGCAGATGGTAGTGCGCCAGTCGGTCGCGGTCCGTTGCTGTGCGAACTCGTCGTCCTCCAGCGCACGGTAGGGGTCCAGCCAATAGCGCTCCGCTTCGACCAGTCGGCAATCGGGCGCGGCGCTCCAGCCAGGGGGCAACTCGTGCAACCGGGCGGCGGTCAAAATGATCTCGTCGCCGATGGCCTGCACCAGTTCTGCGATCTTGCCGCGGATATGCACGTTGTTGATCCCTTTCACCTTGATCAGGAACTCGCGCAAGATCTTGGTGAGTCGGAATAGGGGGCGGTTGAGGTAGGGGCCGAAGATGCTCTCGGTATGCAGTGGCGGTCGGATGGCATCGCTGATCCAGCTTGGGGGCAATGCCGCCAACAGATAGGCCTCGCCGTGACGCTCGCTATTGAGCTGGCTGATATTCTGCGGTTTGGTGCCGCCGAATTTCAGCATCGCCAGATTTGGGTACTCATGCAGAGCACGAGCGTGGGGCTGTTTTTCTTTCCGCGCTTCTCGTGCGGCCTTGGCGTCATCGCCGAAGCGGTCGTCGCGGATGGTCTCCCACACACGGTGCACGAGGGAGGACGGAAAGAGTGGCGCCAACAGGTGATAACCGCCCTCGTCCAAGGGCCAGTACAGTTGCTTGGCGAGCTTGTGGGAGGCGTGGTCGCCCTTGGGCTCGGTCAGTCCGGCAAAGGCCAGCATCCACTCCCTTGATTGCGCCTCGTCACCGGGTAGCGCTTCCAGCAAAGCTGGGTCCGCGCTGGCCGAGCGTTCCAGTATCGATTTGCCGTTTACCACGAGACGCAGGAACTTGAGTACGTCCAATGCTGCGGCGTTACCCACCACGTCGGGCGCGGTGCTGTCGGTGAGCGTATGCGTGCCAACCAGCGATGGGCCGGCGGACGGGTTGCCTGGGCTGCTTAGGCTGGTGCCCCTGGCATCCGGATGTGAAAACTTAAGTGCGTGAGTGACCTGTTGGATCTGAGATACTCGGCGAGCGGCCGATGCGATCCATGCCTCGGGTGCGTATTCCTTCAGGAGCTTGTCGCGTTTTTCCTCTTGATCCCCCTTGATGGCCTCGAGTTTGGGTTTGAGGCGTTCGGCTAAAAAGTCCTCGATCGCCGCTCGAAGGGCAGAAGAATCCTTCGAAGATTGTTGTGTTGTTGTGGTCACCGTGCTCTCCGTGCAAAGCAGGTTCGGTTAAAGATTCCATCGCGGTATCATGCGTCCCCGAGACAACGTCCTGGGGACGCGCGGTCACACTCTTCTGGCGAGGCGCTGGCCGGGCACCATGACATCCTCCTTCCGCTACATCCCGGCGGCTGGGGCTCGGTGGTACGAGAGACGTTAGCTCATGTGGCGGGTTGTATGCGCACTCCCGCCACCCATGAGCTAGAGATTAGGCTGCGTCTCTCAGAAAGTCAACCGTGCATCGAGCAGTATCAAGAAATTATCGCTCAGTGATCGTTGATGCTCATGCGCTAGCAATTTTCAGCACTGGAGTTGACCAAGAGGCTCCGCCTTGCATAAATACAGACTACTGCCGACCCGGCAGCTCAGAAGGTGCAACGAGCCGTATCGACTTCACTTCACTGCCGAACAGGCAGCTCGATCGTTCTTTGGCTGTATTGCCGCACGTCATCTTTTTCGGCTGAATCCCAGCGCCGGGTGATACCACCAGCCCTGCTCAGCTCGTTCTGCTGGCAGGTCTACGACTCCGAACATTCGCGCGCAATCGGCGATGTCGAGGCCGCGATTTTCCGCCAGCGTTTCCAACGCGTCTTTGTAGTCAGGCTCGCCCCAGAAGTTGACGCGGGGGCCTTTGTCGGTATCGATGTCGAGTCGGTGACGCAGGTTCTCGGCCAGCTTTGTCGATCCATCGCGCTCAAACCGCCGGAACTGGATCTCGCCGTCGGCATCTGGCAGCAGCCCATAGCGCTGTCGGCCGCCAGGATCATCGCGGAAGCGCTGCTTGCGCTGCAGTAGGCCGGTGAGCTGTGCTCGGGTGGTCCACCAGCGGTTCACGGGCGTGGTTTCCATCGGGAAGGCATCGTCGTCGAGCATGCAGGCGCGCAGTGCAGCGTGTTCTAGGTCCACTAGGTTGGTCCGCGGTGTGAGCGTTGGTCGCTCCTTGATGCGAGCAGTGGCGTCAGTGCGTGCGAGTTGGTCGTCGGTGAGCAGGTTGGATAGATGGTGGGAGTCGAGCTTCAGGTCTTCCGACTCGAAGCCCGGCCAACGAAACGCTGGTTGACCGGTTCCGTTCAGTAGGTGCCGTACGTTGGTATCGAGCAGATGGATGTTGGGCGTCTCGCAAGAGCCGGGTCGGTGACGGCGCACGCGACCGGCGAGCTGGGTGATGGAGCGCATGGATGATGGCTCCACAACGGCCCAGTCGTAGTCGTGGTCGCGCCCGACCTCGGCAACGGCGGTGGCGATGACGACGAAGATTTGGTCCGGTTCCGGGTGGTGATCCAGCCATGCGCGCATATCGATGTCGCTGAACAGCGCGTCTGGGTCGCTGCGGTTGAGCAGGCGATCCAGCCGGCGTTCGATGTTGGCGCGCACCAGCAGCGGGTGCTGAGAGTGATAGACGCAGAGATGGATGCGTGTCTGTTCTGGAGCACCCAAAGCGTGCATGGCACGCGCCGTGTCCACAAGCGGATCGATATTGGCCATGCGCACCAGGCCGATGCTGACACGTTTGCCGGTCTTGGGGTCGTTATCGGCGTGATGCTCGTGCAGCGTGAGAATCTCATCGCGCAGTGTCGCGGCCAGCTCACGGCAGATGAACTCGCGCGATCTATTCGGCTCGATCGGCAGCGGCTTGATGATGGCTTTGCGTCGCTGCTCGGCCTTAGCGAGCTGCTTGATGCGCCGCTCGACAAAGTGGCGGTGCTGTTCTGCGAAAGACACGTCAGTCGCGTGGTTGCCGTGGTCCGCGTCGAACTCATCGAACCAGGCACAGCAGATGTCCACAGGGAGACAAGGCTCGCCACGATGGGCCTGAAAGGTAAGACGGCCTTCGCGGTAAGCGTTGAACAAGCCCTCGACCAGGGCCGGCGGCAGGGTGGCGGAGGAGAGCAGCACGCGGCTGCCCAGCATGCCGCACCAATGGACGAGGCGACTCAGCGCCGGGAGATCGTTCAGATCGAATTCGTCCGGCTCGTCCAGCACCAGGTCGGAGGTCATCAGCCGCAGCATGGGCGCGATCTGTTGGCCACCGCGAATGCCTTCGGTGGCGGGCATCAGGTGGTCGATGGTACAGACCAAGACTGGTGCCTGCAGCAGCCGCTCGGCCGATCGGTTCTTGCCGAGCCATTTCTTGAGCGGCCCGTCCTCCAGGCTACCCTCGAAGTGCACGAAGTCATGCTCGGAAAGCAGCGCTTCAACGGATTCGCTGCCCGCCTGCTCCAGTGCATTCGGGCCGATCGACTCGGGCTGATCCGAACGCTGATGCTCATGCAACGCCCGAATGGCACCACCGCCGACCATAACCGCCATATCCTCTGGCCCCAGGCGCAGCCTGTCGCGGTAGGCATCGCCCGTTTGTAGGGTCAGGGTGCGCAACCCGAGCGCGATGTTGAAGCGCACACCGAGCTTTGGATGCCCAAGGGCATAGAGGATACGGCCGTTAGCGAGGGTCTTGCCGCAGCCGGTGGAGGCCATGTTGACGCCGAAGAAGCCGTGTCGGGCGGAACGACTCTGTAATGATGCGGCTAGGTCGAAAGCGCGGTCCTGCCAGCGGAAACAGGTGTCGGCGCTGCGTCGCCGAAAGCCCTTGTGGCGTGCAATGCGTGGGAGTTGGCGCTCGATTCTCGGCAATCGGCTGATGAAAGCACCGGCAGCACGCTCGACGCCAATCAGGTGCTCGTCTAGGCGTTGGTTGAGCTGGCCGTCCTTGGTGTTGGCGTAGAGTGGGAAGTCCTTGTCGCCCAGGCTTGGCTCGCTTTTGAGGCTGGAGTAGTGATGATCCGCCAGCATCAGCGACAGGCGTGACAGATGCAGGACGTAGGGGTCATCGAGGCTGGGGACGTCGACCCAGCCCGTCCTATTCAATAGTGCGCGTGCGATACGGGCGGCGCGCTTGCGCCAGCTTTCGCTGGCGAACGGCAGGCCTTTGCCGAAGTGCCAGCAGGCCTTGATCTGCTTCTGCTCGGGCTCCTTGGCGCTGCCGCACCAGTCGGAACAGATGAGTTTCTGGACCTGCCGAAGTGTTGCCGAGCTGAGGCGAACCTTCCTAATATCATGCGCTACCGGTATGCGGTGGTGGCTGACGATGAGCCAGCCGATGACCTGGGCGAGCGGGGGTAGGTGTTGCAATGGCTGCGGGGCTTTGGCGCTATCGACGCCGTCCCGGTAGGGAGCTGGGAACAGCTCAGGGCGATGGTCAGTGGCGACTGCGGCTAAGCGTTGCAGCCAGTCTTGGTCATCCGTGTCGGCGCCGACGAAGGCCTGGAACAATCGCAGGGAAACCCATTCATGGCGGTAAGCATCGGCTAAGTGTGCGGTGCTGGTCAGCTTCAGTTGGAAGGCATCGTTGGCCTTGCCGACGTCGTGAAACAGGGCCGCGAGGGCAGCCAGCAGCCGAATGTCTTCGCCGTGATGCCAGTCGTTCTCATCTTGGGTGCGCAATAGATCCCGCGAGCTGGTGTTTGTCGGGGTTCCGCCGTATTCGTTGAACTGCCGCTGGTCGCCGACGATCCACAACAGCTCGGTTTGATTCTTGGCGCGTATCCAATGGCAGGCGACGGCGGTGTTCTTGCGCGCGGTCTTGCGTAACATGCGGTGGACCGTCTGCAGTCCCTGCTGGGTAATCGGCGTCTGCCAGCTGCGGTCGCCACGTCGTTCAGCGAATTGGTCGAGGATGCGCCGGGTCTCGGTCAGCGCACGCTTTGTACATTGGGAGACGAACAGCACATTCATCTCGCCGGCGCCCCCAAGTCCATCGCAATGAGCTTGAGCGTGTCGATCATCAGATCCAAGGATTCGGATCGGGTCAGCGCTTCGATGCAAGCGCGACGAAATTCCTGTTCTTCGTGCCCCGCCATCGCGGAGAGAAATGCCTGTGGCAGGATCACGGCGTC
>PWTO01000159.1 GCA_003562815.1 Chromatiaceae bacterium | reverse complement strand
GTCCAACGGGTCGGCATCTTCACTTTGTTCACGAGGCTACCTCTAGGTTCGCTTGCGCTGCGGCCTGTGGTTTTGCATCCACGGAACTCACGACCCCCGGTTACGCGAACGCCGCTCCGCGACACTACTAAGGTGTACGAGCAACTCCTTTGGCGGGACTTAAACCCGCAAGTTAATCAGCCTGTTACGGCATACGGACAGTATACTTAACTCCGGAAACCTACTCAGTTGACTGGAGGTGAATAAATTGCCTAACACGGTGCTCCAGCCGAAGCCGGTTTCGCTCTCGCTCAACCGGCTCGGCTGAGCGTGGCGTTGGGCTCCCATGAACGTTTGTCAATCAATAAGGAGAAAGTAAGGAATGAATATTCCCGAAAACATGTTGCCGGTGGAAGAATTTGCAAAGACCAAAGGGATTGATTCCGCCAAAGTCGTTTCGATGATCCGTGATGGCTTTTATGTGGCTCAGCTTGTTGACGAAAAGTGGTATGTCTCTAGAGATGAACTCAGTTCAACAGGTAAGAGAACCACCAATACAGGCGGGTCATTAACCTCTGGAAGAGAGGTCTCGAGTAGCGCGATACCATCTGGTTCACCTACTTTTGAGCGAGGCAGTGCTATTCTGGCATTACGCATTTTTGCATGGATAGATCTTGTTGTTGGAATCATTGGCGCCATCGTGATTTGGGTGAACTTCGGCTCGGTCGAGGTTCCGATTTTCGCCGGGAGCACTGTCACGGGCGACCAAGCGAACCCAATCGGGATTGGCCTGGGCATTGCTATACTAGCTCAAGGCATCTTCCTGTTTACATTATTTCTCGTTGTCGCCGGGGCCGCAGAAGATGTAGAGGCGATTCGAAAAAAGGTGAATCTTGACCCCTAGCTGACTTTAACAGTGTGCTGCCCAACAAAGTGCTACACCCGACCGCTCCTTTCGCGTCGGGTGAGCGCTAACGTTAGGTAAGAGACATGAGCCCTGAACCTCAAGCCATGGCGGAGCAGATGCTGAGATCGGTGTGCGATGTCCAAGGCAACGCGATGGAAGCGAGGGAAAACACTCGGGAAAAATTCCGACGGAAAGAGACAAACGAACAGAATATTCTGAGAATTGCAGTTGACGGTCTTGTAGCCTCATTGGCCGCAAAGATAGACCAACCAATTAACGTCGTTAACGAAGAAACGTCGTATCAAATTGGATTGTCCGCTTCATTCATAAGAACATACTATCTCGCGACAGACATACTCCTCAATGGAGACATAGTAGAAGCCCTAGTTCTGTTACGGAAACAAGTTGAAAGTTTGGCTCGAATTCTTGAGCTCGAAGACAATCCAGCGCAAAAACTTTTCAAGAAAACACCTAACGTAAAACACGTTCTAACAAACGGCACAGGGAGAATATACAGTGCTCTCTCCGAGGTGGCTCATTTTTCCACACCGAATGCCGCAGAATTACTCGGCGTGAACCAAGACGGTGATCGCTGCGGACCCAATCTTGTCCCACAATTCCACGAGAGCCAGTTCGTTTACATGGAGTTTTCCCATTTTACAGGCATCCGTTTCTCACAGTGGCTGTTTGGAAAGCTATCATATTGGTATCCAGGTATTGATCTTGAGATGGAGGCGCATATTGCAGCACATGCGATCTCGTCAGCACTCATCGCCGGAGTTCTTGATACGTCGGAAGAACCAAATACCTAACAAAACCGCCAGCCCGACGCCAAACTGCGGCCGGCGCTTCGCGCATTGCCGCAGTTTGGCGCGGGCTGCGGCTCACGTTAGGCACTGATTCCCCGTCACGGACTCATGGGTAAAGCTGATAAGACACTGAGCATAGTTCTTCGCGGAACTTCGGACACTAACGTTCCATTCAAGGATCTTTGCTCGCTTCTGCTGAAACTTGGCTTTGTCGAACGGGTTCGTGGCGACCACTATATTTACTCAAAAGACGGTGTAGAAGAGATTCTGAACCTACAACCAATCGGTTCGAAGGCGAAAGCGTATCAGGTCAAGCAGGCTCGAACCGTAATCCTAAAGTACAAACTCTGAGAGAAGCGATGGAGCCTAAATACGAGATACTTATCTATTGGAGCGCAGAGGATAACGCCTACCTTGCTGAGGTGCCGGAGTTACCTGGGTGTATGGCCGACGGCTCTTCTTACCAGGAGGCCCTCAAGAACGCGGAAGTGATCATCCGCGAGTGGATAGAGACTGCCCAGGAAATTGGTCGCCCGATTCCTGAGCCCCGTGGAAAACTGATGTATGCCTAACGAGTTGCTTCAGCCGAAGCCGGTTTCGCTCTCGCTCAACCGGCTCGGCTGAGCATGGCGTTCACAATAAGGGAGCACACGACGCTTTAGGCATAGCCACGCGATTTTGATCGCTCCTGGCTTCCGAGCTTCGCTCGCCCCCGTCAACAGACTGGGGGCGACGAAGCGGGGGCTACAAAGCTTGAGCCAGAAACGATGCAGGCGGGATCGCGCGCCGGTCAGCTCAGCGACTTTAGGATCGCTTGCGTCTCTTCTTTCGGCAGGCGCGGCCCAAGACTGGTGACCAGCTTGGCCGAGGTCGCCGAGGCGAGGTCACCGGCACGTTTGTGGCCCCAGCCCTGGGTCAGGCCGTAGAGGAAGGCACCGGCGAACATGTCGCCTGCGCCGACGGTGTCGACCGGCTCGACCTTGACCGGCTCGATTTCGATCAACTCCTGACCATCGAAGACCAGCGCACCCTTGGGGCCACGCGTGATCGCGAACTCCTTGCTCAGCGTTTTTAGATAGGCCACCGCCTCGTTCAGGTCATTGCTCTCGGCCATGCCCATGGCCTCTTCCTCATTGGCGAAGATCAGGTCGACGCCGTCGCCGATCATCTCCTTGAGCCCATCCTTGAAGAACTTGACCATGTTCGGATCGGACAGCGACAGCGCGGTCCGCACCCCGGCATGCTCGGCTGCCTTGCGCGCCTCGATCGCGGCGACCCGGGCGGTATCCGAGGTGACCAGATAGCCTTCGGTGTAGAACCACTTGGCCGCGTTTAACGCGTTGACCTCGACCTCCTGTACCGAGAGATTGCCGCTGATACCCAGATAGGTGCACATGGTGCGGTCGGAATCGGGGGTGACGAGCACCACGCAGCGGCCGGTATCGCCTTTTTCCAGAGCGGTGCCATCAAGGGTAGCGACGCCGCCGTCGCGCAGGTCTTTCATGTAGAAGTGGCCGAGTTCGTCGTCGGCGACCTTGCAGGCATAGTAGCCACGACCGCCGAGCTGGCTGAGCGCGATCACCGAGTTCGCCGCCGAGCCACCGGAACCGCGTTGGTGATGATGTTCGCGCAGATGCTCCATGATGCGCAGCTGATGCGCCTCGTCGACCAGGGTCATGACGCCCTTGTCGAGGCCGAGCCGTTTGAGGTCGTCAGCGCTAACCTCGTATTCCATATCCACCAGTGCGTTGCCGAGAGCGTAGATGTCGTAGGTACTCATACTGTTCCTGTGATTGCTGTGACAGCGCCCATTGTCGCAGAAAACGCACATCCGTTTCGACTCCGCCGCAGGGAAACGGCTACAAATCGTCGGCCACGCGCAGGAAGCTGGCGAAGCGTGGCCGGTCGTACTTGGTGCGACCGTGGTACTTGAAGGTGACGAGGCTGCCGATCGGCGGCGGCGCGGCGCGCTCGGCATCGCTGAAGCCGGTGCCAAGCCGGAAGCGGGTGCCGTCCGGCTCTTCGACCAGCATCGAGCCGAGCATGCCTGTGTACTTGCCCTGGCCGGGCAGGTGCTCAAGCACAACCGCCTCGCCTTCGAAATAAGGCTTCACCTTGAGCAGCGCGGCGCTGCGGCCGGGCTGATAGAGGGCATCGCGCCGCTGCAGCATCAGCCCCTCGCCACCGGCGGCAACGATGCGCTCTAACTGTGCCTGCAGCGCCTCGTGGTCGGCGATCGGATGCTGATGCGCGAGTCTCAGGCGCACGCTCGGGGCCTGCTCGACGAGGTGTTCGAGGGCCGCGAAGCGCGTCTCGAAACCGCCCTCGGATGTCGGTAGATCAAAGACCACATAGCGCACCTGTTGCCAGGCCTCGACATCAGGCTCTAGGGTGCGCACAGTACCGGAGAGATCGGCGAAGGTACCGCGCCCCATCCACAGCTCGCCATCGAGCGGTTGGCTCGGAAACCCAGCCGTGAACCAAGCCGGAGCGTTGATGATCAGGCCGCTACGGGTGATCAAGCGGCGTCCATCCCAGAACGCGCGCACGCCATCGAACTTCTCGCTCACCAGATAATGGGCCAAGTCCACGCCGGGTTGGTAGACCTGCGCGAGGGTCAGCTCCGGCGGCGCGACGCGCACTGCGGTACTGAGATCCTGATGCGCGCTCTCGAGGCCGGTGGCGTTGGATGGGGCGATCGTATCGAAGCCCGGGCCAGCATTGCTTGCGCCGGCCAGCGGCGTTCGCAGGCTAGCCAACAGCAGCAGCGGCAGGCCGAGTCGGGTCAGGGGCGCTTGAGGCATGGCGAGTACCGGGATCGGTTATCACGATAGCCAAACTTTAGCCGCCCAGAGATGCGAACTCAACGCCCAGCAAGGCGGCAGACCCGGCGCGGTTTGCCTATCATTTGGCATGATGGACAATGGCGGCGAGCGAACTCACCAGTCCGACCACCGAGGTGTCAGCCAGTGACTACCGGTCCGCGTCAGATCGTTACCCCCTATCGGCCGATCCCGCTGTCGGTGCCGGAGGGGATGAGGCCGAACGAGTTCTTCAACAGCACCGAGAACCTCAACGACCTCGCCCATAACAACGGGCTGCTGCGCAATCCCGAGAACCTCCTTCTCTACCGCAAGGCCCTCGGTCACAGCAACGCGTTCGACGCCTCGATCATCTACGACACCTCGCGGGTGATCCTCGACCCGCTAGGCCGGCCGGTGCGGCGCACCCAGGTACCGGACCAGGTCAAGCGGGTCTGGAACCGGATGAATCAGATCCTCATCCGCTACATGGTCGAGCACTACCCAGACCCAGCGCAGGCATTGCTCTTGGCGGGGGAGGCGAGCCTGGATGCCACCTGGTCGCTCACCGCGCCTGGGGTGCCGAGCATCCGCATGCTCCACAACCACTTTATCGTCTTCCCGATGGACCTGCTGCGCCAGGCCAAGCCCGCCGATCCCGATAATCCCAACCTCACCGACGGCGGGCAGCACTGCCTGTTCCAGGCGCACATGAAGGAGGTCTACCGCGCCTTCTTCGAGCGTGCGCTCAACCTCGAGATATTGCAGCCGGCGCGCCTGAGCAGCTCGCAGCTCTCGCTGACTGGGTATCCGCAGGGGCTACCCTGTTGGGAGATTCAGGGTGGCGTCGAGGCGCTTGAGGATGTCCGCTTCTGGCGCGAGTACGACCTGATCCTGATGGGCTTCCTGGATTTCTACCGGGCCTTCTTCTCTCAGGTCTCCACCCGCAACGCGCCGATGCCCGAAGGCGTCTATTTCCCGGATGCGGTGGACAGCGTGCTGCTGTTCAACAACGAATTCCTGGCGACCGCCAAGCGGGTGCGAGACCAATGCATCCGCGATGCCCAATACGCCAACGCCATCCGCTGGCAGCCGGCCTTCAAACAGATTATCTACCGTAACGACGATGGCCGCCTGCTCGTCACCATCAGCCAAAACTCGATCGGCAACGCCATCACCGAGCTGCTTGGAGTCGTGGTCAAGCGCGAGCCCGATGCCGATGCTTACGCAGAATTCGAGCCGCGCCTGCTCGAGCGCCTGCTCGAGGTACGCGCTCGGCTCATCGAAGCCGATCTGGGCGAGCCCATCGCGACCGATCATTGGCCGGGATGACCGGGCACGCTCCGCCCAAAGTTTGGCTAGCTGATCGAAGCCAGATTGCGCAGGAGGCGAGTATCGGTCTGCAAAGACTGAGGCTCGCCAATCGCGATACGGGCGAAATCCCGATGGCGTGGATTGAACAGGACGTTGCGCTCAGCCGGAACCACGGCGCTGGGCACGTTCAGCACCGCTGAAGGCCGTCTGAGCAAAGCGGGCGGTGGTGATCCGCCACACAGTCCGCATCAGGCAAACACCCCGTGCTCAATGCGGCCCAGGGTATCCAGTCCATGACCGCCCGTGGCTGGGCGTGCAGCACGCCTTCGCCACCAAGCAACGTGACGGCCGACACAAAAGAGGACTGGTCGTCGAGTCGTGTCATCGGGGTGCGCGGAGTCGTTCCCGGCCATGGGGCTCGGTGAAGTCCAGCTCCGGCCCTTTCGGCACGATACCGGTCGGATTGATCTGTTGATGGCTGCCGTAGTAGTGCCGCTTGATGTGGTCCATGTTGACGGTCTCGGCGATACCGGGCACCTGATAGAGTTCGCGCGTGTAGGCCCAGAGGTTCGGATAGTCGACGAGGCGCTGGCGATTGCACTTGAAGTGGCCGTGATAGACCGGATCGAAGCGCACCAAGGTCGTGAACAGCCGCCAATCGGCCTCGGTGATCTGCTCGCCGACCAGATAGCGCTGCATCGCGAGCCGCGCCTCCAACTGGTCGAGGGTCGCGAAGAGCTGGTCGAAGGCGGCTTCATAGGCGCTTTGGGTCGTCGCGAAGCCGGTCCGGTAGACGCCGTTGTTGACGTTCTCGTAGACCAGCGCATTGACCACGTCGATCTCGGCGTGCAGCTCACGCGGGTAGACATCCAGCTCGGCGCGTCCCCAGGCATCGAAGGCGTTGTTGAGCATGCGGATGATCTCGGCGGACTCGTTATTGACAATGGTCTGGCGCTGCTTGTCGTAGAGCACCGGCACGGTGACCACGCCGTCGAAGCCGGGCGCGCAGTGCTCATAGAGCTGCAGCAGCTTGTCGAAGCCGTGCACAGCGTCTGGTGTCGCCCCCGGATATTCGCCGAAGACCCAGCTCTCGGCCGGCATCAGCGGATGCACCACCGAGACGCCGATCAGATCCTCAAGCCCTTTGAGCGCGCGCAGGATCAGGGTGCGATGCGCCCAGGGGCAGGCGTAGGAGACGTAAAGGTGATAACGGCCCGGCTCGGCCGGGAAGCCGCCCTCGCCGGAGGGGCCGGCGCTGCCGTCTGGCGTGACCCAGTGGCGAAAGCCGGATTCCCAGCGGATGAACTCCCCGTTCTTGGTTGGCGTCATGATGGTGCTCCGTTGCTCGATGAAATAGCTCGAAGGTGGTTTCCAGGTAAACTGATCCCTGTTCCTGCTTAGCACAAGCATCGCTGAGTGGGCGACCCATCTGGAGAGCTTAATGACTGAACAATACCGCCTCGTGACTCGTAGTGATTTTGACGGCCTGGTCTGTGCCGTCCTGCTGAAGGAGCTGGAGTTGGTCGACGACATCAGCTTCGTGCATCCCAAGGACATGCAGGATGGCGTGATCGAGATCACCGGCCGCGACATCACCACCAACCTGCCCTATGTGGAGGGCGTTCACCTCGCCTTCGACCACCATGCCAGCGAGATCGAGCGCGCCGGTGGTCAGCGCCGGGAGAACCACATCATCGACCCCGACGCGCCCTCGGCGGCGCGCGTCGTCTACGACTACTACGGCGGCAAGGAGGGCTTTCCTCGGGTCAGTGAGGCGATGATGGCGGCCGTGGACAAGGGCGACTCCGCCGACTTCACCCGCGACGAGATCCTCGATCCCCAGGGCTGGGTGCTGCTGAACTTCCTGATGGACGCGCGCACCGGCCTGGGGCGGTTCCGCGAGTTCACCATCTCCAACTATCAGCTGATGATGCAGCTGATCGACTATTGCCGGGATCACGACATCGATCAGATCCTGGACTTGCCGCATGTCAAGGAGCGCTGCGAACTCTACTTCGATCACCAGGACAAGGCGCGCGCGCAGCTCGAGCGCGTCTCCACCCTGCACGGCAACTTAGTCGAAGTCGATCTGCGCGACGAGGAGACGATCTGGGCCACCAACCGCTTCACCATCTACGCTCTGTATCCGCAGGCCAACATCTCCATGCATGTGCTGTGGGGGCGGCAGCAGCAGAACACCGTGTTCGCGGTCGGCAAGTCGATCCTCGACCGCCGCTCGCAGACCCATATCGGCAGCCTGATGCTGGAATATGGCGG
>PWTO01000036.1 GCA_003562815.1 Chromatiaceae bacterium | reverse complement strand
GGCTGCGGTTCGATGGGTTCGAGGCGATACCAGCCCGCCGGGTCATCGGTGACCTCGAGACGCTGCATCCGCGCCTGGACCTCGCCGTTGGCGAGGAACAGATCGGCCAGCTCCATATAATGAAGCGACCAGCCCCGCTGCTGTGCCGCAAGCAGCATCGCGAAGGTGCTATCTTTATGGATCTTGATGGACCCGATGGGGTCCATGACGACGCCGAGCCTGTAGTTCATGCGCGCAGTGTACCCCAGAGCCCAAGCGGCTGTTAACGCGGGCTGGGGCAAATAGGCGGTGGACAAAAAGAAACCCCGGCGAGCGGGGAACCCGCCGGGGTGATCGTTCCCGGTTTTGGGGGAGCCGGGAGCCAAAGGCCGCTAGGGAGGGGGAGACCGAAGCGGCCTAGCGCGTTGTCGCGCCTAGCATTTATGAGTATAGCAATGCGCATTGGTTCCGCGAGGTTCGTTAAGGAAGTGTCACCTGAACGAATTCGGACGGTCTGAGGATCTCATCTGGCTGGCTCTCGAAGATCACATCCAGCTCATAGACCGCCCCATCCGGGTCGATGCGCACCGCCTCGACGCCGAGGCTATAGATGCGCCCATGGCGTATTCGGCCGCGCACATTGATCCTGGCCGGCTGCCCGGGACGGTAGCGGCGCAGGATGTCGGCGGTGACCAGCACGCGCGCGAGCATCTGGCTGGTGGGTGCCACCGCGATCAACGGCTGCTGCTGCAGCGTCTTGTAGATGACGGCACCGCGATGGGCATGCTTCACGACGATGATGCCGTCGAATGGGGCGCGCAGTTCGGTGCGTTCCAAGAGCACATCGGCGGTGGCCTGCCTGGCCTTTGCCGACTCCAGCTCGGCCTCGGTGGCGGCCTTGAGCAGCTCGGCGTCCTTGAGTTCCTCGCTGGCGATCAGGCCGCGATCGAACAGCTCTTGCGCGCGCGCCAGCGCGCGCTCGGCGTCCTCGAGGGCGATGGCACGGCGGGCGACGCCGGCCTTGGCCTCGAGACGACCCGCTCGGGCTTCGCGCTGGTCCATGCGCAAGAGCAGCTCGCCTTCATCGACATGCTGGCCGGGCGTGACCAAGACCTCATCGACAACGCCATTCTCCACCGCGCGCAGCTCGACCTTGCGCACCCACTCCAGGCGGCCGCTGAGTTGGAGTGCCGCTGCCGCATGGCTGGCGAGCACGCACAGCAGGAGAGTGCCGATCATGCGTTTTTTCATGGTGTCACCCCCTGCAGTGCCTTCAATTCGGCGCGGGTCAAGGCACGGCAGAACGCGGTCTCTTCCTCGTCCCGTCGAGCCCTGGTTTGTTGGCTCATCGAGAAACCGAGATCGGCCTGGGCCTCGAGTTCATACAGGGTGCGGCTCTCATCGAGCTTGAGATCGCGCCAGTCCGACTCACTGCGGGTCTGCTCGGCGACCACCTCCAGCAGCTCGAGCCGGGTGAGCAGTTCCAAGGCGCGCTCGCGCACGGCCATGCGAAGCAGCGCCTGCTCGGCTTCGCTGCGCTCTTGCAGGAGGGCCTGGATACCGGGGTTGTTCTTGAGCGCTGCGGCGACGATCGCATCGAGCGTCGGCCGCTCGGCCTTGGATGGCTCGAGTGTCGGCGTCACCAGTTGCCGAGGCAGTGAGGTGGGATGGCCGAGGGCGGTTGCCAGTAGGGCACGGGCGATGCGCTTTGCCGCCTCGCTAGCCGCGCGCTGGCGGCGGATCAGCTGATACTCGGCCTGCAGCTCGGCGGTGCGCAGTGGAGAGAATTGCCCCAGCGCTTGGCGCGCCTCGGCGCGGTCGAACTGGATGAAGGCCACGGCCATGGCTTCGTTGTCGCGCGTGAAGCTGAGGTCGGCCAGCAGCACATCGAAAAAGCGCTGCATGATCTCGAGGCGCTGGGCATCGACGCTGCTGAGCAAACCGGACCAGGCGACATCGCGCTCGGCATCGTTGCCACGGGCGCCGCTGAAGGCGAGTGAATGGCAGCCGAGGTAGAGCGGCTGTGCGCGTGGCAGGTCGAGGCGCGTGGCGGGCGATGAGCGCGTTTGGGGCGCTCCGGCTGTGGCGTTGCGAGCGGCTGCCATCACGCGCGGATGCGTCTCGGCGAAGCCCAGCGCCTGTTCCAGGCTGAGCGGATCGGGCACCTCGGCCAGCGCCTCGTCGGCATGGGTCGTCGCCGGTGCCAGTGTCGTCAGCCACAGGATGGCGATCGCCAAGGCTGCGGTCGCGCATCGCGATGGCAAGGCGGCGATGGTCGTGAGCGGCGAGAGCGCCGCGAGATCAATGGGCTTCGTCATCAATGGGCCTCATCCCAGTTGTCGCCGATGCCGGCCTCGACCAGCAGCGGCACCGCCAGCTCGGCGGCGTCTTGCATCAGGGCGCAGATGTGCTTGGAGACCCATTCAGTGGCCGCTTCTGCGACCTCGAATACCAACTCGTCATGGACCTGCATGATCATCCGCACCGGTGGCTGCTCGCGGCGAATCCAGGCGTCGACCTGGATCATCGCGCGTTTGATGATATCGGCGGCGGGGCCCTGCATCGGTGCGTTTATCGCGGTGCGCTCGGCGGCGCTGCGCAGTTGATGGTTGCTGTGGCCGATGTTGGTCAGGTAGAGCCGACGGCCGAACAGGGTCTCGACGTAGCGATCCTGGCGCGCCTGCTCGCGGGTCTTGTCCATGAAGGCGCGCACGCCGGGATAACGGGCAAAGTAGGCATCGACATAGTCCTGCGCCTCCTGGCGCTCGATGCCGAGCTGGCGCGCGAGCCCGAACGCGGACATACCATAGATGAGGCCGAAGTTGATCGCCTTGGCCGAGCGGCGCTGCTCGTTGGTGACATCCTCGGGCTGCAGGCCGAGGATCTCGGCGGCGGTCGCGCGATGGATGTCCTGACCGGCGGCAAAGGCCGCGAGCAGGCGCTCGTCGCCGGAGAGATGCGCCATGATGCGCAGCTCGATCTGCGAGTAGTCGGCGGCGAGCAGACGACAGCCCGGCTCCGGCACGAAGGCGCGGCGGATGCGCCGTCCGGCCTCGCTGCGGATCGGGATGTTCTGCAGGTTCGGATCGCTGGAGGAGAGCCGGCCGGTGGCTGCAACCGCTTGGTGATAGCTGGTGTGCACGCGGCCGGTCTCGGGATGGACCATCGCTGGCAGCTTGTCGGTATAGGTCGAGCGCAGCTTGGTCACGCCGCGGTGCTCGAGGATCAGGCGCGGCAGCTCATAGCCGTCTTCGGCGAGCTTTTCGAGCACGGCCTCGGAGGTGGACGGGGCGCCCTTAGGCGTCTTCGCCACCACCGGTAGCTTCAATTGCTCGAAGAAGATGGCGCCGATCTGCTTCGGCGAGCCCATGTTGAAGCGGCTGCCGGCCTCGGCATAGGCGCGTTCTTCGAGTTCCGCCGCGCGTTCGGCGAGGTCGCGGCTTTGGGCATTGAGTTCATCGACATCGACGCGCACGCCGGTGCGCTCGATGCGCGAGAGTACAGGCACCAGGGGCATCTCGATCTCGCGGTAGACCCGCGTCAGGCCCGACAGGGCCTGGATGCGCGGCCAGAGGGTCTGATGCAGCCGCAAGGTGATATCGGCATCCTCGGCCGCATAGGGGGCTGCGGTCTCGAGCGGGATCTGGTTGAAGGTCAGTTGTTTGGCGCCCTTGCCGGCGATGGTCTCGAATTTGATGCTGTCTTCGTCGAGGTATTTCTTCGCCAGCGAATCCATGTCGTGCCGAGTCGCGGTGCTGTCGAGCACGTAGCTCTGCAGCATGCTGTCGTGGGCGATGCCCTGCAGCTCGATCCCGGCGCGGGCGCAGACGCTCATGTCGAACTTCAGGTTTTGGCCGAGCTTGGGGCGCTCGGGGTCTTCGAGCAGCGGTTTCAGGGCGCTGAGCACCTGCTCGCGATCGAGCTGATCGGGCGCGCCTGGGTCATCGTGCGCGAGCGGGATGTAGGCGGCCTGGTGAGGACTGACCGCGACCGAGACGCCGACGATCTCGGCGCGCATGTAGTCGAGCGCGTTGGTCTCGGTATCGAAGGCGAATAGCTCGGCCTGGCGCAGGCGCTCGAGCCAGTCGTCGAATTCGGTCTGGGTGAGAATGGTGTGATAGTCGGCTGCGGGCCGTTGGGGCTTACCGAGCGCGTGCTCATCCACCGTCGATGGGTCTCCCGCGTTTCCGTCCGCGCCATCCGCGCTGCCATCAAGGGTCGCCAGCAGTCGTTTCGATTCGATGCGCTCGTACCAGGTGCGTAAGGTCTCGCGGTCCGGCTCGCTGGGGCGCAGATCGGTCGGCGCCCGTTCGAGCGCTACATCGCGCTTGATGGTAGTGAGCTGGCGGGCGAGCGGAAGCTGGTCGAGTGCCGCGCGCAGATGCTCACCGACCTTGCCCTTGATCGACTCGGCGTGGCTGATCACGCCATCCAGGTCGCCGTATTGCTCGATCCACTTGACGGCGGTCTTCGGGCCGCACTTGGGCACGCCGGGGATATTGTCGCTGCTGTCGCCCATCAGGCTCAGGTAGTCGATGATCCGCTCCGGCGGCACGCCGAACTTGGTCTTCACGCCCTCGGGATCGAGGACGGTGCCGCTCATGGTGTTGATCAGGGTGATGCGCTCATCGACGAGCTGCGCCATGTCCTTGTCGCCGGTCGAGATCAGGGTCGCTAGGTCCTGCTCGGCGGCGCGGGTGGCGAGGGTGCCGATCACATCGTCGGCCTCGACCTCGGGGATCTCGAGCAGCGGTAGGCCCATCGCGCGAATGATGCTCTTGAGCGGGTCGAGCTGTTCGCGCAGCTCGTCCGGCATTGGCGGGCGCTGAGCTTTGTAGTCAGGATAGAGCGCATCGCGGAAGGTCGGCCCGGGGGCATCGAAGACGACCCCGATGTACTCAGGCGCGGTCTCGTCGATGAGCTTGCGCAGCATGTTCAGCACGCCGATCAGGGCGCCGGTGGCCTCGCCTTGGGAATTGGTCAGCTTCGGCAGCGCGTGATAGGCACGAAAGAGATAGCCGGAGGCATCGATCAGAACGACGGCGTACGGGGAGTTCATCAGTCTAAAGCGCTCTAAAGTCGCCCCACAGGGTCTGGATGGCCGCGATCGCGGCGAGGGGAGCGGTTTCGGTTCGGAGCACTCTGGGTCCTAGCCGGACGGGCGTGAATCCCCGCGCCTGGGCCTGGTCGCGCTCCTCGGGCGTGAGACCGCCTTCCGGGCCGATGAGCAGGCTGATGTGCTGCTGCGGTGGCGGCAGTTCGGTGAGGGTTTTGTCGGCGGCGTGATGCAGCAGGATGCCTCCCGTGGGGGCTTGGCCGAGCCAGTCCTCGAGTGTGACTGGCGTGGCAATGGACGGCAGCCGTCGGCGCCCGCTCTGCTCGCAGGCGGCGATCGCCACCCCCTGCCAGTGCTGGGCGCGTTTAGCCAGGCGCTCGCCGCTCAGCCGCACCAGGGTGCGCGTCGAGAACAGGGGCTGGATGCCGCTGACGCCGAGTTCAACCGCCTTTTGGATGGCGAGATCCATGCGTTCGCCGCGTGAGATGCCGAGCGCGAGGGTGATCGCCAAGGCGGGCCTGGGCTCGGGCTCACTGACATCGAGGAGACGCACTGCGACCTGGCTGCGCGTGCTGGTCTCGATCTCGGCGCGGTAATCCCGCCCGTCGCCGTTGAAGAGCGTGAGCGGCTCGCCGGCGCCGAGTCGCAGGACTTGAGCGGCATGTTTCGCCGGACGCGGCTCGAGTTCGATGCACTCGCCGACGCGCAGTGGCTGTTCGGTATAGAGGCGATGCTCACGCATGTTCGGCTGAGTTCAGGTCGGCGCGACGGCACTGAGCCGTCGCGATTCGGAGGCAGCATACTGCAATCGGCCGGCGATCGCTGTGCGACCTGCCGCAGCGTAAAAAGGCGCCCGAGACCGAGGTCTGCGAGCGCCTAATGAGACGAGGGACGCCAGACGATTGGCCCCTGCCGTCAGTCTGGCCGTTAGTCGGTGGGCATTAGCAGGAGTGGCAGTAATGGCTCGGCAAGCCGGCGATGCGGCAGGCCTGTTTGCAACCGCCGTTGGGGAACAGGCCTTCGAGCCGCTTGCGCGTGCAGGGAGTGTGCTCGGAGACCTTCTCGCCGATCGCGCGGATGATCACCTTCGGCGAGGGCGGGATCTCGTGGAAGGCATAGTATTCGCGCAGGAATTCGATGACGGTCCAATGGCACTCAGTCAGGCTGAGGCCTTCTTCTTGCGCCATCGCATAGGCAAGGTCGTTATCCCAATCCTCGAAGCGCGCTAGAAACCCTTTTTTGTTGAGCAGGACGTCGCGTCCGGCCATGTCGCCAACAGTAGTCATCGCAGTCATCGGTTACTCCTCCACCTAAGGTTGGTGGATATCCCGGTTTTTCGGTTCGGGGTGCCGTTGGTGGTCCATCGGCTTATTGGTGTATTAGGGAGTTGTGGAACAGCATTCTTGGCTGCTGTCAAGGAAATATAGACCTTTCTGGCGCGTTTTGCAGGTGAAAAATCTGCACTGGCATGGCGCACGCCTGGAGTTCTTCGCCCGCTTCAGCTTGGCGCTACTGTAGCCGGCGACATGGCGCGCACCGGGCTCGAGGCGGGTCCAGGTGGACTCGAAGCTCGCTGTGCTGACACGTCGTTCTTATTGCAGAACGCAGCACGGCAGGCCATCTGCAATGCCGTGCTGCGTCTCAATCCCCTTCAGATCGGGTCTAGGTTCGGACTCAGGGATCGCCTTCAGGGCCTCGTGGTGCCTGTTTCGTGGGCGATTCATCAAGCCGGATCTGCTCAAACAGGGTGAGCTGACGCGAGGAGAAATGATCACCACCCGTCGCGGTGCCCTCTTCGGCATCGTTATAGCGATCGAAGGTCTCGCGCTCGAAGCCCGAGGCAACCCGGTCGGCGGTGGCGATCAGCCACTGCAGTGCGGTCTCGGGTTTGTGATGCCGGGCTGCGGCGTTGATCAGTGAGTCATCGACATCGGGGGCATCCCAGGCGGCAAAGGGCGCAACGTCGTCACCAGTCCCCTTCAAGCGCGGAAAATGACGCTCGAGCAGATCGATAGCCATGGCGGTGTAAGCGCTATGGCGGTGCGTGAACCACTGGCGTCCGCCCTTCTGCTGGCGGCGCGCGTACTGGTGCAGATTCGCTTCCAGCAGTTCGTTGCCCGGGTCCAGGCCCGCGCGCTCGGCGAACTTGCCGATGTCGTGGATCAGGCCCGAGAGCGCGATGCGACTCGAAGCCGCAAGGAGTTCCTGTGGTGTCATAAGGCGTTTCCGATCAGCGGTCCAATTCAACAGTGACCTGTGTGGCCAACAAGGGCTCGCACAGAGTCTCGATCACAGTCCAGGCGTCTGCAGGGGCGGCAAACTTGCGGTGAGAGCATCCGACTGCACCCAGTCATGGTCTGTTAACTCGCGATAGCATGCGCTCAACGGCTTGCTGCAAGCCGGGGATATCTTGCTCGATCACGCTCCAGACGACCTCGGTATCCAGCCCCAGGTAGCCGTGGGTCAAGACATTGCGAAACCCAGCGATGTCTCGCCAAGGGATCATCGGTTCACTGGCTTTGATCGGTTCGCTCAAGCGCTGGCTGGATTCCGCCAGCGTTTGCAGATTGCGAATCACAGCGTCTTGCACCAAACGCGACCCCATAAAGGTCTCACGGTCGCCCGCGGTGTACTCCTGAATTCGCTCAATGCCCTCTAATATGTGCCGGAGCAACGTCTCATCGGCATCCTTTCCGGCCCTCATAAGGGTTGAGCCTCGCGCAGAATCCGCTCCCGTAAAGAAGGCGCAAGACTCGCTTCGGTAACCACATCAACATTGCGTTTGGTTAACTCCTGAACGTCCATGAGCAATCCCCCCAGCGCAAGGCCACTTCGACCCGCTGGCAGAGAAACCAAGAGATCGATATCACTTTGGCGCTCAACGTCAATCTCTCCATTTGCCATTGAGCCAAAGACGCGGACGTCTTTAATGCCACGTCGCGCGGCGAGCGCTCGGATTGCGCGTCGATGTTGTTCAATCAACGGATGCATTTACCAGAACCTCCATTACCTGATCTCATCGCACAGTGTAGCGAAGCGTTTGGTCTCAATGAGCAAGCAGGGCTGACAGCG
>PWTO01000125.1 GCA_003562815.1 Chromatiaceae bacterium | reverse complement strand
GCGGCGGCTGGGCTTCGGTGATCGCTTGGCGAATCTGCTCCAGATCCGCACCGTCAAACGCCCGTCCGCACAGCCGGCTTGGTATGCTCTCGTCCATCTGTTTTCGCCCCATCAGATGTGATGGGGTGCTATCTCAGCAGATATGGGGTTGTGTGTTCAGCCCCCAGGCGGCTCTGGCCCTTTTGAGATGTGGGTAATGGTATGAGTGGATACGGGGAAGAAGACCACGGCGGCTAAATGCTGAGCCGGCACCAATCTTGCCGGCGCGTTCAGCACTCGCATAGCGTGGGTTCTGAACTTGCTCAGCTAACGAGACAGCATTGCCGGCAACGATAGCCGATCTGCCCAGCTTGGTTTCACGCGCTTGATCGCGACAATCAACAGCGAGAAAAGGAGAGCATCGAACGATGTCAAATCAGCTGGCCAGTTACTGGAGCTACTGGGGCAAGGCTAGCCGCGAAGGTGCGTTCCACCTGCTGCCTTATCATGCGCTCGATGTCGCCGCCTGCGCGCACGTCTATCTCGAACAGCACCATCCTTTGCGCGCACGTCTCAGCCAGTTGCTCGGGATCGACGAGGAAAGCCTGGTTCGATGGACCACTTTCATGCTCGCCCTCCACGACGTCGGCAAGTTTGGCTATCGCTTCCAATGCCTGCGATCGGTCTTTCCGGGGATCGCGTCGGAGCTGCCGTCGGCAACGGGCTATACCGTGCGCCACGATACCCTTGGACTTATACTCTGGGACACTGTTTTGCGGGAAGCCGTTGTCGATCGGCTCGTCCCGGAAGCATCCGGCCGACGCACAATAAGAACGGCATTGGGTTATTGGATGGCGGCCAGCGCCGGGCACCACGGGCAGCCGCCCTCGAGCACCTGGAGAAGGAGAAATCACAGAAACAATTGGCTCAAAGACCAGTTCACGCAGCAAGACCGCGAAGCCGCATTGGCCTTCTGCGATGACGTTGGAACGCTGCTGCTTGAGGACGCGCCGTTGCGGGTCGATGACCCAAAGGCCTTTGAGCATGCGCTTAAACTGGGCTCTTGGTGGCTGGCGGGCATTGGGGTGCTCTGCGATTGGCTCGGCTCCAATGCCGAGCTGTTCACCTATCAACAAGAAGCCATGGCGCTCAAAACCTATTGGGACGAGCACGCCAGACCCGCCGCTGAGCGTGCACTCGCGCAAAGCGGCGTGCTGCCGCTCAGCGTGACGGCCAAGTCCCAGCAAGTGCTGTTTCCCTATCTCGCTGCCGCTCAGCCAACACCGCTGCAACAGCTTTGCGCCGAACTCGAACTATCGGACAGTCCACAGCTCTTGATCCTTGAGGATCTCACCGGATCGGGCAAGACCGAGGCCAGCCTCACACTGGCGCATCGTCTGCAAGCAGCCGGCGCTGCGGACGGCCTCTACCTCGCACTGCCGACCATGGCCACCTCCAACGCCATGCATCGACGCATCATCGACAACCAAATCTACCAGCGCTTGTTCGATGAAGAGCCCGGGCTCGTGCTGACCCATGGCGCCTCGCGACTCGTGCAAGCATCCGCTGCGCGCGATGGGGTCCTGCCCGATGCCCCAAACGAGGGCGACTACGATCAAGCTGAAACCAGTGCGGCCAATCTGCGCGCGGCCTGGATCGGAGATCACCGCAAAAAGGCGTTGCTGGCCGACCTCGGCGTGGGCACGATCGATCAAGCCCTGCTTGGTGTGCTGCCCAGTCGTCATCAGTCCCTGCGCCTGCTTGGGCTCTCGCGCAAGGTGCTCATTGTCGATGAGGTACATGCCTACGACGCCTATATGCAGGAGTTGTTGTCCGCGCTTTTGAGGTTTCAGGCCTATATCGGCGGCCATGTGATCCTGCTATCGGCCACGCTACCGCGCCAGATGCGTCAGGCGCTCGCCAATGCATTCCGCGCCGGTCGCCACGCGGAGCCGGTATCACTCGAACAGGATGCATACCCCCTGTTGACGCAGATCACGACCACAGCGAGCCGCGAGCTTCCAGTCGCCAGCTCCGAGCGTACACGCCGAGAAGTGGCGGTTGCTTGTATCGACGAGACCACCGCAGCACTCGAGGTACTGCTTGAGGCACACCGGCAAAACCGATGCGGATGCTGGATACGTAACAGCGTCGACGACGCCATCGACGCCTGGCAACAACTGCGCGCCGCAGGCGTTCCCGAAGACCGCTTGCAGCTCTTCCATGCGCGTTTTGCCCTCGGTGATCGGCTCGCTATCGAGCGTCAGGTGCTCGCGCACTTTGGTCCGCAAAGCAGTTCCATCCAGCGGCAAGGCCAGATCCTGATCGCCACCCAGGTCGTTGAGCAATCGCTCGATCTCGACTTTGACGTCATGGTGTCCGACTTGGCACCGATCGATTTGATCATCCAACGCGCCGGCCGGCTTCAACGCCACCGCCGCGACGCCAACGGTGACCTGTCGGATCAGGAGCAGCGCCCCGCTCCTTGCCTCTACCTGGTGAGTCCGGCGGCGACCGCCGATGCCGATGAGCACTGGCTCAGCACGCTCCTGCCTAGAACGAAATACGTCTATCAGGATCTGCGCTGTCTGTGGCGCACCGCCCACTTGTTGACCAGAGAAGGCGCGATTCGCTTGCCAGAGGCGGCTCGCACGCTCGTCGAGGGTGTCTATGGCGAGCAAGCTCTAGCGGCACCGGAGGGTATCGAGGCCGCTCGCATGCAGGCTAACGCCGATGCCGATGCGCTCCACCAACGCTCAATGGGCGGTTTCAATACTCTGAAATTAGAGCAAGGCTATGTCGACTCCGGCATGGACTATTGGAACGACATCATCACCCCGACACGGCTCGGCGACCCAACGATACGGCTGCGTCTTGCACGCTGGTACAACGGTCAACTGATCCCATGGGGCGGCACCGAGACCGACGCCTGGAGCGACTGGATCACCACGGCGATGAGCGAAATCAGTGTTCGGCAAAGCTGGCTGGGTGCCGAGACTGACTCACCAGATGACATGCTGCACGAGGCCGTTAACGCGTATCTCGCGACCGTGTACGACCAAGGACGCTGGAGTCGACTGCTACCACTGCAACAGGTCGACGACGAGCATTGGCAAGCGGAAGCACTGGACCCTCAAGGGCGGATGGTAAAGCTCTGCTACCACCGACTGACCGGACTCGAGCGCGCACGCGAATCCTGAGATGTGCCGCGATCTCCCTATCGCGGTTTCTTAAAGCCCCACAGCAGTGGGGAACGTATCTGTCGGCTGAACAGGACAGTGGTTCATCCCGCAGGGAGCGGGATCAGGTCAGTTTATCAGGAGGGTAGATTAAGATCTCTAAGCTGTCTTGTTCAGCTGATATATATTGACAACCCGGGCGCATCCTTCTAGGCTTCGACCAAGCTCAGCCAACCTCTTGGTCGAACACATGCACACAGGCGCCACTGCTCGGATCATGGACGAAATCGTGGCAATCGAGGAACGCCTCGATGCATTGAAGCGTCTTGCGCACGCCCCGCACAATCAGCACCTCGCTCAGCTCGAGGACAACCTCCGCTACCGGATGATCGCAGATCCTTGGAACGACAGCCGACCGCTCGAGGATGGGCTGAACCAGGCTCCCAAGGATCGCGCTGATGCCGTATAACCTATTGAATGAAGAATGGATGATGGTCCTGTCTGCGAAAGGTGTTCGCAGCACCATCGCTCCCTGGCAGATCACCGATGCGATCGATACGGACCCGATCCTCTCTCTCCAAACCCCGCGACCGGATTTTCACGGTGCACTCGTCCAGTTCCTGATCGGGCTGCTGCAGACGACCTTCGCCCCTGAGGATCGGGACGAATGGTTTAGGTATTTCGAGTCACCGCCAGCGCCTGAGACACTACGCGAAGCGTTTGCCCCCTACGCGCACGCCTTCGAGCTGGATGGTGACAAGGCCCGCTTTATGCAGGATCAGAACCCGCTCGCCGAGCAGAAGCCTCTACCGATCACCGCACTGCTCATCGACACTGCTGGCAGCGAGACGCACTTCGTCAAGGATCTGCCAACGCAGGGATTGAGCCCAGCGATGGCGGCGCTAGCGCTCTACACATTGCAGACCAACGCGCCTTCCGGCGGAGCCGGTCACCGCACCTCGCTGCGCGGCGGAGGCCCCTTATCGACCCTGGTCATTGCCACGCCCGAGGAAACCGGGAGCCAGCCTTCCCTGTGGCAAACACTCTGGCTGAATGTGTTGGATGAAGAGTCCTTTGGTGTTCGTGCCACCCCGGAGGACGCCGAGCGTATCTTTCCCTGGCTGAGTCAAACCCGTATCAGCGGTAAGGGCGGCTCGGACACCCCGCCCGAGGCCGTGCATAAGCTGCAGATGTTCTGGGGCATGCCACGGCGCATTCGCCTCGATGTCGAGACTGTCTCTCAGGGAACCTGTGCCATCAGTGGAACGGTCGACGACAAATTGATTAGGCGCTATCGCACCAAGAACTACGGCACCAACTACACTGGCGCCTGGCATCACACGCTGAGTCCCTACACCGACGATGGCAAGCAACTGTTGGCCATGCATCCACGGGGCAGCATCAGTTACCGCCACTGGATGGGTTTGGTTCAGGAGCCCAAGGACTCAAAGGTCAAGCGCCTACCGGCAAGGGTCGTCCACCGCTTCACGGCCGATGGCTACGAACTGGATCAAGAAGGCGTGCGTTTTCGGCTCTGGGCCTTCGGCTACGACATGGACAACATGAAACCACGCTGCTGGTTTGAATCGACGCTGCCGCTCTTTCCGTTCAAAGACGACGAACAACAGGAAGAGATACGTTTCGCCGCCGAGCGGTTGGTACAAGCCGCCGGACTGTTCCTAGAGAACTTGCGCGGCCGGATCAAAGATGCCTGGTTCCAGCCTAACGATCCCCGGCGCAAGTCAGCAAAGCTCGAGCATATCCAGGATGCCTTCTGGCAGGAGACCGAATCCGACTTCTACGCGCGCATCCAAGCCCTAGCCAGCGCAGCGGATCCAATGGACGACAGGCTCGCGCAGTTCCACGCCTGGCATCGGGTTCTCAGGGGCTATACCGAAACGGCCTTCGATCGCTGGGTCGATTACAACCAGATCACCGAACAGTCCCATCCCCGGCGTATCGCCGAGGCGCGCCGCAATCTCCGGTGCTTCAATTACAGCAAAAAGATCAGGGCCTGTTTGGAACTCCCCGATAGATCAAACGCCGGCGAGCGCCAGGCAGCCTGATCGCAATCGTTCGACACACCAACAAGCACCATCGCCCTATCACCCATCTCAAGGAGCCACGCATGGGAGAGTCGCTTGAGAAATCATCGTCGTCAGCGGCGATTGCTGCAGTCCACGACTGGTGGGCGCAGCTGGTCAAGCCGCCGGAAGCAGGCCAACCTAGCCATCGCGGAGAATTGGCCGAGCTGCGCCGCTGCAAGAACCTCGCCGAAGTACTCTTCGTCCCCGCCTATCACCGCCTCTCCTACCGGGTGAAGCCGCTAGGCTGGAAAGACCCGATCAGTGTCGCTGCCGTGGCCGGGCTGCTCGCCCATGTCAAAGGTGAACCCGGGTCGCAACGGGAGCGGCTAGACGGTCCTGAGTCCGACGTCCAAGCCGCCTCTCCGGGCAACCATACCGAACCACCCAAGACGGTCGCCGGGCTGTGCGGCACCCCGGTCAAACCGGGTCTTGGCCCAAGGGTCAGCGAGTTGCGCTTCCAGCGGCTCGTCAAGATCAAGGATCTACACGAACTCTATCCGAACCTTCTTCGCGTCATACACCTCGCCGGGGAGCGCGTCCCCGTGGCCGACCTGATTGCAAGCGTGCGCTACTGGAATCGGCAACGGCCTGAATGGACCTCCCGCTACTACGAGGCGTTGCTGAGCAGCGAGCACACCCCCACCGCACAAGGAGCTTGATCATGTCCCGATTTCTTCAACTGCATCTGCTGACCTCTTACCCGCCCGCCAACCTCAACCGCGATGATCTTGGTCGACCAAAGACGGCGGTGATGGGTGGGGTCACGCGATTGCGGGTCTCATCGCAAAGTCTCAAGCGCGCCTGGCGAACCTCCGATCTGTTCGAGACCGCGCTCAAGGATCACCTGGGCACCCGGACAAAGGAAAAAGGCCGGCGCATCAAACAAAAGCTGGTTGATACTGGCATTGCGGAAGGACAAGCAACCAGCTGGGCGGCCGCCATCGCCAAGCAGTTCGGCAAGCTCAAATCCGACTCAGTGGACATCGAGCAGCTAGCCCACTTCAGCCCTGAGGAAGAACAGGCTATCGATGAACTCGTGGCCGCACTGGCCGAACGCAAGAGTGCGCCCACCGAGGACGAACTGAAGCTGCTTCGCCATCAACATAGCGCGGTGGACATCGGCCTGTTCGGGCGCATGCTTGCCGCCGCCCCGAGCTACAACACGGAGGCATCCGCTCAGGTCGCGCATGCCATCACGGTACACAAGGTCGCGGTCGAGGATGACTTTTTCACGGCGGTCGATGATCTCAACGAAGGCATCGAAGACGTCGGCGCCGGCCACATGGGCGAGACCGAATTCGCGGCGGGCCTGTTCTATCTCTATCTCTGTATTGACCGCGAGCTGCTTGGCGAAAACCTTGGCAATCACCTCGAACTGCGTGGAAAAGCCATCGCCGCACTCTGCGAAGCCGCCGCAACGGTCTCGCCGACCGGCAAGCAAAACAGCTTCGCGTCACGTGCCCGCGCCTCCTACATCCTGGCCGAAAAAGGCGATCAGCAACCGCGCTCGTTATCGGTGGCATTCCTGAATCCCGTCACTGGACGGAGTGATGGGATGCTGGCGGAAGCCATCGAAGCGCTCATGAACACGCGGGCCAACATGGACGCAGTCTATGGCGCATGTGCTGAGGACCATGCCGTGATGAACGCTGTTGAAGGTCAAGGCAAGCTGAAGGACCTCATCGACTTCGCCAAGGATTGAATGCCATGCATCGATTCATCGTCTTTCGGCTCTATGGACCGCTCGCGGCCTGGGGCGACATCGCGGTCGGCGAGCAGCGCCCAAGCACACCGCATCCATCCAAATCGGCTGTGCTTGGGCTGATCGCGGCAGCCCTTGGTATTCGCCGCGAGGATGATCCCGCTCACGCCAACTTGAGCAACGGCTATGGCTTCGCCGTCAGGGTCGATTCCGGTGGTACGCCACTGCGTGATTTCCACACCGCGCAATCGCCGAAAAGCTCCGCAAGGCTGCACCACTTACAAACAAGACGCGACGAACTCGCCGATCGGCACAATCGTGCGACCGTGCTCTCGATGCGCGATTATCGAGCCGATGTGACCTACACCCTCTGTCTGCATCACCGTAAGACTGTCGCAACACCGACGCCTGAGACCATCACCGAGGCGCTGCGGAGGCCAAGATTCACTCCGTATCTTGGGCGACGCTCCTGCCCGGTGGCGCTGCCCTTTGCGCCCGACATCATCGCCGCCGACGACTTCACCGCCGCGCTTCGTGCTTACGATGCCGGGACGGGGACGGAGAAGCATGCCAAATTTCTGCAACAGATGGGTATCACCGAGCCCGCTCGTGACCCAGGCTATTACTGGGAAGACGGCGTCCCCGCAGTGCTGCTGCCGTCGCAGACCACACCACGCCACGACCAACCGCTGTCACGTGCGCGCCGGCAGTTCGCGCCTCGCACTGAGCATTACGCCCAGCCGGGAGGTGACTGAGTATGGCGTTCCTGAGCAAGATCGAGTTGAAGCAAGGCGTTGACCTGCGCGCACTCGCCCGCGCCATTCCTAAAAACGCCTATGCCGAGCATCAGGTCATCTGGGCGCTCATGGCGCGTGAGCGCGAACAGTCAAGAGACTTTCTCTTCCGACGTGAGCATGTCGGGCATTGGCCGGTGTTCTATGTGCTCTCTTCCCAATCACCAACCCAGCCGCAAGACGGGCCTTGGTCGGTCCACACCAAAGCGTTCACGCCTAGGTTAAGCGCAAGCCAACGACTTGGCTTCGTGCTGCGAGCTAACCCGGTCCGCACTACAAAAGCCAGTTCCGAGCCTGCGGACAAGCGTCGGCAGCGCCACGATGTGGTCATGGATGCCAAGCGCCAGGAGCATGCCAAGGTTGTGGAACCGGCGATGCGCTCAAGCCAGGCTCAACTGGTGCAACAGGCTGGCCCTCGGTGGCTCGAGGAGCGTGCCGAACGAGCCGGATTCTCGCTGGAAGCCCTG
>PWTO01000192.1 GCA_003562815.1 Chromatiaceae bacterium | reverse complement strand
GGCTGTGCGGTACGCAATCCCCTGCTGCTTCGCCCAGGCGCTTAACTTGATGCTCTTCATGCAACATAGAATAGCATGTCCATCTATGTTGCGCCATGTTTTATTGTAACGGTTTGAACCCCCCCGTGCGGGCATCCGGGCTTGGCCCTAGGCGATCTGCACCAGTTCGAGCTGGAAGGTCAGATCACGCCCAGCGAGGGGATGATTGCCGTCAACCGTGACCGCCTCCTCGTTGAAATCGGCCACGGTGAAGCGCAGCGTCTCGCCGTCCGGCCCCTGTGCCTGCAGCAGCATGCCTTCGGTGAGTTCGATCTCCGGCGGGATGGCACTGCGCGGCACTTCCTGCACCATGGCCTCGTTGCGCTCGCCATAGGCCTCTTCGGAGGCGAGGGTGACGGTCTTGTTCTCGCCGAGGGCCATGCCGAGCACCGCGTCCTCGAAGCCGCTGATCATCTGCCCTTGGCCGAGGGTGAACTCGAGCGGCTCCTGGCCGCGCGAGGAATCGAATTCGGTGCCATCGGACAGGGTGCCGGTGTAATGGACTTTGACGGTATCGCCGCTTTTTGCTTCAGACATAGGAGGTCTCCACGCTTGGGTTCGGATGGAGGTGCATGGCGGCCCGCGCCAGAACAGGCACGAGCGAGGATGTTCTCATCACCTTAGACGAGCCTCGCCCCGAGCGCAAACCGAAGCAAGACATCGGCGGCCATGAGCCCATCCCCGAGATCGATCTCTGGCAGATCACTCTCTGGCCAGCCCCTAACCCCGCGCCAACGCACTCGCGACCTGGAGGCGCAAGCCATAGGCCACCGGCTGATTGATCATCAGGCTGAAGGGCAGCCAATCGCGTCCACGACGCACGAACCCGGCATAGGTGCTGACACCGCGCAGCGTGCCGGTCTTGGCGCGCACATCGGGGTCGTTATCCTGCTGTGGCAGCAGCGCGCGGTAGGGCCGCAGGCGCTCCAGCACATCGAGCATCTGGCGTCCGCTGAGCCGGTTGCCGCGCGAGAGACCCGCGCCGTCTTCGATGCGGAACTCACGCCAACCGAAGGTCTGCCGCGCCCACTGCTCCAGTGTCCGCTGCGCGTCGGCCATGCGCGCACGCCCCTCGCGCTCGCCGAGCATCAGGAACAGGTCATTGGCGACGAAATTCGTCGAGTACTGGAGCATGTTCCCGATCACCTGCTCAAGCGTCAGCTGGTTGCGATGGGTATGGATCAGCCTCGCCGAGGGGGGCACCACGCCAGGCGCGGGCAGTCCCTCGACACGGATGCCGCCTTGTTGCAGCTTCGCCTTCAACACCTCGCCGAAGTGTGCAAGCGCGGTCTCGCCATCGACCAGATTCACCCGATGCCTGCCGTCCCCGAGCCCGCGTCCAAGCCGTTGCGCGGTCGGCGTGAGCGGCGTCTGCGGCTCGGCGCTCTGGATACGCCCCCCCGCGACCAGCACGTTCACGGTATTGAAGTTGACCGCGAGCGCGGTCACGGGCGCGTCATAGGGATTGTTGCTCGACGAGCGCCCAGGAATCAGCACTTGCATTCCGAACAGCTCCGCGTCCAGCCCGATCCCGTTCACGGCGCGCACGCCAGCGGCCTTCAGCGCGGCGACGACGCGATCCAATTCCTCCGAGACCAGATAGGGGTCGCCGCCCCCGTGCACCCAGAGTCGGTCATCAGACCCCATGTAGAAGCGCGTCTCGAAACGATGATCCAGCCCCCAGCGCTCGATCGCCGCCAGGGCTACGACCAGTTTCATGGTGGAAGCCGGCACGAGCGGCCGATTCGGTCGATCGGCAATCAGCAGGCGCCGCCCATCGCTGAGGACCAGGCTCGCCTCCGGCAAGGCCAGCACCTCCTCGACCGGTCCGGCCAGGCTGGTGGCGAGACACGAAAGCCAGAGCAGACCGCCAACCAGCAAGGCCCTGAGCAGCGGCTTGAACACGAGAGAACACAGCATGGGCGAAGGCTTCTGGTGGCCGAGTAGAGTGGGCACGGGGCTTAAACCTCGGGCTCGAATGCCAGCGAGACCGAGTTGATGCAATAGCGCAGACCGGTCGGTTTCGGACCATCCGGAAACACATGCCCGAGGTGCGAGCCGCAGCGGGCGCAGTGAACCTCAGTGCGGCGCATGCCGTAGCGGCCATCGGTCTGAGTCTCGACTGCAGACTCGGCGAGCGGTGCGTAAAAGCTCGGCCAACCGGTGCCCGAGTCGAATTTCTGCCCAGAGGCGAACAGCTCGGCTTCGCAGGCCGCGCAGCGATAGCGCCCCGCAGTCTTGGTGTTGAAATAATCGCCGGTGAAGGCCGGCTCGGTGCCGTGCTCGCGCAACACCCGATATTGCTCGGCGCTGAGCTGCGTGCGCCATTCGGCATCCGTCTTTTCGATCTTGTCGGTCATCGGCTTGGCCTCGGTGAACGGTTGATGACAAAGGCTGCTGGGGCTAATGGCCTGGTGGCCGCCTCCGGTTGAGACGGCGATCCCTGCGTCGTTATACTCGCGAGCCGGACAGGGCGCCGTCGGGCGCTCGTCACCCGCCTGGATACCGCTCTATGCCGATCAGCTCCTTCCAGCCCCCAGTACGCCTCTTGATGGGGTCCGACCCCACCGATGTCTACCCGCGCGGGCTCTCGACCTTTCGTGGCCATATCGCCGGTCGGTGCGGTATCGCCCGTGCTATCGCCAGTGCGTGGCGCACGCGATGAAGCGTCGTTCCTCACGCCCGCTGGTCGCCCGTTTGATCATGGCGCTTGCCGCAGTCGGTCTGTTCCTCGTCGGCTATCAATGGGGCAATCAGTTTCAGCGTGACCATGAGGCAGCGTTACGCATCGACGGCGTCCTCTTGCACGCGCCCACTGCGCTACCGGAACTCGACCTGCATGGTCCCCAGGGTCCGGTCGCCAACGCCGATCTGCGCGGCCACTGGTCGCTGATCGCCTTCGGCTCGCCCGGCAGCGCGATCGGACATCGCGGGGCGGCTCGCCTGATCGAGATTGCGAATCGGGTCGCCGATCAGCCCGACCTGCGCAAAGACCTGCGCCTGCTGCTGATCAGCGCCGACGATGCACCGGGGCTCGCGCGCGATTTCGAGCAGCTCACGCCCAATCTGCGTGTGCTCAGTACCGAGAGCCAGGCGCTGAGCGACTTGCGGGACGCACTCGGCGCCGGTCGCGCCCAGCCTGCTGAAGAGGGCACCACGCCGCCACCGCTGTTCCTGATCGGCCCACAGGCGCACTTGGTCGCCCTCTTCACGGGTGCGCAACCGGCGGCCAGCATCGCCGATGACCTGAAGACCCTGGCCGCCAGGCCAGAGGCCCTAGCGAGCGAACCCGCCCTGAACGTACCGGAAGCCAGCGATGCGCCCCTCTAACGCCCAGGGTCTCGGCGCGCGCCTGTTCGTCGGCCTGCAATACCTGCTGCCGCAGCATGCGCTGTCGAATGCGATGTTCTGGCTGACCCAGCGGCGCTGGCCGGTGGTGGTCCATGGGGTCGTCCGGCTCTATGCGCGGCTCTTTCGCGTCGATCTGAGCGAGGCGGCCGAGCCCGACCCGCTCGTCTATGCGAGCTTCAATGCCTTCTTTACCCGCGCCCTGAAGCCAGGCGCTCGCCCCTGGACGACCGCGACCGATGCCATCGGCTGTCCCGTCGATGGGCGCGTCAGCCAGGCCGGGCTCATCGATGGCGATCGGCTGATTCAAGCCAAGGGACACGATTACCCGCTCGCCGCCCTGCTCGGCGGCAACCACGACCTTGCGGCTAGGTTCCGAGGCGGTCTGTTCGCGACCCTCTATCTATCGCCGCGCGACTATCACCGCATCCATCTGCCGCTCGCGGGCCGGTTGAGCGCAACCATCCAGGTGCCGGGGCGCCTGTTCAGCGTCAACCCGACCACGGTTGCCAGGGTGCCGGGGCTATTCGCGCGCAATGAGCGGGTTATTTGCCTGTTCGAGACCAGCGTTGGAGCCATGGCTGTGATCCTGGTCGGGGCGATCTTCGTCGGCAGCATCGAAACGGTCTGGGGTGGGCGTCTCACGCCACCGCGCGCGCGCGCGGTCAGTGTCAGGGAAGCCGGTGCCGATGGTCCCCGATTGGAGCGAGGCGACGAGCTTGGCCGCTTCAACATGGGCTCGACGGTGATCCTGCTGTTTCCCGCCGGCGCGGCACGCTGGGAGCCATCGCTCACCTCCGGCGCGGTGGTGCGCTGTGGCGAGCGCATCGGCCGAGTGTCCGGCGATCAGGCCGGACGGTGATCAAGCGCGCTCAACCGGAAACGCCAGCACGGCATCGATCCGATCCGCGCCAAGCGCGCACATCAAGAGCCGATCCAACCCCAACGCAACGCCCGCGCTCGCCGGCATCCCGGCCGCGAGCGCGGCTAGGAAGGCCTCATCGAGCGGCGGCTCGGGCTGACCGGCGGCGCGGCGCGCGCTCAGGTTGGCGTTGAAGCGGGCGCGTTGCTCAGCGGCGTCGGTCAGCTCGTCGAAGCCGTTCGCCAGCTCCATGCCGTCGAGATAGAGTTCGAAGCGTTCGGCCACGCTCGGGCTGCCCGGACGCAGTCGGGCGAGCGCGGCTTGGCTCGGGGGATAATCACGCACGACGGTCAGGCCAGCGCGGCCCAGCCGGGGTTCCAGGCATTGGCTCATCAGCAGATCCAGCCAACCATCGCGATCCAGCTCAAGATCCTCGCAGCTGCTGAGGCCCGTGCAGCCGTTGCGCCCAGCCGCCTTGGCGCTCGCTTGCAGTGTGGCGAGATCCGCCGCCAATGGATCAATCCCCAGGTGGGTTTGAAACAACGCTTGGTAACCGATGACGTCGAGTCCCAGCCCGGGCTGATCGAGCAACAGCCGCAGCAGTTCGGCGACCTCATCGATCAGGGCGTTCAGCTCCCAGCCGGGCCGATACCATTCCAGCAGGCTGAACTCGGGATGATGCCGGCGTCCGCGCTCGCCATCGCGAAACACTTTGCAGACTTGATAGATCGGCCCGCTGCCCGCCGCCAGCAGGCGCTTCATCGGCAATTCCGGCGAGGTGTGCAGATAGAGCCGTTGAGCGCTCGGCTGCTGGGAGCCGGACCAGTGAGTGCTGAGCGATGCCAGCGCCGGATCGGTGGTCGCCGCCGCCGACAGCAGCGGGGTTTCAACCTCCAGCACGCCGCGCGCGGCAAAGAATGCACGCAAGTCTTGCAGCATCCGAGCGCGCGCCCGCAGTGCATCGAGTTCCGCAACCGGGCGCCAAGACGGTGTCGAAGTCGATGCCATCACGCCGAGACCGGCGCGGGTCTGGCGCCGCCGTGCATCAGCGTTGGCGAAGCGCAATCAACGCGACACCGGGCGTCCATCGACCCTTACTCGTCTTTAGCGCGCGAGACGTAGGAACCGGTGCGCGTATCGACCTTGATCAGCTCGCCGGTCTGCACGAACAGCGGCACGTTGACCACCGCGCCGGTTTCGAGCGTGGCCGGCTTCCCGCCGCCGCCGGAGGTGTCGCCCTTGAGGCCGGGGTCGGTCTCGGCGATCTCGAGCACCACGAAGCTCGGCGCCTCGATGCTGATCGGCTGACCGTTGTAGAGGGTCACGCTGCACAGATCCTGCTCCTTGATCCACTTCGACGCCTCGCCAAGGACCGCCTCGTCGGCAGTCAACTGCTCGAAACTGCTCGGGTCCATGAAGTGCCAGAGTTCGCCGTCGTAGTAGAGAAACTGCAGGTCGGTCTCGTGCACATCGGCGGCCTCGACCGAGTCGCCGGATTTGAAGGTCCGTTCCACCACGCGACCGGTCTTGAGGTTGCGCACCTTCACGCGGCTGAAGGCCTGGCCCTTGCCTGGCTTGACAAACTCGTTTTCAACGATCGTGTATGGATCGCCGTCGAGCATGATCTTCAGCCCGCCCTTGAATTCATTGGTCTTGTAACTTGCCATCAGATCCTCTTGCAGTGCATCTTGCCATCCAGACGATGGCCAGCGGGGCATAAAACACAGTTAACCCATTATGGTAGCGCGAACCCAACAGCGATGGCAGACCCCGGCGTGGAAACGGGAGCTGGCCACTGCCTTCACCGATCCCATCGCGCTGCTGACCGCGCTCGAGCTGACCCCGGCGCAGTTGCCCGTGCCGCTGCTGCGCCCCGAGCGCTTTGCGCTGCTGGTCCCGCGCGGCTTTGCGGCCTTGATGCGCCGTGGCGATCCGCGTGACCCGTTGTTGCGACAGGTTTTACCGCTCGCTGACGAGGCCAAAGTGCGCGCTGGCTTCGTCGCCGACCCGGTTGGAGACAGCGCCGCGCGCCGCGCGCCTGGGCTGTTGCAAAAGTACCGGGGACGCGCCCTGCTGATCGCCACCGGCGCCTGCGCGGTGCATTGCCGCTACTGCTTTCGCCGCCATTTCCCCTATAGCGAGGAAGGGTCGCGGCAGGAGCGCTTCGCTGCAGCCCTCGCGGCGCTTCGGCACGCCGAGGAGATCGAGGCCGAGGAGGTCGAGGAAGTCATCCTGAGTGGCGGCGATCCGCTGATGCTCGATGACGCGACCCTGGCCTGGCTGATCGAGGCACTGGACCGTCTACCCCAGCTGAAGCGGTTGCGCCTGCACACCCGGCTGCCGACGCTACTGCCGAGTCGGATCACCGAGCGGCTCTGTGCCCTCCTCGCCGGCAGTCGCCTGCGGCTGGTGATCGTCGCCCATGTCAATCACGCGGCCGAACTCGGCCCAGACGCCCAGCGTGCCCTGCTCAAATTGAGCGAGATCGGCGCGCCCCTCCTCAATCAGAGTGTCCTCTTGCGCGGCGTCAACGACGCCGTGACGCCACTCGCCGAACTCTCCGAGGCCCTGCTCGCCAGCCGCGTGCTGCCCTACTATCTGCACCTGCTCGATCCGGTCAGTGGCGCGGCGCATTTCGATGTCCCGGAGGCCGAGGCGCGCGCGCTGGTCATCGAGCTGCGCCAGCGCCTGCCCGGCTATCTGGTGCCGCGCTTGGTCCGTGAGCGCCCCGGCGAATCCGCGAAGACGGTGTTGCTCTGAGGGCTCAGCGCTCATCCAAATTCGCAATGCCGTGCGGCACATGCCCGGTGGTCACATGCCCTTGGGTGTCGCGGCAGTGGTGTTCCTGATCGTCGAAAAAGATATCGGCGTCGAAGGCGGCCAGGAAGGGCCCCTTGCCCAACCCATCGAGGAACAGCGATTCATCGATGCGAATATTCCAGGCACGCAACGTTCGCACTACCCGCTCATGGGTCGGGGCGCCGCGCGCGGTGATCAATGCGGTGCGCAGCGGCGCCTGATCGATCGGGAACAGCGCCTGAATGCGCCGCAGGGCGACCAGGAAGCCTTTGAACGGCCCATCGGAGAGCGGTTGTTGGGCGGCCGCGACCTCGTTCGCGGTGAAGGCGGCCAAGCCCTCGGCGCGAAAGATGCGTTCGGACTCGTCGGAGAACAGCACCGCATCCCCGTCGAAGGCGATGCGCAATTCCTCGTCATCCTCCGCCGCCGCGCGTGCCGGCGCCGGCAGGATGGTCGCGGCCGCGCAGCCTGCGTCCAGCGCCTGGCGCACATCGTCGCGGTCGGCGGACAGGAACAGGTGGGCACCGAACGCGGAGACATAGCGGTACGGGCTGGCGCCACTGGGGAAGGCGGCACAGCGAATCGCGAGCCCGTGGTGACGAATCGAGTTGAACACGCGCAAGCCGGTATCGCTGCTGTTGCGCGAGAGCAGGATCACCTCGACCCGGCCGCGATCGCCGAGCCGTTCATTGAGCGCCAGCAGCTTGCGCACCAGCGAAAAGGCCACGCCTGGGGCTAGGATCTCAGTTTCATGCGCAACCTGATAGGCATGATAGGCCTCGACGCCTTGCTCCTCGAAGACCCGATGCGACGCGGAGAGATCGAACAGCGCGCGCGAGGAGATGGCAACGATCAGTCGGATGCTGGGGGCGTGCGCCTGCTCGTCAGCAGGCGCTTGCGTCTCTGGCCCAGCGTTCGAGCAAGTCTCCGCTCCGGTCTGCGCGCAAGCCTCGGTCTCCTTCATCGGTGCGGATCTTTTGCAGATGGAACAGCCTATGCCCGACTTACCAAGGGATGAATGAATTCATGAAATGCATCGGACGACCAATGTTGCGGTTCATCGCGCCGAGATCGTCGCGCATGTTTGCCGTGGTGAAGGTCATCGACTGCATCGAGCGATTCATCGCCTCGATCGAGGACAGCATCGGCTCCAGGGTCTTCACATCCCGGGCCATTGACTCGACGCCAACCGTCATGCTG
>PWTO01000119.1 GCA_003562815.1 Chromatiaceae bacterium | reverse complement strand
CTGACCCTGACCCCGGCGCGGGTCATCGAGCTGTTCGTCTGGCGCTGGTCGCTGGAGGTGACCTTCGAGGAGACCCGTCGCCATCTTGGCGTGCAGACCCAGCGCCAGTGGAGCGATCTGGCCATCGCCCGCACCACGCCGGTGCTCATGGCCCTGTTCTCTCCGGTCTGTCTGATGGTGCATCGCTGGCGCGAGCACTGGCCCACACTGGCGCGCTCGAGTGCCTGGTCCCTCAAGCCCGAGGCGACCTTCTCCGATTGCCTGGCCTTGGTCCGGCGCCGGAGTTGGGGCGAATCCTATTTCGACACCTCCGCCGGCGAGCAGGACCCCGTCACCATTTCACCCCAGCGCCTGGAGCGCTTGCTCGATCAGCTTGCCGCGACGCCCTGAGGGGCCGAAAAATGCCAAAGTCGAGATCTTGAATCACCTCGCATAATTCTCCATAAAGGAGAATGGGATATTCTCCATGAACACCTGTTATAAGATCATGACATCTTCCAATGTAAACCTGGGTGTACGGGTCAGGGATACCCTTTAAGGCAAGGGTGATTGGGACACCCCAAGGTGGCCCTCTGTCGCCTTTGCTGACCACTATCCTTCCGGATGATCTGGACAAGGAACTGGACGCGCGAAGACATCGGTGGTGGTGTGGGGAGGGCGGACTAAAAACCCGCCCTTACCGCCCTTCCCCGATTAACCCTTATTGCTAAATTGACGGTAAACGATTCGTGAACTGGCATTTCGCGCATGGTCCCTTTTCGTGTAATCGATATACTCACTGAAAGACTTGGATAGTTCTATTCGCTCTGGTGGTTCATTTGGATAATTTTCTAGGTAATTCTTAATTGTGGCACCCAAAAGTTCTCCGAAGATTGTTGGAACCGCATTTCCAACTTGCTTGTATTTCTGAGCTTTTGTTCCAAGGATGTGCCAGTCCTCTGGGAAGCCCTGCAAAAGTTTCACCTCGCGCAGTGTCAGTCTTCTCAATATCCCGTTGTGTCTTATCCAATCCTGACTAGCTGAACCGGTCACAGTTCGTGCTGGAAGTCTCTGGTCTGCAATGAATGTTCCCTGTCGGTATCCCCAATGGCCACCAGGGCGGGTGGGCTCTTCCTTTCCCTTGCTCTTTAAACCGCTTCCATCAGGAATCTCGTTTAACATCTTGCCGAGTTCTGCGGTAGGGGAGGTATAGTTCGACTGGTCTTCATCGGCGAATCCACAGAGGAACTCTCCAAGAGATTTCCACTTAAGAAAGAAAAGGCCAGGGTTTTTCTGATGGGTCGGCTCGGGAAAAAGCGGCGCCCGACCCTGTCGGGTTGCGAGGATAAAGCACCTCACGCGGCGTTGATATGAACCATAGTCGGCAGAATTGAGTAATGCTGCCCGACAACTGTAACCAAGTTCGTGAAACTGTTCGATGAGATCACAAATAACACCGCCTGGCTCTCCAGATGCATCCCGCGCCGTTACAAGACCCCTCACATTCTCAAATAAGAACATCTTAGGCTTAAGTTCATCCACGATGCGAAGAAACTCATGGACAAGCCTTCCGCGAGCATCCAGCATGCTAAGCTGCCGTCCGGCACTTGAAAACGCTTGGCATGGAGGTCCTCCAACTACGAGATCAATTTCTTTCCCAGAAGTAAGATCGCTCCCCGCAACCTCGCAGATATCTTCATTGTGGATTGTAGCAACGGAAAAATAGTCAATGCCATCGGAGTGTTTGAACTGTTGATTTTCATAAAGTGTATCGCAGAAGACCTTCTCAATCTCGCAGAGCGAGACTGCTTTAAGTCCGGCCCGCTCTAATCCGATATCAAGCCCTCCCGCTCCAGTAAACAAGCTGACATAGTTAGGTTGCTTAATCACAGAATCTCGCCTAAATCGCTAAGCCTATGTTCCCAAATAACTGCAATATTTGAAGCAAGCAAACTTTTGATACCGGTCGAGTTGAAAAAACCTGCGATAACGGTCGCTACTACAGGATTACTTAACGCGACTCCAGCTTTCCAGTCGTTTGCTTTGTCGCAGCATTCTTTTATTCTTTTTGTGGAATCAATCTCGACACCGACAGCCTTCGCTTCAATTAAAACGAGCTTTTGTGTCTTCTTGCTTCTCGCAATAAGATCTGCCTTTTGTCGGGTTCGGCCCTGCACTCTTAGTTCCTTGGTAAATTCTCCAATCTTGATATCAGTATGCTTGCTGACGATCCCAGAAAACGAAGACTTAATGTAGCCCATTTTTACCAGTGCTGAAGCAATAGAGTGCTCTTGTTGGTTTTTTCGCCAGTTACGATATCGCGTTTGAGAATTTTGGTCAGCTGCAATTGAACAAGTCCACCCTTTAGCATATTCACTCGCCAAAAATGGATCGCTTATCTCTTTGGCGCATTCTGGAACCCAGATGAATCGGTTTAGATCAAGATTTTCGATAGCGAACTTTGCGATCTGTGGAGCGATCTTGCGCAACTTATTGTGCTTTTTTGTTCCGGGCTCCAAACGGTCGCTTTCGAATTTTTCAATCGAACTCAATCCAAAGAATTGCCCAAACTTCATTTGGCTAATTGATGGAGCGGTTGCGTAGCGGAGAATCTTTATTATTCTGGAGTCAGCGCAAATGGCGGTGGCTGTAATGCTCTGAAAGTCACTCGTAGAATCTCTCGCTATATCGTAGGTCTCCCCATTTTGTGCTAAGACATTTTCATAAATTGCCTTAATGGAGTCGATATATGTTCGCAGCTCGTACTCTCTTGAACGTTTCAAATCATCTGCAAGGCTCATGCTATCTATCCTTTTAGCGGTATAACTAGAAGTTCACCGGCGGAGCGAAGCGGAGTCCGAGTGGAACTTCTGGTTCTATCGCAATGCTCTTATTTCAATAGCCTAATTGACAAAAGCGCGAAAATATATCGATCCAATCGCGTACTCGGTGTCGCGAATCCGTTTCAATGCGGATTAAACGGATTCGCGACACCGAGTACGCTCTTTATCATATTTTCGCGCTTTTGTCAATTTTTCGCCTTAATAATCAGGGCGTTGTCGGATTGAACTAGTGATTACACGGTTTTCGGCTAACCTATCATGGGAACTTCTCCTGCGGTGGTATACCGCTGTAGACCTTGAGGGGCCAAATCCGCAAAAGATTTAGGCTCATAATGCGTTTTGAGGAGGTGCCCCATGAGCAGACATTTTTTCTCGTGGGTGTCCGAAAAATCCACCGTAACGCATTGATTTATTTTCCGAAGCAAGGTTAAAACCACCGCCTTTAGGCGGTCAGATTTATCTTTGAAGCCTTTTGCAAGGCCCGGTAGTAGAGATGGATTATCGATACGGTAGTCATACGGTTTTCAAAATCCAGCACCACTTTGTGTTTGTTACAAAGTATCGCTATCACGTTCTAAAAGGGGATGTCGGTCTGAAGGCACGCGAACTGATTCGCCAGACCTGTGAAGCGTTCGAGATCGAGATTCTCAAGGGGGTCGTCAGCAAGGACCATATCCACCTATTGGTGTCCGCGCCTCCGAATCTTGCACCGAGTGAAATCATGAGACGGATCAAGGGGCGCACCTCGACAAAGCTGTTTGAGACTTTTCCCGAACTGAAAAAACGCTACTGGGGTCGGCATTTCTGGGACCGCGGCTACTTTTGTGTGACCTCCGGCGAGGTGACGGAAGAGATGATCAAGCACTACTTGGAGCGTCATTTTGAGCCGAAGACCGACGATAACTTCCGAACCGAGTAAACTACGGGTCTATTCGACCCGTATCCGGACTTTCAGTCCGTAACTTCAACCCACCAGCTTTAGCTGGTGGTTGTTGAGTAACCCACAGCTTGAGCTTCGCAGCCTTTAAAGCGAGTTAGCATCGGCGCTGCCAAGACGCGCCGCCCGACAAGCCTCAGCGAGATCGCGGGTCGCCTGCTCAGGATCCGGCGCGGCGCAAATCGCCGAGACCACAGCCATACCGGCCCCGCCAGCGGACCAGACCGACGCCGCATGCTGGGCACCCAACCCCCCGATGGCCACGACCGGCCATGGACTCGCCGCGCAGATCGCCGCGAGTCCCTCAAAGCCGAGCGGCGTTGAATGATCGGGCTTAGTCGGCGTCGCGAACACTGGCCCGACCCCAAGGTAATCGACCAGGTGCAGTTCCGGGGCTTGCAGCTGCTCGCGCGTTTGTACCGACAGCCCCAGAATGGCCTCGCTACCTAAGTGCTCGCGCGCTTCGGCGACACTCGCATCCGATTGCCCAAGATGCAGACCATCGGCGTCGCTAGCCGCCGCCACTGCGAGCCGGTCATTGACGATCAACGGCACCTTGGTTTCGGTCAACAGGCGTTTCAGCGCCCTGCCCTGCTCGATGAGTTCGGCATCGCTCGCCTGCTTATCGCGCAACTGCACTGCAGTGACGCCGCCGCGCACGGCGGCGGCAACCGTCTCGACGAGGCCGTTGCGCGCGCAGAGTTTGGCATCCGTGATCAGGTAGACGGAAAGATCAAGCATGGCGGCTGATCGCTTGCTTGGAGTTTGAGCATCCGTTCGAGGATTCAAATCACTTTCGAGAAGCCGCCCTGCCCCTGCTTAGCTTCCATATAGGCATCGAAGGCCATGCAGATGTTGCGGATCAGCAGCCGACCCTTGGGCAACACGCGGATACCGCTGGCGTCGATTTCGAGCAAGCCGTCAGCCTGCATGCCGTCGAGCTTGGCCAAATCGCGACCGAAGTAATCCTGGAAGTTCAGATCCCAGACACGCTCGACCTCGCTGAAATCGAGCTTGAAGAGACAGATCAGGCGGGTGATCACGTCGCGCCGGATCTCGTCATCGCGGGTCAGCTCGATGCCGCGGAAGACCGGCAGACGGCCCGCGTCGATGTCGGCGTAGTACTCATCCAGCTCGCGCCGGTTCTGGCCATAGGTGGCACCGACCTTGCCGATCGAGGTCACGCCGATGCCGAGCAGATCGCACTCGGCATGGGTCGAGTAGCCCTGGAAGTTGCGATACAGGGTGCCGTTGCGCTGCGCCAGCGCCAGCTCGTCATCGGGGCGGGCGAAGTGGTCCATGCCGATGTAGAGCCAGCCGGCGTCGGTGAGGCGCTCGATGGTCGCCTGCAGGATCTCGAGCTTGACCTGCGGCGGCGGCAATTCGGCCTCGTCGATGCGCCGCTGTGGCATGAAACGGCGCGGCAGATGCGCGTAGTTGAACACCGACAGGCGCTCGGGGCCGACGGCGATGATCTTGTCGAGCGAGTCGAGGAAGCTCTCGGCGGTCTGATGCGGCAGGCCGTAGATCAGATCGATGCTGATCGAGCGAAAGCCCTCGCGGCGCGCAGCTTCGAGCACGGCGAAGGTTTCGTCCTCGCTCTGCACCCGGTTCACCGCCTGCTGCACGCGCGGATCGAAATCTTGCACGCCGAGGCTCATGCGGTTGAAGCCGATCTCGCGCAGCAGCGCGATGGTATCGCCCTTGGCCTCGCGTGGGTCGATCTCGATCGAGTACTCGCCGACCTCATCGTCGGCGAACTTGAAGTGTTTGCGCGTCTCGGCCATCAGCTCGCGCATCTGCGCCCCGCTGATGAAGGTCGGCGTGCCGCCACCCCAGTGCAATTGTTCGACTACCCGATCGTCGTCGAACAGCGCCGACTGCATCGCCAGCTCTTTGTAGACCCGATCCAGATAGGGCTGGACTAGGGTGCGATCCTTGGTCGCGATCTTGTTGCAGGCGCAGTAGAAGCAGACCGTGTCGCAGAACGGGATGTGGAAGTACAGCGAGAGCGGTCGGCCGCTGGCGTTGGTCTCCTGGCAGACCTGCTTGTAGCGGGCCTCATCGAAGGCCGGATCGAATTCGAGCGCGGTCGGATAGGAGGTGTAGCGCGGGCCGCTTTGGTCGTAGCGCTGGATCAGCCCCAGATCGAACACGGTGCGTTGATCGGCGGCGCCTTCGCTGGCCAACGAGCGGGCAGCGTCGGCGTTCTGGGCGCCGGCCTCTTGGGTGGTGGTACGGGTCTTGTCAAGCATGGTTATCGTCTACCTCGAGGCGCCGGCGGGCGGCCTCGTCGCGTTGTGTGGTCAGGTGGTCTTGGTTTCGGGCCGCGCTCAGGTGCCCGCCACGGACTTGGCGAAGGCCGGATGCGCATCGACGAGTTCTTGGCGGTGCATCAAGAACACGCCATCGCCGCCGTGCTCGAAATCGAGCCAGGTCCAGTGCAGCTCTGGGAAGCGATCCTGCAAGGTTTCGGCGGCGCTGCCAACCTCGACGATCAACAGGCCATCGTCACTGAGGAAGTCTGGCGCATCGCGCAGGATACGCAAGACTAGATCGAGCCCCGATTCGCCAGCAGCGAAGGCGAGCTGCGGCTCGTGGCGGTATTCGGCGGGCAGGGACTCCAGCTCGGCGGCAGCGACATAGGGCGGGTTGGAGACGATGACATCGTAGACCGCCTCGTCGTCGATCGCCGCGAACAGGTCCGATTCGATGATCCGCACCCGCTCCTCCAGCCCATGCCGCGAACGATTGCGCATCGCCACGCGCAGCGCGGCCGGCGAGATGTCGGCGAGATCGACATCGGCATCGGGCAGATGCATGGCTGCGGCGATGCCAATACAGCCGCTCCCGGTGCAGAGGTCGAGCACTCGGCTGACCTTGGCTGGATCGATCCAAGGCGCGAAGCCGTCGCCGATCAGCTCGGCCAGCGGCGAGCGCGGAATCATGACCTGATCGGAGACGTTCATCTCCAGTCCGGCGAACCAGGTGCGACCGGTCAGGTAAGCCGCTGGCCGGCGCTCGTCGATGCGCCGCGCGAGGAGTGCGGTGACCGCCTCGCGCTCCGTCCGCGTGACCCGGCATTGGCTATAGTCGGCGGTTAGTGCCGGCGGCATTCCGAGCGCATGCGCCACCAGCCAGGCCGCCTCGTCGAAGGCGTTATCGGTGCCATGCCCGAAATGCAGCCCGGCCTCAATGAAGCGGCAGGCGCCCCAGCGGACCAAGTCTTGAATCGTCAGAAGCTCGTCGGTTTCAACCTGCATGGCGACAGGGGCTCTCGCTGATGCCTTAGGCCACTTTAAGGGGGCTGTTTGGCGGCACGCCAGACGTAAAGTGGACCAAATCGCAAAGGATAGCATCAGAGAGCGTCTGGCCGCCGAGATGAACGACGCTCGACCTGATCCAGGCCAAGCTCGGTCAAGCTGGCAGACCAAGGCGCGAGAACGCTAGGCCGCGCGTTGTTTTCCCTCCTCCGGCAAGGGACGACGAGGCGCGACACGCTCGTCCTGGCGCGGTGTCTTTCGTTGCCCGCGCTCGACCAGATCGGCGAGCGAGATCTCGCTCAGGAAGGTGAAGATCTCATCGCTGAGCTGATCCCAGAGACTGTGCGTGAGACAACGCTCGCCCCCGCGACAGTTCTCGCGCCCGCCGCAGCGGGTGAATTCGACCCATTCGTCGACCGCGCAGATGATGTCGGCGATCGAGATCTCGTCGGTTCCTTTGCCGAGATAGTAGCCGCCACCTGGCCCCCGAATCCCGCGCACCAACTGTTTGGCGCGCAAGGCAGCGAACAACTGCTCGAGATAGGATAACGAAATGCCCTGGTTAACCGAGATGTCGGCCAGCGTCACCGGTCCTCTGCCCGAGTTCAGGGCAAGATCGAGCATGGCAGTGACAGCATAGCGGCCTTTGGTGGAGAGTCTCATGGTGTTGATGCCTTAGGTTATCGCGGCCAATTCCCAGCTCCTTACTTGGTTTTTATGGGGTCGATTGTCAAGGAAAATCGTCGAACAATTTTTTTATCCTCGGCGCCCAAACCCACCCGAGAACGCTCAGATGCCGCGCGTTGATACCGAGAGCTTCTATCGTCACGCCTTGGCCCGCTACGGCGAGAACGCCGAAGGCGTGCATTGGCGCTCCACCGAGAGTCAGCAGATCCGCTTTGCCGTCCTGCGCGATCTGCTGCCGTCCGATCTCTCCCGGCTCTCGCTGGTGGATGTCGGCTGCGGGCTCGGCGATCTGCACGCCTTCCTGGCCAAGCGCGACGATCTACCGCGCCAGTACATCGGCCTCGATGCCGTGCAGGCGATGGTCGAGCGCGCCCGCGCCCGCACCGGTTGCGCGATCCTGCACTGCGATGTGCTCAGCGACCCGCTGCCCGCCGCCGACTGGTATCTAGCGAGCGGCGCCATGGCCCTGCTGACGCACGAGGAGACCGGCCTGTTCATCGAGCGCTGTCTCGGCGCCGCCCGCTCTGGCCTGGTCTTCAACCTGCTCAGGGGGAGTCATGCGTCGATGACCTTCAACTACCTGATGCCGGAGACCAT
>PWTO01000041.1 GCA_003562815.1 Chromatiaceae bacterium | reverse complement strand
TAGGAGACATCCGGCTCATTGAGCATCGGGAAGCGCTCGGCATGCTCGGCCCAGGGAAACTGGCCGGAGTCGACCAGCGCGCCGCCGATGGTGGTGCCATGACCGCCCATGTACTTGGTCAGTGCATGCACGACGATATCGGCACCGTGCTCGAACGGTCGGCACAGATAGGGGCTCGGCACCGTGTTGTCGCAAATCACCGGCACGCCCTGGCTGTGCGCCAGGTCCGCGATCGCCTTGAGATCGGCGACATTGCCGGCCGGATTGCCGATCGACTCGCAGAACACCGCCTTGGTCTTGGCATCGATCTGTGCGGCCATGGCGTCGATGTCATTCGGCTTGACCAGTCGCACCTCGATGCCGAGTCGCGGCAGGGTGTGCGCGAACAGGTTGTAGGTGCCGCCATAGAGGGTCGAACTGGCGATGATGTTGTCGCCGGCCTGCGCCAGCGTGAAGATCGCATTGGTCACCGCCGTCATCCCCGAGGCCAAGGCCAGCGCCCCAACCCCGCCCTCCAATGCCGCGACGCGCTTTTCGAGCACATCGCTGGTCGGGTTCATGATCCGCGTATAGATGTTACCCGGCACCTTGAGGTCGAACAGGTCGGCGCCATGCTGGGTATCGTCGAAGGCGTAGCTGGTGGTCTGGTAGATCGGTGTCGCGACCGCTTTGGTGGTCGGGTCCGGCTCGAAGCCGGCGTGGATGGCGAGTGTCTCAAGCTTCATCGTCTCCTCCTCCTCGGTTGCTGCGCCGCCGCCCGCTGGTTTTTGATGCAACGTTTGGTGCAAAGGCGGCATCGGGTGGATAGCATAGCCGAACGCGCCGGCAAACCTTCACAGCACGAGGCCGGCGTGCCCGCTAACCAGAGGAGGAGATGATGATCGAGATCACGCACAAAGACACCGGCGAGGTGCTGGCCTCGGTCGAGGGTGACTCTTTGGTCGGGGCGGACCTGCGCGATATGCGGCTGAATGGGGCCAACCTGCGCGGACAAGACCTGACCGAGGCCAATCTCGAGTTCAGCGACTTAGTCGGCGCCGATCTGCGCGAGGCAATCCTCACCGGCGCCAGCCTGCTCAACACCCATCTGAACGAGGCCAACCTGAGCCGCGCCAACCTCGCCCGGGTGCGCGCCGGCTCGGAGCGACCGGCGAACATCGCCGTGCTCTCCGGCGCCGATCTCAGCGAGGCGAACCTGGAAGGCGCCGACCTGCGCAAGGCCGAGATCCGCTTCGCGAACCTGCGGCAAGCCAGGCTCAGCGGCACCGATCTGCGTGGCGCCGACTTCTACCATAGCGACCTCAGCCAGATCACCGCCAGCCGCGCGCTGTTCATTCAGGCCAACCTGCGCGAGGCCAACCTCAGCGGGGCCGACCTGCGCGACTGCCATCTGAACGACGCCAACCTGGTCCAAGCCAACCTGCGGGGGGCCGATCTGAGCAGCCATCGACCCGATGGCTTCACCGTGATCAACCTCGCCAACCTCGAAGGCGCCAACCTTGCGGGCGCGCGCCTGCGCAACGTCTCGGCGCAGAACACCAATTTTCGCAACGCCGATCTGACCGGCGTGGATCTGGCCGGCGCCGTGCTCGGCGGCGCCATCCTGCGCGGCGCCATCGTCACCAATACCGATTTCAGCGGCGTGCAGTTGGCGAGCGTGACCATGGAGTTCGCCAACTTCTCCAAGGCATTGAATGCCAACATCCCGAGCTACAAGAGGAATCTTCGCTGAACCGCTCTTTTTTGCAATCAGCTCGTTTCCTTACCAATCGGCCAACATCGGACCCTGTGGTATGCCCTACTTCGTCTACAAGATCACTCCCACCATGCGCCTGACCCATATCGAGACCCAAGAGCGCTACCAAGACGCGCGCGAGATCGTGCGCACCCTGCGCGCCGAACGCGCCGAAGGCGACGATGCCGACTATCGGATGATCTTCGCCAAGCACCAACTGGAGGCCGAGCGCCTCCTCTCGCGCCCCAAGGACAACCGCGTCATCGGCGAAGACTGAGATCGCTCAGGACGCCCACGACGCCTCCTCGGCCCGGAGGAATTGCAGCACCTTACGCACATAGTGCTGGGTCTCGGCATACGGCGGGATCTGATAACCGTGGCGTTTCACCGCGTGCTCGCCGGCGTTGTAGCCGGCGAGTGCAAGTCGGATGTCGTGATCGAACAGGTCGAGCAGGAAGCGTAGATAAGCCGCTCCGCCCTCGATGTTCTGGGCCGGGTCCCAAATCTCGGTGACGCGGAAGCGCTCGGCCGTGCCAGGCATGAGCTGCATCAGCCCACAGGCACCGGCATGCGAACGCGCATCGGACCGGTAGGCGGACTCGGCGCGGATCACCGCATGCAGCAACTCCGGCACCAACCCGTGGCGCCGTGCGGCAGCCTCGATGAGCGGCTGATAGCGCATCCGCCGCACCCACATCGAACCGCTGACAGGCCCCACCGCTCGGCGCCCGGCCGTCTCCGCAGCACCCGCCCCGCCCCTCGCTTCAGCGCTCAATTCAGCCTCCAGACGCGCTTGCAAATACGTATCGACCTCAGTAGCATCGACATCGGCCTGCTTGCGCTGCAGCGCCCGCGAGCGCTCCCGGCTGCTCGCCACTAGCCGGGCCTCGGTGCGCTGCCACTCGAGTCTGAGCCCAGGGCGGCTCAGCGGCCCATCCGAAAAGAAGACGTTGCCCTGCTCGTCGATGTACTTGAACACATCCGCGCACGCCGGTCGCACGGGTAATGCGGTAGCGCCGCCAAGCAGCGCGAGCAACAGGCCAACATGCATACGCTTGCGCACACAAGCGCTCGCCATGTGTACCGCGCCAGCCATCATGCGACGCCTAATTACCTTAGCTTTCAATCCCTTGAGCACCGTCACCAAACACCGCCTCAACGCGCTCGAAGCAGCCCATTGGGTCATTCGCAACCTCATCAAATTTTCTCAGCACAAACCGTTGCTTAAGCATTTTCCTTGATGTAGTTTAGAGCACGCGTGGCGCTCGTCAAAGTGTGACTGAATCGCCATCGCTTTTACCGCCCCTCGGCCTATACTCAGGGCGCCCAACACTATGCTCGATTCTAGGGGGAAACGAATGAACCGACGGATTTTCCTTGGTGCCGCCTTGGCTGCCGCTACAACGCCCGTCTTTGCCCGCAGCCAACGCCGCTCGCTCGACCAGCCACGCGTCCTTTCCTTCCATCATCTGCACACCGACGAACGCCTGACGCTGCCTTACCGCCAAGGCGATCACTACCAACGCCGCTCGCTCGAACGGCTCAATCACTTCTTCCGCGACTTCCGCACCGGCGATATCACCGCCATCGACCCCAGGCTGTACGACACCCTCTTCGACATCAAGCAAGCCCTCGGCCACGACGACGCCGTCTTCGAGATCCTCAGCGGCTATCGCTCACCCAAGACCAACGCCATGCTCCGGCGCACCTCGCGGGCGGTCGCGCAACGCAGTCTCCACATGACCGGCAAGGCCATCGATGTACGCCTCAGCGATATGCCAACGCGCAGCATCCGGGATGCCGCCGTCAGGCTCGGCCGTGGTGGCGTTGGCTACTACTCACGCTCCGATTTCGTGCATCTCGACACCGGCAACGTCAGGCAGTGGGGCGCCTGATCGCCACGGCCTTCGCCCGCCCCCGCTCCGCGCGGGGTGGGCTCTTGTTTCAGCCCTAGGCGGCGCGCGTCTCGATAAACGCCAGCGCGCGATCGATGCGGCGCAAGGTTGCCGTCTTGCCCACCAGTTGCAGCGTCACATCGATCCCCGGTGATGCGGCACGACCGACGATGGCCACGCGCAATGGCTGCGCGACCTTGCCCATATTCAGCTCCAGCGCCTCGGAGACGCGCTCGACCACACGGTGCAGCGTCTCGGGCTCCCAGTCCTCGAGCGCCAGCATCTCCAGCTCTGCGCGCAACTGCTCCAACGCTGGCCGCGCGACCGGTCGCAGATGCTTCTTCGCGGCGGTCTCGTCGTAGTCGTCGAAGTCCTGGTAGCAGAAGGCGCTGATCTGGGCGAGTTCGGTCAGGGTCTTGGCGCGCGCGGCTTGGGCGCGAACCACATCGACCAACGCGGGCCCCTCGGCGGGATCGATGCCAATCTCGCCCATGTGTGGGCTCAGCAGCCGCGCGATGTGCAGCGGATCGGCATGCTGAATGTAATGTTGGTTGAGCCAGTCGAGCTTCTCGACATTGAACGCCGAGGCGGCGGTATTCACGTCCGCGATATCGAACAACGCGATCATCTCATCGAGCGAGAACACCTCCTGATCGCCGTGCGACCAGCCCAGGCGGATCAGATAATTGAGCAGGGCCTCGGGCAGATAGCCCTGATCGCGATAGGCCACCACACTGACCGCGCCGTGACGCTTCGACAGACGTTTGCCGTCCTGGCCGAGGATCATCGGCACATGCGCATACTGGGGCGGCTCGTAGCCGAGCGCCTTGAGGATATTGATCTGGCGTGGGGTGTTGTTCAGGTGATCGTCGCCGCGAATGACATGGCTGATCTCCATCTCGGCATCGTCGACCACGACGGTGAGGTTATAAGTCGGCGAGCCGTCGCTGCGGCGCAGGATCAGATCGTCGAGTTCGCTGTTGGCAAAGGGCACCCGGCCGCGAATCAGGTCATCGACGATCACCGCACCATCGGCCGGATTCTTGAAGCGCACCACATGCGGTTGTTCGGGATCGATCTGGCGCCCACGGCAATGGCCGTCGTAACGCGGCTTCACCTTCGCCGCCATCTGCGTGTCGCGCAATCGCTCAAGCCGCTCCTTGGGGCAATCGCAGCGGTAGGCCAGCCCCTTGTCGAGCAGCTCGTCGATCACCGCCTGATAGCGCTCGAAACGCTCGGTTTGGAAGAAGGGGCCTTCGTCGTAATCGAGACCGAGCCAGGTCATCCCCTCCATGATCGCGTTCACCGACTCCGCCGTCGAGCGCTCAAGATCGGTATCCTCGATGCGCAGCACGAACTGCCCCCCGTGCCGGCGCGCGAACAGATAACTGAACAGCGCCGTGCGGGCACCGCCCACATGCAGGTAGCCGGTCGGAGAAGGGGCAAAACGGGTACGAACGGTCATCGCGCTGATCTCAAGTCTGTTGCAACATGCCAAGACCGGCGATGATAGCAGAGGCACCGACCCCGGTTTTCGACTTGCTTGTCAGCCAACCGGTCGTTACCTGTTTAAGGTCGGCGCGCACCACACCTCAATGATTCGGGTTCACCTTCAGGAGTCACTATGAAAGCCAGTCGTCCTGTCGCCATCGGCATTGCCGTGTTGGGGCTCATCCTGCTCATCGCCGGACCGTTCATTCCCGGTGGTGAGCGGCTGCTCCGCAACGCTCCCGTCGACAGCGGCCACATCACCGATCTGGCTCGCGCCAACGATGGCTCGATCCTCGCCGGAACCCAGGACGGCGAACTCTGGCGCTTCGCCAGTGGCCAGTGGACACGCGTCAATGTCGACCTCGGCGGTCACCCGGTGACCGCGCTCTCGGCGGACCTCGCCGGCGATGCCTCCAAAGGCCCGATCGGCACCGGCGGCGGACTCGTCAATGCCCCGGCCGGGATGCCCGCGCTCCAGGTCCGCGTTCGCGACGAACTCCTCGTCAGCGACCGCTTGCTGGTCGGCACCGGCGACGGTTTATATGTGCAAGGCGACGGTCAATGGCAGCGCGCGCTCGAAGGCACCAGCGTCTACCGGCTCGAGACCCAGCGCAGCGGCGATGCACTGTGGCTGCACCTGGGCAGCATCGGCGCTGGCGTCTTCAGCGCCCAGGCCGACGATCCGCTCGACTGGCAGCCCAATCGCAACGCTCTGCCGGAGAACGCCAACGTCTTCAGCTTCGTCAGCACCGAAGGCGGGCGGCTGATCGCCGGCACCGATCGCGGGCTCTTTTGGCAGGAGGTCCCGCTGGCACCCTGGCAGCGGTTGAAGGTCGGACTCGAGCACAGCCGCATGCTCTCGCTCTACCTCGAGCCGGCCAACGCCGAGCGGCGCGCGCGCCTCTGGATCGGCAGTGACGATGGCCTCTGGCGGGTCGATCTCGACGAATCTGGCGCCGCGCCCGAGGCCTTGGCCTATGCCGAGCTGATCGAGACGCCGCCGGACCAGGTGCGTTATGGCGTCAGTTGGATCGTGCCCTTTGGCGATGGGGTGATGTTGAGCGCCGGCTCGGTTTATCAATTCGGCCCCATGGGGCTCAAGGGTTGGTACTGGATCTCGCTGGGCGGCTTGATCCTATTGCTGCTCGGCGGCTGGCTGCTGCCGAGCCGGGCCGATGACACCCTCGCAACCCATTAACGACACACCCCTCCAAGACAGGATCACAGGCTCACCATGAAGCTCATCCTCATTCTGCTCGGCCTCGCGGCCGTGGTCGGCCTCGTCGGCCTGCTGGTTTTCGTCTTCGTGATCCAGAACGTCGAGAAGCCCGACTATCAGGTGGTCAGCCAAGACGGCGACTTCGAGCTGCGCGACTACCCGCCGCTGGTCGTCGCCGAGGTCAGTGGCAGCGGCGACCGCCAGCAGAGCTTGAGCAGCGGTTTCGGTCCGCTCGCGCGCTACATCTTCGCCAAGGAGCGCGGCGGCGAGCGTATCGCGATGACCGCGCCGGTCCAGCAGCGCGCGGTCGCACCGGATGAGAAGATCGCGATGACGGCACCGGTGACCCAGACGCCAGCGCAGGACGGCCGCTGGAGCGTCCAGTTCATCATGCCGGCCGAGTACGGGCTCGAGGATCTACCGGCTCCGGGCAATGCCGAGGTGACACTGGAGCCGATCCCGGCGCGACGCGTTGCCGCTGTGCGCTTCAGCGGCAGGACCAACGATCGGGCCATCGCCGAGCAGCAAGCGCGGCTCGAGGACTGGATGAACGCACGCGGCCTCGAACCGCGCGGCGAGCCGATCTATGCCTACTACAACGACCCTTTCACCCCTGGACCGTTGCGTCGCAACGAGGTCATGTTCGAAGTCTCGCCCCAACCGTGAGCCAGCCGAACCGGCGCTGCGGCGCATCAGGCCCCTAGCCTGATGCCATCGCTGCCAAGATGCGCCCGGCGAGCGCTTCGCCGCTGAGCCAGGCGTCCTCGACGCGGGCGCCGTTGCACCAGTCGCCACAGGCACCGATACCCAGTGCCGGGTCCCAGAGGCAGCCCTCCTCCAGCGGCGTCTCGACCAGCGAGTAGAGCCAACTGTGCGATTGGCGCCAGGTGATCGCCGGCAGTGCTCCGCCGGCCACATCGACAAGGGTGGCAAAGGCCGCGAGCATGGCCGCTTGCACCTGCTCGCGCGCATCATTCAGATGCTTGCGCGTCCAACCCGGCTCGGCATGCAGAACCCAGCAGTTCCCGCTCCCAGCTGGCCCCATCGCCGCCGCCCATCGTCCCGGCTTGCTGCTATCGCGCGCGACCCAGCGCAACGGCCCCTGATTGACGAAGATACCGTCGAACGCCAGTGGCACCGGCGCAGCGAACCCGAGCATGAGAGTCCAGCAAGGGGTGTAATCGACACAGGCCGCCTGCGCCGCGAGCCGGGGTGCGTCCATCAGCAGTTCAGCGCTCTGCGGCGCCGGGGCGCTGACCACCACCCGCTCGAAGCGGCCGAGTTCCTGACCGGCCTCATCGCTGAGCTGCCAACGGCCTCGACACCAGCGAGGCGGCCTCACCCGCGTCTGCAGTCGCACCTCCAGATCCTCGGCCAGCGCGCGGCCAAGCGCGCTCATTCCGGGCACCCCCACCCAGCGGGTCGTCTCCTGTCCAGCGGGGGTGAAGCTGTCCCCATCGAAAGCGCCGATGCGCCCGTCCCAAGGCGCCACCAGACCACGCTCGGCCCAGGTCTGTACACAACGCTGAAAACGCGGATCGCGCGCTGTGAAATACTGCGCGCCATGATCGAAGCGCAGCGTCTCTGCGCTCGGCTGCGTGGCGCGCCTTGTCGCCGCCCGCCCGCCACAGCCACGCGATTTCTCGAACAGGCTGACCCGATGGCGCTGATCGGCCAGCATCCGCGCCGCCGCCAGCCCGGAGAGACCAGCGCCGATCACCGCGATCCGCAGCCCGCGTTCTTCTGCCGGCGCTATCATCCTCCGAGCACCTGCGTTGGGAGCCGAGCCGCGAGCGCGGTGCCAGACTGGAAATCGGCGGCGGCTCGATGAACCGAGACGCAGGCACAAGCGGCAGCTGTGGCAGCAGAAGAGACCGTTATCATAAGCATCGCGAAAGACTGACACTGATTCTGTTTCGTTAACAAACGCTAACGCGCACCCTCAATGAGGATGGGTGAATCCACCAAAGCCCG
>PWTO01000038.1 GCA_003562815.1 Chromatiaceae bacterium | reverse complement strand
TGATGGTCCTTGAGGCGGCGATAGAGCAGCCTGGGGCCGGCCAGACCGATGAGCTGGAAGACCAGGAACAGCGGCGGCACCGAGCGCGGCAGGAATTGGTTGCGGCTGAGCAGGAACAGGATCAGCACGACCAGGAAGCTGGTGACCGTGACGGCCTGGGCGATGCGCGTGAGATCCGGCAGCGAGGCGAAACGCCAGACGCCGCGATAGAGACCGAAGGAGGAGTAGACCAGCGCGCAGATCAGCATCACCAGCGGCAGCAGCTCCCAGGCGGCGCTCCAGAACTCTGCCGGCACCGCGCCAAGGTTGAAGCGCATCCAATAGGCGCCGATCCAGGCGATCGGCACCCAGAACAGATCATGCAGGAAGGCCAGGAAGCGGGAGCGCAGCCGCTCGAACCAACGCGTCATCATCGGCTGGGATACAGGCTCAGGCGCGCGCGCGGCGCTCGGCCAGGCTCACGCGCAGATGGATGAGGACAAAGATCAGCGCCCAGCCGACGATGAGCCACCATTGCTCGGTGCGATTCAGGCTGGACGCGGCGACGGCGGTGGCGGCAGTGGCGGCGATCAGCGCCAATGCCCAGTGCAGGGTGCGGCGATGGCCCCAGCCGGCCAGCACCAGACGCTGATAATGATGAGAGCGGTGGGCCTCCCACGGGCGCTCGCCATCGATGACGCGGCGCAACAGGGTCCAGGTGGCATCGACGATGAACGGCGAGAAGACCAACCAACTGATCCAGAGCGAAAACAGACCGGCGCGCGCCCCCCAGAGGCTGCAGCCGGCGGCGAGCAGGCCCAGGCTAGAGGCGCCGACATCACCGAGAAAGAGCCGTGCTGGCGGCCAGTTGCCGGTGAGAAAACCGGCCGCTGCGGCGGCCACGGCGGCGCAGCAGGCGGCGTAGAAGGGATCGCCGGCGCTGTAACCGAGCAACGCCAGCGCGGCGAAACCGATCGCGGCCATGCCGCCGGCGAGTCCGTCCATGCCATCCATGAAGTTATAGAGATTGATCATCCAGAGACTGTAGAGGAGGCTGAGCGGCAAGGCGAGCAGGAGCGGCAGTGGGATGCCGAGTCCCGGCAGGCCGAGCTGATCCCAGCGCAGACCGCCGAGCCAAAGCAGGATCGCGGCCAGCAGATGCACCAGCAGCCGCAGCCGACGCGAGAGGCCGGCGCGATCATCCCAGAAGGAGACAGCGGCGACCAGCAGCAGTGCGGCGCCGAGCCAGGGCAGGGGAGACGGCATGGCCGCCGCTCTGTCGGCGAGAAGGGCAGGCATTGTCGTTACGCCGTCGGCGAAGGAGGAAGGCACTGCCGTCACGTTGCCGCCGGGGCGTGCGACGAGCACCGCGAGCAGCAGTCCAGTCAATAACCCTCCTAGCAATCCTCCCAAGAGCGCGAGACCGCCCGTGCGCGGGATCGGGCTTTCGTGCAATGAGCGCTCGTTGGGATGATCGAGCACATGCAGCAGCGGCAGGCTCGCGCGCACGAGCAGCGCGGTCAGGGCCGCGCTGAGGAGGAAGGCGGCGAGAGCCACGGCAGCCGGCAGGAGCAGGCCGGCACCGATTCCAGTGGCGGCGCCGGCTGAGTGCCCGACTGCAGCTGCTGCGTTGGCGGCTTCGGCTCCGGTGACGGCAGCGGTTCCGGTATCAGCGCCACTGAATGCGGCCATCAGGCTCTAGGCCGCATCAGCTTTGCCTCGACCGCCGCGCGCTGCTCGGCGTCGAGCAGCAGCTCGATGAGCTGCAGCGCGAAGTCCATCGCCGTGCCCGGACCGCGCGAGGTGACGACCTTGCCGTCGATGACCACGGGCTGCTCCAGCAGCGTGATCTCGGGATAGCGCGCCGCGTCGATGGCGCCGGGGAAGCTGGTCGCCGAGCGGCCGTCGAGCAGGCCGGTACTGGCCAGCACCAAGGGGGCCGCGCAGATCGCCGCGCTCCAGCGATCGGCGGCGGCTTGGCGGGCGAGCAGATCGTGGATGCGGGTATCGCGGTCGAGGTGGGTGGCACCCGGTAGGCCGCCGGGCAGCACGACCAGGTCGAAGTCATCCTCGGCCACCTCGTCGAGATCGACGTCGGCGACTAGGACGGTGCCTCGACTACAGGTCACTGGACCAGGCTCGAGCGCAGCGGTGACGACCTCAAGCTCGGCCCGACGCAATAGATCGATCAGAGTCACGGCCTCCAGCTCTTCGCAACCTGGGGCCAGCGGGATGAGCACGCGTGGCATCGATAGCCTCCGAGTAATAGCGGTTTGCAAGGGCTCAGTCGGCATGATCCGAGGTATTGACGGATTTGGATTCAACTGCCGCCGGCGTCTGACCAAGGATCGCCAATCCCTTGAGCACATTGAGCGCCTCGGAGAGCTGATAATCCTCGGCTGCGAGCGATGACTTCTCGCGATCCTTGCCTGTGCGGGCGGCTTCGTCGTTGCCAGTCTCGCCGCTGCCCGCACCGTCGCCGCGCATGTCGTCATTGGCTGCATCCGTCTCTCGGGCTCCGGCCCCGGCCTCGGGCTCCTTGGTGTCTTCCAGATGGCGGATCAGGTTGGCCTCCCTGAGCGGCGCGACCTCGGTGTTCGCATCCAGGGTGAGGCTGCCGCGCTCGAGGATGATATCCGGCACGATGCCGAGCGCCTGGATCGAGCGCCCGGCGGGGGTGTAGTAACGCGCGGTGGTGAGCTTGAGTGCGGTGCGCTCATCGACCGGGATGATGGTCTGCACCGAGCCCTTGCCGAAGGTCTCGTTGCCCATGATCAACGCTCGGCGCTGGTCCTGCAGGGCGCCGGCGACGATCTCGGAGGCCGAGGCGCTGCCGCCATTGACCAACACGATCAGCGGCGCGCCCTCGAGCACATCGTCGGGGCCGGCGCGAAATTCGAGCTTGGCCTCCTCGAGGCGGCCTTCGGTATAGACAATCAGACCTTGATCGAGGAAGGCGTCGCTGACGCCAACGGCGGTGTTGAGCATGCCGCCGGGGTTGTTGCGCAGGTCGAGGATGACGCCCTTGAGGGGCCCGTCGTTGTCTTGCTTGAGGGTTTCGATGGCCGCGAGCAAGTCCTCTGTGGTGCGCGATTGGAAGTTGGCCACGCGCAGATAGCCGAACCCGGGCTCGAGGATGCGCTGTTTGACCGAGGCGACCTTGATGACGGCGCGTTCGAGTTCGATGAGCAGGGGCTTGGCCTCGCCATCGCGCATCAGAGTGAGCTTGATGGCGCTGCCGGGCTTGCCGCGCATCAGCTCGACGGCATCGCTGAGGCTCATGCCTTTGACCGGCTTGTCGTCGATGCGCACGATCAGATCGCCGGCCTGGATGCCGGCGCGCTGAGCCGGGGTGTCGTCGATGGGGGCGATGACTTTAACGAACCCGTCTTCCATGCCGACCTCGATGCCGAGGCCGCCGAATTCGCCGGTGGTGCCGGTCTGCAGATCCTGGTACTGGTCGGGATCGAGGTAGGCGGAGTGCGGATCGAGCCCGGCGAGCATGCCGCGAATGGCGCTGGCGAGCAGGTCGCGGTCCTCGACCTGCTCGACGTAGTCGCTCTTGATGCGCCCGAAGACCTCGGCGAACACGCGCAGCTCAGCGAGCGGTAGGCCGTCGGGGGCGTCGTCCTCGGGCTCGGCCGCGAGCGGTTGCAGGGCGTGTTGCACCTCTTCGACGCTCGGCTCCGGACGGGTGCCGGTGGGCTTGAAGCCCGTTGGTGGCGGCTGCACCACGGGCGCCGGCTCGGCGTCGGGTTGCGCGGCGTTCTCTTGCGCCCAGGCAGCGGGCAGCAGGCCACAGAGAAGGAGGGCGACAAAGGTGGACTGGCGATTGGTCATGGATTCATCCTGCGGGCTTGGAGCGCGGCCCGACTGTTGTGTGTGCTGACAGAGTGACCTGAGCGATTGAGGGCGTTGGGGGCGTCAGCCCGGCACGGACCGGCACCAACGCCTGGGATCGATCGCCCGGCCCTGGCGGCGGATCGCAAAGTACAGCGCGTTGCGTTCAGCGCCGCCACTGCTGCCAGCGAGGGCGATCAAATCACCCGCGCCGACCCATTCGCCCACCTCTTTCATCAGTGTTTGATTATGCCCGTATAGGGTCATGTAGCCACCACCGTGGTCGATTACCAATAACATGCCGAAGCCGCGTAGCCAATCGGCGTACACTACTCGGCCGTAGTGAATGGCGCGGACCTCGGTGCCGGATTCGGCCGCCAACAGGACGCCGTCGGCATGCAGGGCTCCGCGCTCGAGGCCGTCGCCGAAGCCGCGCAGGATGCGCACGGATTGCAAGGGCCAGGCCAAGCGACCACGCAGCTCGGCGATCGAGGCGGGGGCAAGCTCGGCTTCAGCGGCGATCTCGGCGCTGCGTTTAAGACGCGTGATGAGCGTGCGCAGCGCCTCGGCATCGGCGCTCAGGGCACTGGCCTGGGTCTGCTCATCGGCGATGAGCTGCTCCAGATCGTCGAGGATGGCCGCGCGCGCGCCGAGCGCATTGCTCAGGCGCTGGCGGGTGCGATCCTGACGCGAGGCGAGCCGCGCAAGCCGGGCCGTGTCTTCTCGCTCCCGTTGCTCGAGCCGCTGCAGGCCTTGCTCGAGGTCTCGAATCTCCTCGACGCGAGCCGCGCGTGCGGCGGCGACGATCCGATAATACCCGAAGAGGCGCTCGGCTCGACGTGGATCGCGTTGGCCCAACAGCAGGCGCAGGTGATCCCCATGGCCCAGGCCATAGGCGGTACGCACAAGATCGGCCAGCGCAGCCCGCGCGTGCTCAAGATCGGTGCGCAGCGCATGCAGGCGGGCCGCAGTGGCGACCAGTCCCGCTTGTTGCGCGGCGACCATCGCCTCGAGTTCGCGGTTGGCGCGGCTGAGGTCGTCGATATCCTGCTCGAATTGGCGCAGCTCCTCGAACAGCGCGTCGCGATAACGCAGGTTGTCGTCGATGCTTGCGCGCAAATCGAGCAGACGGGCTTGCAGTTGCGCGAGCGCGGCTTCGTGCTCGGCCACCGCCTCGAGCCCCTGGCCGGAGGATTGCTGCTCGGAAGACGGCTGGTCAGAGGACTCCTGAGCGGATGCCGCGAGCGCACCGCTCATCCCGCTCGCAACCCCAGCGGCGAGCAGAAGACGCCCTGCAGCGCGAAAACCCGCCAGGCAATGAGGGCTTGTCAGCCCCCTGGAAAGGTTTATCATCGATTGATGAAGCGTTGATATTGGGGCGGACGTCATGGTACGAGAACAGCGGTTGCCGAGCGCGGAATCATCGGCCGATCCCGAGCAGCAGAGGTCTGGAAACAAAGCCGGTCAGGAGCAGGACTGCGATTTCTCCGAACTCGCGCTTTTTGCTGACGACGCCGATATCGAGCGCGCATCGCGCTCGCTGAAGGCGATGTCGCATCCGTTGCGGCTGAAGATCCTCTGCACCCTGGGCGATGAGGAGGTCAGCGTGCAGCACATCGTCGAGCATGTCGGCACCTCGCAGAGCAATATCTCACAACATCTGGCGATCCTGCGCGATAAGGGCATCCTGGCCGCGCGCAAGGATGCGAATCGGGTATTTTATCGGGTTGGCGACGCGCGCACCTTGCGCCTGATCGTGATGATGCGCGAGGTGTTTTGCAGTCGAACACCTTGAGGACGTGACGACAAGCGCGCTGGCTCTTATACTTGTCGGTTGACTTCAGCGTACCGCGACGCCCCGATTATCCTTATGCTGCTCGAATTCATTGGAAACCACTGGGTGCTCTTTGGCGCACTCGGCGTCATCCTCGGCCTGCTCACCTACACGTTGATCATCGGCGAAAAGGGCTCGGTCGATCCGGGCGCCGCCACCTTGATGATCAATCAGCGCGACGCGGCAGTGATCGATGTGCGCCCAGCCGCCGATTTCGCGAAGGGCCACATCATCAACGCCGTGAACGTGCCGATGAACGGCTTCAGTAAGCAGTTAGGCGCGCTGACGCGGCACAAGGAGGGGCCGGTGATCGTCAACTGCCGCTCGGGCTCACAGTCCCAGGCCGCTTGTCTGTTGCTGCGCAAGGCCGGCTTCAATGAGGTCTATAACCTCAAAGGCGGCATCATGGCCTGGGAAAGCGCCAACCTGCCATTGACCCGCAAGAAACATTAACCCTTATCCGGAGTTCTTCATGGCTGAGAATCAGCAGCCCCAGCAGCCCCCTCAGGGCGAGCGTCAGTTCGCGCTGCGCAGTATCTATGTCAAGGATCTCTCCTACGAGGCGCCGAATGCGCCGGAGATCTTCCGTCAGGAATGGAAGCCGGAGACCTCGTTGCATCTCGATATCAAGCTCGCGGCCCTCGCCGAGGATACCCACGAGGTGGTGCTCACGGTGACCGTGACCACCAAGGTCGGCGAGCAGACCGCCTATCTGATCGAAGTTCAGCAGGCCGGGATCGTCAGCATTGCGGGTTTCGCCAAGGAGGAGCTGGGTCCGCTGTTCTATGTGTACTGCCCGAGCCTGCTATTTCCCTATGCGCGCCAGGCGGTCTCGGATCTGGTGGCCAAGGGTGGTTTTCCGCATCTGGTGCTGCAGCATGTGGGCTTTGACTCGATCTATGCGCAGAAGCAAGCCGAACAGCAGGGTCAGGGTCAGCCGCCGCAGGAAGGCGGCGAGGCCCCGGCTGCGGGCGAGACGACCCACTAGCGTCGATGGCACGCATCGCCGTCATTGGGGCTGGCTCCTGGGGCACCGCGCTGGCGGTGCTGATGGCGCGCAATGGCCATCAGATACCGCTCTGGAGCCATGACCCGGAACAGGTCGCGGCACTGCTGCGCGCGCGCGAGAACCAGACCTTCCTGCCGGGTATCGAGCTGCCCGACGAGATCAGCCCCACCACGTCGCTTGAGCACGCGCTGGCAGGCGCGAGCGGTGTCCTAGTCGCGGTGCCGAGTCAGTTCTTCGGCGATGTGCTCGGCGCGCTGGCGCCCGTACTGCCGGCCGATCTAGGCATCCTTTGGGCCACCAAGGGCTTCGATCCCGAGAGCGGGCACCTGCTGCATGAGCGGGTGCTGGAGCGCACCGGCCACCGCGCGCTCGCGGTGCTGTCCGGCCCGAGCTTTGCCGGGGAAGTCGCGCGCGGGCTGCCAACGGCGGTGACCCTCGCCGCCTCAAGCATGGCCTTTGCCGAGCAGTGCGCCGCTTGGGTGCGCTCCGAGCGGTTTCGCGCCTATACCCATGATGATCTGATCGGAGTCCAGGTCGGCGGCGCGGCGAAGAATGTCTTGGCCATCGCCGCAGGCATTGCCGATGGACTCGGCTTTGGCGCCAATACCCGAGCCGCGCTGATCACCCGAGGCTTGGCGGAGCTGATTCGCCTTGGCACAGCGCTCGGTGCGCGGCGCGAGACCTTCATGGGCCTGGGCGGACTCGGCGACCTGGTGCTGACCTGCACCGATGATCAATCGCGTAACCGACGCCTGGGCCTAGCCTTGGCGCGTGGCGAGTCGGCGAGCGCGGCCTTGGCGGCGATCGGCCAAGAGGTCGAGGGCGTGGTGACGGCGCGGGCGGTGCATCGGATGGCGCGCGAGCATCGCATCGAGATGCCGATCTCGGAGCAGGTGCATGCGGTGCTCTACGAGGGCCAGACCCCCGAGGCCGCAACGCGGCAGCTGCTGGAGCGCTCGAATCGATCCGAACTCGACTGACCGGTCGCGGTCAGCGAAAACCGTTTTGTCGCCACGCCTCGTAGACGACGATGGCAACGGCGTTGGAGAGGTTGAGACTGCGGTTGTTAGGACGCATGGGCAGGCGTAGCCGCTGCTCAGAGGGCACCGACTCGCGCAGCTCGACCGGCAGTCCACGCGTTTCGGGCCCAAACAGGAAGGCGTCGCCGGGCACGAAGCGTGTCTCGCTATAGGTGTGGCGGCTGTGCGTGCTCAGCGTGAAGAGCCGTGGCTGTGCGAGCGCCTGCTGACAGGCCTCAAGGCTTGCATGGACCTGCACCCCGACCCACTCCCGGTAGTCCAGCCCGGCACGGCGCAGCCGGCGGTCGTCGAGTTCGAAGCCTAGGGGCTCGATCAGATGCAGGCTGGCGCCGGTGTTGGCACAGAGCCGGATGACGTTGCCGGTGTTGGGCGGGATCTCCGGCTGATAGAGAATCACATGAAACAATGAAGTGTCTCCCGCCGCTAAAGCCGCAGGCTTGTAGCGGGGGTTTCTTCCTGCTTCATTGATCGATGCGCTGACGTGTTGCCACGGCAGCGTCTTATAGCGATCTCCACAGGCGTTCGCGGGCTCAATCCCGCCGGTTCGGCCTCTCCCGGGCCTACCGTCGTGCGCCGGAGCGCACAGCGTTTCTTGCGTTTCTCGACCACCTGT
>PWTO01000308.1 GCA_003562815.1 Chromatiaceae bacterium | reverse complement strand
GCTCGTCGGCGATCTTCGCCATCGCCTGCACCTGGGCATCAGGTTCCAGGCGCGAGTTGGGTGCGAGCAGAGCCTCGTTGATGGCGAAATAGTCGGCGATCGAGTACAGACTGCCGGAGCGGCCAAGCTGCTGGATCGGGTTGACGAAGATCCAGTCGAAGCCCATCGCGGCGGCCCGCTCCAGATGCGGCGTCCAGTCCTCGAACGGGCCGACCAAGAGCGGAAACAGGTTGTAGAGTTTCATTCGGCGGTCTGCTGTTGAGGCGTTGGCGAGCGTTCTTTCTTATAGCCCTGCTCGAACTCAGCGGCACCTCGCTCGACGGCAGTGACCGCCTTCCCGGTCTTCTGACCGGCCCAGGCACAGGCGCCTAAGCTGATCGATAGGAGCATCAGGGGCAGTGCGTGGAAGAGACGTCTTTTCATAAGGGATGACCACGATGATCGCTGATTTTGAAAGTCCTCAAGTATAACGGCTAACGTCGAACAGGGATTCGCAAGCTGATAGACTGGGCGTCCTTGGCGAGACACAGAGACCGTTTACGACGAGAGGAGAGCCATGCGCGCGCATTTCGATCCCAGTGGGACTACCGACGGTCTGCTTGCCGCACTCCATGCGCTCAGCGACGAAGACGCCATCGGTGGCCTGATGGTGCTTGCCTGCGACGCCAACGGCTGGCAACCGGAACAACTCGATCCGATCCTGCGAGCCTGCGAGATGCCCGTGTTCGGGGGGATTTTCCCGCAAGTCACGTACCAAAACCAACACTACGAACGCGGCACCTTGTTGACCGCCTTCGGCGCCGCGCCCGAGGTCGCCTGTGTGCATGGATTAAGCGACGCGGAGGCGGATTTCGACGCGCGGGTCGAGGCCGCCATCGAGCACTGGGCCGAGCCGCCGGAGGTGACCACGATGCTCGTCTATGTCGATGGGCTGTCGAGCCGGATCAGCGCGCTGGTCGATGGCTTGTTCACCAACTTCGGCCTGGAGAACAATTTCATCGGCGGCGGTGCGGGCTCGCTGAGCTTTCAGCAAAAGCCCTGCATCCTGACCAATGCCGGGCTGCTGGCCGATGTCGCGATCCTGGCGCGCCTGCCGATCCGCAGCCATCTCGGCGTCACGCACGGCTGGCAACCGATCAGCGCGCCGATGAAAGTCACCGGGGCGCGCGGCAATGTCATCATGACCCTCGATTGGGAACCCGCCTTTGACGTCTATAAGCGCATGGTGGATGCGCACAGCGGCCAGGCGATGCGTGCCGAGGCGTTCTTTGCGCTAGCGAAATCCTATCCCTTCGGCATGACCAAGCTCGACACCGAGATGGTGGTGCGCGATCCCCTGATGGTCATCGACGGAAGTCATCTGGTGTGCGTCGGCGAAGTCCCCGAGGGCGCCTTTCTGCGGCTGCTCAATGGCACCCCGGAGACCCTGATCGCGGCGGCGACAACGGCGCGCGAGCTGGCCCTCCCCGAGGGTGTCGGCGAAGAGGCGGCCAGCTACCTGTTCATCGATTGCATCTCGCGCGTGCTCTTCTTAGGGGAGCGGATCGTCGATGAATTGAACGCGGTCGGGCAGGAACAGCCGGTGAATGGGGCCTTCACGCTCGGTGAGATTGCCAATACCGGCGATGCGTTTCTGGAGTTCTATAATAAGACCTCGGTGTTCAGCGTCTTGTTCGACGACTAGGCCCGTTCGAGATTTGGCACCGAGGCGCTGATACCCTCATTCTTCGCCGCCCATGACCGCGTCGAGCGCGATTCGGGCTCTGGACGGCCGCTGCGGTACTGACACATGCAAGAGACGCCAGCCAAGATCCTCCTCGTCGACGACGACCCGGGTATCCGCCTGCTGATCCAGCATGGCTTGACCCGAGCCGGTTATCAGGTGACCGAAGTCGGTAATGGCCTTGAGGCCTTGGAGCGCTTCGAGACCGCCAAGCCCGATTTGATGCTGATCGATGTCAGCATGCCGGGGCTGGATGGCTTCGAGACGGTTGCCGCGATTCGCCAGCGCGACGGCGGCGAGACGATTCCCCTGGTCATGGTGACCGGCTCCGATGACAACGACTCGGTGACCAAGGCTTTCCATGCCGGGGCGACCGATTTCATCACCAAGCCGATCAATCTGCCGATTCTCACCCAGCGGGTGCGCTATGCGCTCGCCAGTGCCGAGCGCGAACAACGCCTGCGCCGCGTCCATTTGGAACAGCAAAGCGCCTGTCAGCTCGCGAAACTGGGCTTTTGGCGGCTTGAGATCGAGACCGGGGCGCTGCAATGGTCGCAGGACGCGTCCGCCTTGCTTGGGCGCTCTGCGGCCATGCCGAGCACGGTCGCCGCGCTCATCGAAGAGGCGCCCGCAGATCAACGCCAACGCCTGCAGCAGGCCTTTGATCAAGCCAGGACGCAGGCGGCGGGGCTGGAGCTGGAGATCCCATTGGCGCGCACCGGCAACGCCTCCTGCATCATCACGCTGCAAAGCAGTCCACAGATCGAGGATGGCGTCATCGTCGGCGCGTTTCAGGATGTGACCGCACTGCGCGCGTTCGAGGATCAGACGCTCTATCTGGTCGAGCATGATGAGCTGACCAATCTGCCCAATCATCGGCTGTTCTCGCGCCTGCTCGCAGATCGGCTTGGGCGCGACCAGCATGTCGAGGCGCGCACCGCCATGCTGGTGATCGATATCGATCGCCTGCATCGCATCAACGAGGCCTTTGGTCCGGCGCAGGGCGATGCGGTCATCGTCACCCTGGCCAATCGGCTGCGACAACTGCTACCCCCCAATAGCCTTTTGTGTCGGCTCGAGTCGGACAGTTTCGGCATGGCGATTGCGTTGGAAACCACCGATCTCGCCGCGTTCCAAAGGCGACTCGAGACCGAGCTGCACCTGTCCTTGCAGATCAAGAACCGCGAGGTCTATATCGATTGCAGCATGGGCCTGGCCATCCATCCTGAGGATTGTCAGGATGCGGCAAACCTGATTCAGGCCGCGCAAGCCGCCGAGCGCGAGACCAATCGGGATCAGAGCCGTCGTTTGATCCGTTTTTCCGAGATTCGCGATGCGCGCGAGGATGGGCGCGTGATTCTCGAAACCGATCTGCGTCGTGCGCTCGAAAAACAGGAATTCTTTCTCGTCTACCAACCCCAGCAGTGTCTGGCGACCCAACGCATCGAGGGCGTAGAAGCGCTGTTGCGCTGGAAGCATGCCGAGCGCGGGGTCGTCTCGCCGGCGGATTTCATCCCTATCCTGGAAGAAACCGGGCTCATCCATGAGGTCGGCGATTGGATCTTGGAGGAGGCGATTCGCCAAGCCGCCGAGTGGTCGAAGCAGGAGCTGACGCTGCGGATGTCGGTCAACCTCGCCGCAGCGCAGGTCGAGAACCCGCACCTCATCAATCGCTTGTGCGCGCTGGTTAAGGACTACCAGTTGCCGCCCGAGCAGCTCGAACTCGAGATCACCGAGAGTACCGCGATGCAGGTGCCGGAGCAAACTCTGCTCAATCTGCGAAAATTCAAGCAGTGCGGTTTTCGCATCGCGATTGACGATTTCGGCACCGGCTACTCGTCCATGTCCTATCTGCTGCAATTCCCTCTGGATACCTTGAAGATCGATCGTGCCTTCATTAAAGAGATCACTCAAGGCAAACGCAATCGCGCGATCGTCACTGCGCTCAGCACCCTGAGCTTCCACTTGGGCCTAAACACCATCGCCGAGGGCGTTGAACTCGAATCCCAGCGCGATTATCTCGATGCGCTGAACATCGATGAGATTCAGGGGTTTTTGATCGCTCGCCCGCTCGTGCCGGAGCAGTTGCTGGAGTTCATGCGGGCCTACGACGCCGACGCCAACCGGAGCCACCGGGCAGAGCAGCTATGAGCGAAGCCGATCATCAAAAAGAGATCGAGATCCTCTATGAGATATCGCTGGCGATTGGTCACAGCCTGGATCTGCAAAGCATGCTCAAGCAGTCGGTGGGCACGATCATGCGTCAGTTGAACTGCCAGGCCGCCGTCGTCTTGAAATACGAGACCGACGATGACGAGGACAGCACGCATGGGCGCTGGAAAAAACAGGTGCAAGAACAGACGCAAACGCACGCGCACGAAGAGCTGACTTGGGAGCATCTTTATGTCGTGCCGAAAACCGCCCGCAAATCCTCCGAACTGCAGGACTTCCTGACGCAATTGGACTTGCCGTGGAACAAGGTCGATCTCCAGGTTTGGCAAGCGGCTGCCGAGGGCGGCGCGTTGCCGCAAGCGAGCGAGTTCGGCACCTCAACCTATTACGCGTTTTATCTGCCGAAGATTGGCGTGCTGATCTTAAAGCGGATTGGCCCGAGGATTTCTCGCAGTCTGCTGCTGTCGCTGAATGTCTTAATGGATAAGTTGGCGTATTCGGCGGTTGCTTGCCTGCATGATGCGCAACTGAAACGGCAGATCGAGGCAGCGCAAGCGGCCAATGTCGCAAAAAGTCAATTCCTCGCGAACATGAGCCATGAGATCCGCACGCCGATGAACGGTGTGATGGGGATGTTGGAGATTACCCTGGAAACCGATTTGCAGCCACAGCAGCGCGATTATCTGCGCCAAGCGCGCTTGTCGGCGCAGCATCTGCTGGAGATCATCAACCTGATCCTGGATCTCTCCAAGATCGAGGCGAAGAAATTCAAGCTCAAACCGGAACCGACCGATCTGTTCGAATTCATCGGCGAGCTGATCAAGAGCCAGGTGCCGCATGCGCTGTGCAAACGGCTCAACCTGCTCTACGACGTCGATCCGACGCTGCCACGCTGGGTCGAGATCGATCCGACCCGGTTACGCCAAGTGATGTCGAATTTGATCGGTAATGCGTTGAAATTTACCGATCAGGGCAGCGTCAAGCTCATCGTCTCTCCCTGTCAGCCGCCTGCGCCCCAACAAGGCCGCCAGCAAGATCGGGTTCAGTGGACGCGTATCGAGGTGGAGGATACCGGTATCGGCATTCCGGCCGAGCAATTAACCACCATTTTTAATGCCTTCGAACAAGTCGATAGCAAAACGACTCGCAAATTCGAGGGCACCGGGCTTGGTCTGACGATTACTCGCGAGTTGGTCGAAATGATGGGCGGAACCATCGATGTCGATAGCGAGGTCGACCAAGGCACCTGTTTTCGCGTGACCTTGCCATTGAAACCCACTGCAATGCCTGCTGTCGTCGAGGGTGCCGAGAGGCCGGTATTACCCGCTTCGGCCTATCGGGTGTTAGTGGTCGATGATGAACCGCTCAATCGCTCGGTGATTGATCACATGCTCGAGATTCTAGAGGTGGCATGCGAGACAGCGGTGAGCGCGCCGGAAGGCCTATTGGCACTGCGCAAGGCGATTGAGGACGCGCGTCCGTTCAATTTGTTGCTGCTCGATGCCAACATGCCGGGCATGGACGGCTATACCATGGCAAACGAAATTTTGCGCGAGGGGTTGCTCTGTCCTGCGCAAATTCGGGTGTTGAGTTCATCGGCGTTTGCCGGAGAGGAGCAGCGCGATCAGAAAGCCTTCGCCCGCTACCGGCAGGTGTGTCAGCAGGGTTGCCCGTTCTATAACGGCAAGACAACGCTCTGTAAGGAGTTTCAAAAACAAGACTGTTTGACCAAACCCGTCACGCTTGCGGACCTGCGCCAGCTCCTCTTTCGCCAAGAACAAGGTGCGGAGCAACATCTGGGTGTCGGCGGCGCTTCGCTCGCCGATCAGCGGCTGAATATTCTGGTCGCCGAAGACAATCCGATCAATCAACACGTCATCGTTGCGCTGTTGAAAAAGTTCGAGGTATTTTATACCATCGCCAATAACGGCCGTGAAGCCGTTGAATGGGCCTGCAAGGAACGGTTTGATCTCATTTTCATGGATATCATGATGCCGATGATGGACGGGTTGGAGGCCACCCAACAGATCCGTGACTATGAACGTCAACAGCAATTACAGCCAGTACCGATCATCGCTTTGACCGCCAAGGCGATGAAAGGAGATCGGGAGGACTATCTCCAGCAGGGGATGGATGGTTATGTCGCCAAGCCGATCAATTCCAAGCTCCTTTTCGAGGAGATGGAGCGGTTGTTGATCAAGCGCCAGGCGCCGTTGCCGAGCGACGCGGAGGCAGCACAGGCTTACTCGGATCTCAATGCCTGGCTCGGTGCCAGCGCGCAAGACGAGACCAGGGCGCCAGTCGCCGATGCGCTGCCGGCAACCGACAGCCAGCCCGTCGCGACCACCATCGATCGGCAGCCATTCGACTGGGATCAAGCGCTCAAGCAGCTTGGCGCGGAAGAGGAATTACTGATCACGTTTCTTGCGCGTTTCCTCGCCGATCTGCCTGCGGCCGAACAACGCGTGAGAACGGCCTTGGAGCAGCGCGATGCCCCCTTGCTCAAGATGGAGACGCATACGCTGAAAAGCCTGTGCGCGACCCTGTGCATGGAACAGGCAAGACAGGAGTTCTGGGCGTTGGAGCAAGCCTGTCGCGATCAACCGAGCGATTGGGCGGATGTCGATCGGCAAGTAAACGCGGTGTTCGAGACGCTGCAACGCGTGCGCCCGCTGCTCGATGAGAAGCTCGAACACCATGCCGCTGGTGCGTGATGGAACAGCCTGAGCAGAGCCCTTATTGCATCGCATTGCAGCCGATTTGCGATCGCGCGCTGCATCATGTTGCGGATAAATTGCTCTATCGCTCTCATTGCGGAGCCGATGTGGCATCGATCGATGACCCGTTTCTTGCTACCATTCGCTCCTATTCAACCGCGATCTACGAAGTGGGCATCGAAAATCTGGTCGGCGAGCGCATGCTCTTGTTCACCGCGCCGCTGGAGTGGATCGAGAAAACCGGGTTTTTTGAACTCCCCGTCGAGCAATTGTTTGCGGAGCTGACATTGGATTTCTTCGAGTCGCCCACCGCGCTCGATGCGATTCAACGTCTGCGCGCCATCGGCTATTCGATTGCTGTGCAGCAGAGCGTGTTCGAGCGTTATCCCGAGATCCCAACCCATCTAATCGATCTGGTCAAGATCGATAGTCGGCGCCCGGATACCCTAGCACTCGCTGCGCGCTTCAAAGGGCAGGGTCTATGCCTGATGGCGACCTTCGTCGAGGACCAGGCAACCCTGGATCGCGTGCGCGCCGCTGAGTTCGATTGGTTCATGGGGTTCGTATTCTTGCCACCGATGCAGGTCAGGGAGAGTGGGCGCAAGCGGCGCAGTAACCGCGCTGTCGAACTCCGATTACTCGCCGAACTCAGCTCGAACGAGATTCAATTCGAGCAACTCGAGGCGCTGCTGGCACAGCATCCGCATTTTTGCGTCCTGTTGTTCGCGCAGGTGAACTCGGCGGCCTTTGCTCGTGGTCACCGTCGCATCGAGTCCCTGCACGAGGCGGTGGTGAGACTCGGCTTGGAACGCATCAAAACCATCGCGTCCTTTTTGTTGCTCAGCCGCAACGATCCGATCAAGGCGGTGCAGGTGCGTATGCTCCTGAATCGCGCGGCGCTGGCAGCCCGCATCGCTCGGCGGGTGCGCAGTATCGACCCACAAACCGCTTTCACCCTGGGGCTGTTTTCCCGTCTCGATGCCTTCGAAGGGGTGCCGATGCCGGCGCTCCTCCAAGGCATGCCGTTTTCCGTCCCCATGCAACAGGCCTTGCTGGAGCGCGGGGGCGAGATGGGCAGACTGTTGGCTGTGCTGGATGCGCATGAATCCGGTGATGTCTCCAGGCTCAGTCCTGCTGTGGTGGCGACGCTGAATGAGGATTTCGTCCATGCCGTCGCCTGGACCGAACATTGGTTGATTGGGGAATCGCCCCAAGCGCCTGTCTAACGCCCTTGAGGAGGAGAAAATCGATGTCAACGACACTCGTCCATATCCAGGTCGTTCCCGAGGTGCGGGACGCGTTCATCGCGGCCACGCGTGAGAATTGCGCTCAATCTCGGCAAGAGCCTGGCAACCTGCGTTTCGATCTGCTGCAAGCGGACTCCGATCCGAATCACTTCATCCTCTACGAGGCCTATGTCGATGCCGAGTCCGCGCGCGCGCACAAGGACACCGGACATTACTTGGCCTGGCGTGAGGCCGTCGCCGAGATGATGGCGCGCCCGCGCGAAGGCGTCACTTATCAGCTGCTGGTGGCTGAGTAATGGCGGCGCCGTCAGCGTTTGCGATCGCCCGCTTGCCGCACATCGTCTTCGGTGCCGGCGTACGCTCGACGGTTGGTGCCTGCGCAGCGCGCTATGGACGCCGCGCGCTGTTGGTCACTGGCGGAACATCGCTGCGCGCCGGCCCCTTCTGGGCAGAATTGGAGCAGGCCTTCGCTGCCGCCGAGCTGTGCGTGGAGCAGGTCCAGATCGCCGATGAG
>PWTO01000233.1 GCA_003562815.1 Chromatiaceae bacterium | reverse complement strand
TGGCGCACCTCGAGCCGATAGGTGCCGGTGGCAGGATCGAAGCGATCGGCGCAGTCGAGTTGCGGCGTGCCGGCCTGGCTGTACCAACGCTTGAACTGGGTCAGGTCGATGCCGCCGGCGGTCTCCATGCAGCCGACAAAGTCATCGGTGGTGACCGCCTGGCCGTCGAAGCGCTCGAAGTACAGATCGGTCGCCTGACGAAAGCGCTCCGGGCCGAGTAGATGGGCTTGCATGCGCACCAGCTCGGCGCCCTTCTCGTACACCGTGGCGGTGTAGAAATTGTTGATCTCGATATAGGAGTCCGGGCGCACCGGATGCGCCATCGGACCCGAATCCTCGGGGAATTGGCGCGCGCGCAGCAGACGCACATCCTCGATGCGCTTGACCCCGCGCGAGCCCCGATCGGCCGAGAACTCCTGATCGCGATAGACGGTGAAGCCCTCCTTCAGGCTGAGCTGGAACCAATCGCGGCAGGTGATGCGGTTGCCGGTCCAGTTGTGGAAGTATTCATGCGCGACCACGCCCTCGATACCGGCGAAATCGGCATCGGTGGCCGACTCCGGGCGCGCCAGGATGTACTTGGCGTTGAAGACGTTGAGCCCCTTGTTCTCCATCGCGCCCATGTTGAAGTGACTCACGGCGACGATGTTGAACACCTCCAGATCGTACTCGCGGCCATAGCGTTCCTCGTCCCAGCGCATGGCCGCGATCAGCGAGCGCATGGCGTGCTCGCACTTGTCCTCGTTGCCGGGTTCGACATAGATCCGCAACGGGATCGGGCGCCCGGAGGCGGTCTCGAAGCGCTCCTCGACCGCGCGCAGATCGCCCGCCACCACGGCGAACAAGTAACTCGGCTTGGGGAAGGGATCGTCCCAGTGCACGCACAACCGACCGTCGTCGAGCCGCTCCTCGTCGCCGGCCGGATTGCCATTCGAGAGCAGCACCGGATAACGCGCGGGATCAGCGATCAGCGTCACGCGATAGGTCGCCATCACATCCGGGCGATCGAGGAAATAAGTGATGCGCCGAAAGCCCTCGGCCTCGCACTGGGTGCAGAGCATGTCGCCGGAGACGTAGAGCCCCTCCAACGCCGTATTCGCGCTTGGATTCAACCGCACCCGGGTCCATAACCGACACCGATCCGGCACCCGGCGCACGCGCAGATGATCGTCTTCGATCTGATACTCGGCCGGCGTGAGTCCTCGCTCGTTGAGGCGGATCGCCTCGAGTTCGAGTTGCTCGCCATCGAGGCGCAGATCGCCGTCGCCGCGGGTCGCTGCAGGATTGCGGCGCAGGCTCAGCTCGGCCTCGACCAGGGTCTGCTGGGCGTCGAGTTCAAAGCGCAGTTGAACATGATCGATCAGGAATTCGGGCGGCTGATAGTCGCTCAGGCGGATCACGGGCGGCGTGGTGCGATACATCGGCGTGCGTACTCGGCTCTGTTGGGATGGGGATCGCCCAGGATGGGGCAGGATGTAAGAATCGGACTTGGCGCGCGAGGGCCACCTATGCCAATCTTGGGTGATTCGGTCGTGACGACCGGATTTCAAGCAGCAAGGCTCGGCGCGAACACCGGCGCGATGGCCGGTGTGAGCGAGCCCTTCGGGTAGGACTTTTATCATGATGCCCATCGTGCAGATGTATGCGACCGCCTTCTGTCCTTACTGCGTGCGCGCACGCAGACTGCTCAAGCGCAAAGGCATCGAATTCGACGAGATCCGCGTCGATAAGGACCAGGAGCAGATGCGCACCATGATCCAGCGCAGCCAGCGCACCACAGTCCCGCAGATCTTCATTGGGGAACGGCACATCGGCGGTTATGACGATATGGTCGAGTTGGATCAGGATGGCAAGCTGGACCCCTTGCTCAGCGAGCAATAGCGTGTCACCAGTATGAGTGCAAACGCGCAACCGGCCGGCGAGGCAGGCGCAAGCGACGCCCAGCGCCTAGACAAATGGCTCTGGGCCGCGCGCTTCTTCAAGACCCGCCCCCTCGCGGTCGAGGCGATCAACGGCGGCAAGGTGCATGTCGACGGTCAGCGCGCCAAACCCGGTCGCACCGTACGCCCGGGCACGCGGCTGAGCATCCACAAGGGGCAGCTCGAGTGGCAGATCGAGGTCAGGGCCGTCTCCAAGCAGCGCCGTCCCGCGAGCGAAGCGGTGCTCTTGTTCGCCGAGGACGAGGCGAGCCGGCTCAAACGCCAGGCGCAAGTCCAAGAGCGCCGCGCCGCCGGCCCCAGCCTGCGCAGCGAGCAGCGTGGACGGCCGACCAAGCGCGATCGGCGCCGTCTCGGCGAGCTGACCGGCAAATAAGCCAGGGCCAGCGGCGATGGACAACCACGTCTTCCGCGAGACCTACAGCGCCATCAACGAGCGTTATTGCCCGTTCGAGAAGAGCATCCTGACCAACCAGTGTGCCTGCAGCCGCGCCGAGCGCTTCTGCATCGCCGAGCGCGAAGGCGTCCATTGCAAGGCCGACGAGGCGCAAGCGCGTTGTGTCGCGCTGCTCGACTTGCTCCGCGCCCAGGCGCGCTTCGCGCTGCACACCACCGATGGCCGTTCAGCCCTGCCGCATGCCAAGGCGATGCGCGTCCAGGTCGGCGGTCTGCGTGGTCTCCATGCCTTGCTCCATCCAGAGGCGGAGGTGCCGAGCACGATCGACGACATCGATGCCATCGTCGAATCGGCCATCGCCCAGTTCGGTCGTCTCGAGGACTTGCCGTTTCAGGTCATTGTGCAGCAGATCACCGCCTATCGCGGGCGGCGGCCGTTTCGCGATCGCAGGCGTTGAAGCGCAAGCGGCCTCGCACCGCGCTAGGGCACGCTATCCACTCAACGCTTGCCAAAACCATCGCGCAAGCGCCCGGCATTGGAGAGGCGCACGATGCGCGTCACCGCCGGGATCTGGCGTAAGCGGCGCATGATCCCGGCCAGATGCTTGCGCCCGGTGACATTGACCAGGAAATCCAGGGTCGTGGTCATGCCGTCCTTTTCACGCGAGTTGACGTTCTCGATGTTCGAGCCCTGCTCGGCGATGGCGCTGGCGATGGTGGCGAGCGCGCCGCGCCGATTGCCGGCATCGACGCGGATCTCGGTCTGGAATTCGGCCTGGGGGTCTTCCGCCCATTCCACCTCGATCCACTTATCGCGCTTGGAGTGGAAATCACCGAGGTTGCCGCATTCGTTGCGATGCACCACGATCCCCTTGCCGGCACTGAAGAGCCCAGTGATGGGATCGCCTGGAATCGGCCGACAGCAACGGGCGAAGTGGACCACCATCCCCTCGGTGCCGCGAATCGCCAGGCGGCGCGCGCCACGGCCGTGCTCATCGTTCTCCCGAACGCCTGGATTGGCCGCGACCTCGCCACCGGGCACCGGCTCGGCGGGGCCGGCCAGGCGGCGCGCGATGAGCATCGGGATGCGGTTGCCCAGGCCGATCTCGGCGAACAGCCGCGCGCTATCGTCCAAACCGCTCTCCACCGCGTGCGCGAGGATGCGCGGCTCGCCGATCTGCTCCAGGGTGAGTCCGAACGCCGCCAATTCGGCCGTCAGCATGCGCTGGCCCAGGGCCTGCGCCTCGCGGTTCTTCAGGTTCTTGAGATAGCTGCGAATGCTCGCGCGCGCCTTGCCGGTGACGACGAAGTTCAGCCAGGCCGCGTTCGGCTTAGCGCCGGGCGCGGTGATGATCTCCACCGTCTGACCGCTGCGCAAAGGCGTGCGCAACGAGGCCAGGCGCCGATCGATGCGCGCGGCCACGCAGGTGTTGCCGACATCGGAGTGGATGGCATAGGCGAAATCGACCACGGTCGCGCCCATCGGCAGCACCAGGATGCGGCCCTTGGGCGTGAACACATAGACCTCGTCCGGGAACAGATCGACCTTCACATGCTCGAGGAATTCCTGCGAGTCGCCCGAGTCGCGCTGCACCTCGAGCAGGCCCTGCAGCCAATCCTTCGCCGCCACCTGCGGCCCGGAGGCCTCGCCGGCATTCTTGTACATCCAATGCGCGGCGATACCGGACTCGGCGAGCCGGTTCATATCGGCGGTGCGGATCTGGATCTCGATCGGCACCCCTTGCGGGCCGATCAGCCCGGTGTGCAATGACTGATAGCCGTTCGACTTGGGGATCGCGATATAGTCCTTGAAGCGCCCCGGCACCGGCTTGTAGAGATCGTGCACCTGGCCGAGCACCCGATAACAGGTGTCGACGCGATCGACGATGACGCGAAAGCCGAAGACATCGACCATGTCCTCGAACGAGCGCCGCTTCGCGCTCATCTTGCGATAGATGCTGTAGAGATGCTTCTCGCGGCCGAAGACCTCGGCGTCGATGCCCTCGGCCTGGAGGCGGGCGCGCAGCGTCTCCTCGACCTTGGTCACCATCTCGCGCTGGCCTTGGAGCTTGTCGCGCACGGTGCGGGTCAACACCGCGTGCCGCCAGGGCCAGTGATGGCGAAAGCCGAGGTTCTCGAGATCGAGCCGAATCAGGTTGATGCCGAGCCGGTTGGCGATCGGCGCGTAGATCTCGAGGGTCTCGCGCGAGATGCGCCGGCGCTTGGCCGGCATCATCGCATCCAGGGTGCGCATGTTGTGCAGCCGATCCGCCAGCTTGATGAGGATGACGCGGATGTCGCGCGTCATCGCCAGCATCATCTTGCGAAAGCTCGCGGCCTGGGCCTCGGCGCGGGAGGGAAAGTCGATCTGGGTCAGCTTGCTGACGCCATCGACGAGTTCGGCGACATCCTCGCCGAAGGTCTCGGCCAGATGCTCCTTGGCGGTGGTCGTATCCTCGATGACGTCGTGCAGGATCGCCGCCATCAGCCCTTTGTAATCCATGCGCATCTCGGCGAGGATGCGCGCCACCGCGATGGGATGATAGATATAGGGCTCGCCGCTCTGGCGCTCCTGGCCCTGATGCGCCTCGGCACCGAAGAGATAGGCGCGGTAGACCTCGCTGACCTGTTCGCAGGATAGATAGGTCTCGAGTTCGCCGAGAAGATCGCTGATGAGAAAGCGCGCGGATTCTTGCAGCGCGTCTTGGCTGGCGCCTGGCGCGGAGGCGGGCTGCCGGCGCAGGATCGACGTCGAGCCCGGCGGCTTCATAGCCGGGGCCGGTGCGTGGGGCGCTTGCCCGCGCGCGGGCAACGCGGAGGCCGCCGCCCCCGCGTGCGCGACATTCATTGCAACCTGTGCCTCAGTCTTCTGCATCCCGCGATGCCAGCTCCTCGGCCAAGGCGCGCTCCAGGGCCTCAGCGGCATCCTGGGCCGCCCGATCGCCCTCTTCCAGCGTCTGCGGTTCGATCAGCCCAGCGGCGATCTCGCGCAGAGCCATCACCGTGGGCTTATCGTTCTCCCAGGGCAACAGGGGTTCGACCCCCTTGGCCAGCTGACGGGCACGTTTGGTCGAGACCAAGACCAATTCAAAGCGATTATCCACGTGCTCGAGGCAATCCTCGACAGTGATGCGAGCCATGCGAATACTCCAAAACCAAACCGATCGCGCCATGACGCGCGGCCGCGATGAGCGCGCCGCAAGCGTGGAGGGCGCCGGTGTAAAAGAAAGACGCTTCAGCATCGGTGCCCGCTGGGCCCGATCAACAGCGGATCGCTGTGTCTGAATCCTGGTTGCAAGTTACCAGAAAATCACCACGCCTAACACAGCGTTGCGCAACGCGCATGCAGGTGTCTCTGTTCATGCGACCCTGCCGAACGGAGCGAGTTGCAGCGCGACGGAGCAAAAAACAGTCGAGCGACGCCGCAGACGAGCGCGTCAGTCGCCCGGCATGCCGCCCAGCATCGAGCGCAGCCGGTCCTGCTCGCGGGCGGCTTGCCGGGGTGTGCGCAAGCGCTCGGCCTGGAGGATGGCGCCAAGCGCGCCGAGCGCCTGCTCGAAGCGGTCATTGACCACGAGATAGCCATACTCGTCCCAGTGCGAGAGTTCATCGCGGGCCTTGGCCATGCGCTCGCCGATCACCGCGTCGCTGTCCTGGCCCCGGCCCCGCAGGCGCTCCTCCAGCGCTGCCAGCGAGGGCGGCACGATGAAGATCGACACCGCCTCGGGAAACCGCTCGCGGACCTGGCGCGCGCCCTGCCAATCGATCTCGAGCAGCAGATCCTGACCGCGATCGAGGGTCTCGCGCAGCGAGGATTCGGCCGTGCCGTAAGCGTTATCGAAGACGCGCGCATACTCGATGAAGGCGCCCTCGGCGATCATCCGCTCGAAGCGGGCATGATCGACGAAATGATAGTGCCTGCCATCGACCTCGCCCGAGCGGCGCGCGCGGGTGGTGTAGGAGACCGAGAGCGCCAGCGCCGGATCGCGCTCGAGCAACGCGGCGACGAGGCTGGTCTTGCCAGCCCCCGAGGGCGCCGAGACGACGAACAGGAGACCTGTGGATGCTGAGAATTTGGATGCAGAGGACGAGGACGCGGGGGCTGCGGGCATGGGGCTTCCTGGGCGGGGCGGGAGTCGGCGATGGAGCGGCGGCGGCTTGAGGTGAGCGATTATAACTCCAGCCTGTCCGCATGGCATCGTGACCCCAATGGCTGGCATGATAATGACCACCGCCATCGACCAGCCAACCTCATGCACCCGGACTTCGACCTCGATCCCGACCTTCTCTATCTCAACCACGCCGCGATTGCGCCCTGGCCGCAACGCACCGTTGCGGCGGTCGCGCGCTTCGCCGCCGAGCAGGGCCGGCTCGGCTCGCAACGCTATCCGGTCTGGCTCGAGGTCGAGCAGCGGCTGCGCGAGCGCGCCGCGCGGCTCATCGGCGCCGAGTCGGCGGCTGATATCGCGTTACTGAAAAGCACCTCGGAGGGTCTCTCCTTCGTCGCCCAGGGGCTGGATTGGCGCGCTGGCGACAACATCGTCAGTCTCGCCCAGGAGTTCCCCTCCAACCGCATCGTCTGGGAGACCTTGGCCGAGCGCGGGGTGGAGCTGCGCACCCTGGATCTCGCCGCCAACGAAGAGTCGGCGACGAATGCGGAATCGAAGGCGGAGGTTGACCCGGCAACTGATCCGGCGGCTGATCCCGAAGCCGCGCTCCTCGCGCTCTGCGATGCGCGCACGCGTCTGCTTGCGGTCAGTTGGGTCCAGTATGGGCGCGGGCAACGTCTCGACATCGCCCGGCTGGCCACGGCCTGCCGCGCGCGCGGCATCCTGCTCTGTCTGGATGCCATCCAAGGCTTGGGCGCCCTGCCCTTCGATCTGGCCGAGAGCCCGGTCGATTTCCTCGTCGCCGATGGTCACAAGTGGCTGCTCGGGCCGGAAGGGCTGGCGCTGTTCTGGTGTCGGCCGGAGCTGCGCGCGCATCTGCGCCTGACCGAATTCGGCTGGCACATGGTCGAGGACATGGGCGCCTTCGATCGCAAAGACTGGCAACCGGCGGCGAGCGCGCGGCGCTTCGAGTGCGGCAGCCCGAACATGCTCGGCATCCACGCCCTTGAGGCCAGTCTGTCGCTGCTCGAAGAGACCGGCGCCGAGACCATCGCCACCGCGATCGAGGCTCGCATCGAGCGTCTGGTCGAACTCGTCGACCAGGCCGGCTTCGAGCTGCTGTCGCCGCGTTTGCCAGCGCGGCGCGCGGGCATCCTCACCTTCCGCGTGCCGGGCGTCGATCAGCAGCGGCTGTATCAACGGTTGATGCAACAGGGCTTGATGTGCGCGAGCCGGGGTGGTGGACTACGGTTCTCGCCGCACTTTCATACCCCGGAAGCGCAGCTGGCGCGGGCCATCGAACTGACCAAGAAGCTGTCCATCAACTGTTTCCCGACCTGAGCACCACTGATGATGCGCGCCAGCGAGGATCGACCGATATGCGGAAAAAGATCCATTACGCGCTCCTGTTGAGCTTCGCAATTGCGCTTCAGGTCACCCTGTTCCTGATGTCATCGGTTCTCGCGAACCACTCGCACGCGAGCTTTTGGTACGCCCCGGCGGGACTCTCGGTCGCTCTGTTCCTGCTGTTGGGAAACCGGGCCTTTCCCATCGTGTTGCTCTGTGTCGCCACGACAACGCTGCTCAACGACCCGATCCTCGCGTCCGGCGCGGACCCGGTCTTCTCGATCCTGAAGCTCCTGTTCTATCCGCTGGCCCACGCGGTTCCTTACTGGGCCGGTGTGTTTCTGCTGCAGCGCATGACGAACGGCCTGTTCGACCCGCGCAATCCCCGCCATGTCATACGCTTCCTGCTCATGATCCCCTTCGCGGCGGCCGGTGCGGCGTTTTTGGGCGTCTACGTTGTGCATCTCCTAGGCGGCCTGCCCTACGCTCAGATTCAAGAGATCCTCGCGCCGCGCTGGATCGGCGACATGGTGGCGGCGCTCTGCCTGAGCATCGCGCTGGCCTATCTGTGCCTGATGATGCTCCAACTCATCGGCGCCGATCTCGGCGTCGCCTTTG
>PWTO01000010.1 GCA_003562815.1 Chromatiaceae bacterium | reverse complement strand
GCAGCCAAGGCGGCCAGCACCCGGGCGCGATCCTGCTCGCCGATCAGCGGACGTTCCGGCCCCTTGAGCGCGCGCACCGAACGATCGCTGTTGAGGCCGATGACCAAGCGCTGGCCGTGCCGGCGCGCGCGCTCCAGATAGGTGACATGGCCGGCGTGCAGCAGATCGAAACAGCCGTTGGTGAAGACGACGCGCTCACCGCGCGACTGCCAGGCACGCACCCGCGCTTGCAGCTCCGCTAGGCCGCAGAGCTTGGCCGCTTGCTCGAGGGCGGCCTGATCGCTGATGGCGTGTTCGAGTTCGCTCAGCGAGACCGCAGCGGTGCCCACCTTCGCCACGACCACCCCAGCAGCGAGGTTAGCGAGGATGGCACTGTCGATCGGGTCCAGGCCCGCCGCGAGCCCGGCGGCAAGCGTGGCGATCACGGTATCGCCCGCGCCGGAGACGTCGAAGACCTCGCGCGCGATGGCCGGGAGGCGGGTACGCGCCTCGGGCTCGACGACCAGCAGGCCAAGCTCGCCGAGGGTCAGCACCAGGCGCTCGAGCCCGAGGTCGGCGCGCAGTTGCTCGGCGCTGGCGCTGAGCTGGTCGAGATCGGCGGCATCGACGCCAACGGCTCGGGCCAGCTCGTCGCGGTTCGGCGTGACCAGGTTGGCGCCGAGATAGCGACTGAAGTCGCGGCCCTTGGGATCGACCAGCACCGCCACGCCCAGCGCGCGGGCCGCCTCAATCAAGCGCGCACAGAGGCCACCGAGGAGCACGCCCTTGGCGTAGTCCGAGAGCAGCAGCACCTTGGCCTGGCGCAGTTGGGGCTCGATCAGCGCGAAAAGCCGGTCTTCAAGCTCGGCACTCAGGGGCGCGAGCCGTTCGGCATCGATGCGCAGCATCTGCTGATGATTGCCGAGCACGCGCGTCTTGATGGTGGTCGGTCGATGCGGATCGGCGAGCACGGCGCTGGTGTCCGCGCCCGCCTCGGCGAGCAGCCGCAACAGGCGCTGGCGATCGGCGTCCTCGCCGGTGATGCCGGCAATGCTGACCGTCAGGCCAAGGCCGATCAGATTGCGCGCGACATTGGCCGCGCCCCCGGCGCTCTCGCTTTCGTGGCTGAGATGGAGGACCGGCACCGGTGCCTCCGGCGAGATGCGCCCGACCTGGCCCCACAGGTAGCGATCGAGCATCAGATCGCCGACCACCAGCACACGGGCGCCACCGAAGCCGGCGTGTAATGCGGCGAGGATCTGCTCCGGGGCGTGGAAGGGGCTGTTGGACACGGGTCGGCTCAGATTGGCTCAGCCTGCCGCGTTCTTAACTGCCCGCCGCTCGACCAGGTCGCACAGGATATGCCCGATGAGCATGTGCGCCTCCTGGATCCGCGCGGTGCTGTCCGAGGGCACGCCGAGCCACAGCTCGCAGCGCTCGCGCAGGCGCCCGCCGCCCTGGCCGGTGAGGCCGACGCGGTAGACAGCGAGCCGCGCGGCGCACTCCATGGCGCGCAGGATGTTGGCGCTGTTGCCGGAGGTCGAGAGCCCGATAAGGACATCGCCAGGGCGGCACAGGGCCTCGACCTGGCGCGCAAAGACGGCCTCGAAGCCGTAGTCATTGGCGACCGAGGTCAGCACGGCGGTGTCGGTGGTGAGCGCCATGGCCGGCAGCCCTGGGCGTTCGCGCTCGAAACGGCCGACCAACTCGGCGGCGAGATGCTGACTGTCGGCGGCGCTGCCGCCGTTGCCCATCCAGAACACGCGCCCGCCGCGCTCGATTGTGGCCGAGACCTCGGCGGCGAAGGTCTCGATGGGCGCGCGCAGCCGTTCGAGCGCCTGGACCAGCTCGAGGTGGGCGCTGAGCGCAGCGCCGATAGGGTCGCTAGCTGACAGACTCAAGCGCGCACACGGATGTGTTCGTAGATATTGAGATAATCCTGCGCCGGTCGCGCCCACGAGTTATCCATGCGCATGCCATTGAGGCGCAGCTGACGAAAGTGCTCGGGATGCTCCCGCCAGAGACCGATGGCGCGCTCAAGCGCCGATTCCAGCCCCTCGAAGGTCGGCTCGTCGAAGACGTAGCCGTTGCGCTCTTCGTAGGGACGGTCGCTGTAATTGGCGTCGAACACGGTATCGGCCAGCCCGCCGACGCGACGCACGATAGGCACGCAGCCGTAACGCATGGCGATCATCTGGGTTAGACCACAGGGCTCGTAGACGCTCGGGATCAGGATCATGTCGGCGCCGGCGTAGATCAGGTGCGCCAGTTCTTCGTCGTAACCGAGTTCGAGATGGGCGTCGGGATGCTCGGCGAGCGCCTGCTTGGCGTCCCAAAAGAGGGCATTGATGGCGGGCTCTTGGGCGCTGCCGAGCAATACGAACTGCGCCTCCCGGGCCAGGCTGGCGTCGATGCCGTGGCGGATCAGCTCGATGCCTTTCTGGCGGTCGAGCCGGCTGACCACGGCCACGATCGGCTTGGGCGCATCGGCCAGGCCCAGCCGCTCGCGCAGTGCGCGCTGATTCCCGCCCTTCGCCGGTAGCCGCTCCAGGTCGTAGTGGGCGGCGATGAAGGGATCGGTGGCCGGATTCCAGATCGTGGTGTCGATGCCATTGAGCACACCGCCGAACTTGCGATCATGGGTGCGCAGCACGCCCTGCAGGCCAACGCCCTGATCGCTGTGCTGGATCTCCCAGGCATAGCGCGGCGAGACGGTGGTGACGAAGTTGGAGAAGACGATCCCGCCCTTCATCAGGTTGACGGCCTGCGGATTGCCGGGGTCTTGTAACCGATCGGGGGTCATCAAACGCCCGACATCGAGGCCGTTCATCCGCAGCACATGCGGGGAGGTCCAGCCTTGATGGCCGAGGTTGTGCAACGAGTAACAGACGCGGGTCTTCTCCAGTCCGAGCGCGGTGTAGCGCTCGAACAGCAACACCGGCAACAGCCCGGTCTGCCACTCGTTGCAATGGATGATGTCGGGCCGCTTACCGGAGGCGATGAGGAACGCGAGGATGGCGTGCGAGAAGAAGGTGAAGCGGTCGGGATCGTCGGCGTCCCCATAGATGGCGCCGCGATTGAAGAAGCCATGCTCCGAGTGGGCGTCGATGAAGTAGCACGTCAGCCCATCGACCTCGCCGACCTCGACATCGCAATGCACGGCACGTTCGTAGAACGGCACCCAGAGATCGGCGTGCTCGGGGGTCATGCCCTGTACGCGGTCGTAACGCAGGCAATCGTACTTCGGCAGGATGATCTCGACCTGGTGACCCTGGGCCGCGAGTTCGCGGGAGAGTCCCTGGACGAAGTCGCCAAGGCCGCCGGCCTTAGCAACCGGCGCGCACTCCGGCGTGGCCATCAGGATATACATAACCGCTCTCTCGTCAGATGCCTGGATGATGAGGTTTGGAGGATTAGGCGTCACGCTCGACGACCGGCAGTCGCGGCAACCGCGCGAGGAGCGCAGCGAGCAGGTCTGGATCATCGAGGGCCACGCGAAACGAGAAGCGCCCGCCCGGCCCGACGCGGTAGGCATGTCCGCCGAGGTCGAGCAGGCTGCCCGGCGCGGCGCGGCCGAAGACATGCAATTCGCCCTGGATCATGGCCTCGTCACCGGATGGATAGGGGTCGAGCGGGCCGCTGCCGCGCGCGGCGCGCGTGTCCAATGGCGCTACATCTTGCCGGTTTGGCGGCTGTTGGTCCAATCCAACCTGCTCGGCGGCGGTTCCGGAGGCAGACTCGGCGGCCCTCGGCTCCGGCATCATTCCGACCAGCGGGAAGGCCTCAGCACGCCGTTCCGGACGGTCCGCGAGCGCCGCCAGCGATGGATCGGGAAAGCCAGTCGCGACACTGTTCTCTGGCTTCCGGCTGGCCAGCTTGGTCGCGAGACCGGCCGACTCGGGAACAGCCTCGAGCTGATTCGAGCGCGCCAGCAGCAGCCAGCCGTGCCCCTGCGGGTCCTCGAAGCCGAGTTCGGCGCGCAAGGTACCGACCACGGGGGCCTCGAACAGGGCCTGGCCGGTCGGTTGCTGCGCTGGATCATCGGGCAGTCCCGCCTCGGCTAGACGAGCGCCGTCGCCATCGCTATCGAGCCGACGCAGGTAGAGCTTGGCGATCGGTCGAGGCCCGGCAAAGGCGGCACGCGCTTGCTCGACCTGCCGGCCGTCGAGGCGCCAGTCGAGCGCGACACCGCCGCCGGTCAGCGGGTAGAGCACCAAGCGCGGCGTGGCATGATGCGGATTCGGGAACCGAGGCGCGTCCTCAGTCGACATGAGCGGACCTTAGGCAGGCGCTAAGCGTCATCACACCAATGATGCAACATTTGCTCAGCAACCGAAGCCCCTGCTCAGCGCGTCGCAGCACACCGCGCCCGAGCGCGCGCGATGGCCGCATGGACCTGAGCGGGTGCGGTGCCGCCGATGTGATCGCGGGCCGCGACCGAGCCTTCCAAGCTCAGCACATCGAAGACATCATGGCCGATCGCCGGCGAGAAACGGCGCAGCTCCTCAAGGCTCAACTGCGCGAGATCGCGCCCCTGCTCGATACCATAGGCAACGGCCTTGCCGACGATCTCGTGCGCATCGCGAAAGGCGATGCCCTTGCGCACCAGATAATCCGCGAGATCGGTCGCGGTGGAATAGCCCTGAAGGGCGGCGGCACGCATGCGCTCCGGGTGACAGCGCAGCTTGGCCATCATCTCGGCGAACACCTTGAGCGAGCCACGCAGGTTGTCGGCGGTGTCGAACAGCGGCTCTTTATCCTCCTGATTGTCTTTGTTGTAGGCCAGCGGCTGGCCCTTCATCAGGGTCAGCAGCGCCATCAGATGGCCGAAGATGCGACCGGTCTTGCCGCGGATCAGCTCGGGCACATCGGGATTCTTCTTCTGCGGCATGATCGAGGAGCCGGTGCAGAAGCCATCCGAGAGTTCGATGAAGGCGAACTGCGCCGAGGCCCAGAGGATCAACTCCTCGGCGAAGCGCGACAGGTGCATCATCAGGATCGAGGCGGCAGCGACGAATTCGATCGCGAAGTCCCGATCCGAGACCGCGTCGAGCGAGTTCTCGCAGGGACCGTCGAAGCCGAGCAGCTCGGCGGTATAGGCGCGATCGATCGGATAACTGGTGCCCGCCAGCGCGGCGGCGCCGAGCGGCATCCGATTCATGCGCGCCCGGCAGTCGGCGAAACGCCCGGCGTCGCGCTCGAGCATCGCCTGCCAGGCCATCATGTGATGACCGAAGGTCACCGGCTGGGCGACCTGCAGATGGGTGAAGCCGGGCAGGATGGTCGCGGCCTCGCGCTCGGCGAGGTCGAGCAGCGCCTCCTGCAGACGGTGCAGCGCGGCGCTGATGGCATCGATCTCGGCGCGCAGCCAGAGGCGGATATCGGTGGCGACCTGATCGTTGCGCGAGCGCCCGGTGTGCAGGCGTTTGCCGGCCTCGCCGATATCGGCGGTGAGCGCGGCCTCGATGTTCATGTGGACATCTTCGAGCGGCACCGACCAGGTGAAGCCGCCAGCCTCGATGCGCGCACGGATGCGCTCCAGACCGGCGACGATGGCAGCGGCTTCATCGCTGCTCAGGATGCCCTGGCGCGCCAGCATGCGCGCATGGGCGATGGAACCGGCGATGTCCTCGCGGTAGAGGCGCTGGTCGAAGCCGACCGAGGCGGTGAAGGCCTCGACGAAGGCATCGGTGGGCTCGGAAAAACGCCCGGCCCAGGGTTTCGAAGCGGCTGTTTCGGTCATCGCGGGTGCTTACTCGGGCGCCATCACGGCGGCTGTGGTGGGGTTGGGGATGCGAAAAGAATGCACGATAGTACAGATGAGAGCCGGGTGACAGCCCGGGGTCGATGATAAACACTGTTTGCAGCCCGCTTGGCGGGTTAAGCTTGTTGGCTCGACCCCGATTGACCGCTGCCAAGGTCGGCAGGCGCGCATTCGGTTACCTTTAAAGGTCGACTCACCTGAACCGACCACCAGCCAGCTGGATTCGCCTCCATGCCAGAGACTATTCGCATTGCCACCCGAAAATCCGCGCTCGCCATGTGGCAGGCTGAGCATGTTGCCGACGCGCTGCGCCGCCTACACCCTGGGCTAGAGGTTCAGATCATCGGCATGACCACCCGCGGCGACAAGATCCTCGACGCGCCCTTAGCCAAAGTCGGCGGTAAGGGGCTATTCGTCAAGGAGTTGGAGCAAGGCATGCTTGCGGGCGAGGCCGATATCGCCGTGCATTCGATGAAGGACGTGCCGGTCGATTTCCCGCACGGGCTCCATCTGGCCTGCATCCTCGAGCGCGAAGACCCGCGCGACGCCTTCGTCTCCAACCGGTACGCCACGCTCGACGAGCTGCCGCAAGGGGCCTGTGTCGGCACCTCGAGCCTGCGCCGCCAGTGTCAGCTTGCGGTGCGCCGCCCGGACCTGCGCATCGAGCCGCTGCGCGGCAACGTTAACACCCGGCTGCGCAAGCTCGACGAGGGCGTCTACGACGCCATCATCCTCGCCGCAGCGGGACTGATCCGACTCGAGTTCAGCACGCGCATCCGCTCCTTCATCGCGCCCGAGGACAGCTTGCCGGCGATCGGCCAGGGTGCTATCGGCATCGAATGTCGGGTCGACGATGAGCGCGTGCATGCGCTGATCGCGCCGCTGCACCATGGCCCAACCGCAGAGCAGGTGACCGCCGAGCGCGCGCTGAACGCGCGCCTCAACGGCGGCTGTCAGGTGCCGATCGCCGGGCATGCCATCCACCGCGATGCCGAGCTGTATCTGCGCGGGCTGGTCGGCATGCCGGACGGCTCCAAGCTGATGCGCGCCGAGAGCAGCGGTCCGGCGAGCGAGGCCGAGCGCATGGGCCGCGAGGTCGGCGAGGCCTTGCTGGCCCAGGGCGCCGACGAGGTGCTGTCGGCGCTCGCGCATGAGCCCGCCGAGCCTCTGGCGGACCAAGCCGCAGATCAGGCGGCAAATCAAGCGGCGAAACAGTCCGCAGGATCTGCCTCACAGCCATGAGCGCGATCTGTCCGCTGAAGGGACGCGGGGTGCTGGTGACGCGGCCTACCGGCCAGGCCGAGCGTCTGTGCCAGCTCATTCGCGAGGCCGGCGGCGAGCCGATTGCATTTCCGACCCTGGAAATTCGTGCCGCGAAGCAGCCGGAGCACGCCCGCGCGCTGTTGGCCGAGCCCTGGGATCTGATGCTCTTCGTCAGCCGCAACGCGGTCGAGCACGCAGTCGCGCTGTTGCCGCCGGACCTGCGCGCGCGTTGGGCGGCTGAGCAGCAAGCCGCCAGTGGCGCGGAGCGACCGCTGCTCGGTGCCGTCGGTCGTGCGACCGCCATGGCGCTGCGCGAGCATGGCCTAGCGCCGGATTTGGTGCCGGAGCGTGGCTTCGACAGCGAGGCGCTGCTGGCCTTGCCAGCGCTGACCGAGGTCGCCGGCAAGCGTGCGCTGATCGTGCGCGGCGACGGCGGCCGCCCGCTGCTCGGCGAGACCCTGCGCGAGCGCGGCGCCGAGGTGGCTTTCGCCGAGGTCTATCGGCGCGTCGTGCCGGATGTCGATCTGAACGCCGAACTCGCAGCCTGGCGTGATCGACTCGGCTTTGTCACCGTCACCAGCGACGAGGTGCTACAGAACCTGCTCGCGATGTTGGGGCCGGCGAACTGTGGCTGGCTACTCGCAATGCCCTTGGTGGTGATCAGCGACCGGGGCGGCGCCACGGCGATGCAGCTCGGTTTTCGCCGCGTCGCAGTCGCCGACGAAACCAGCGATGAGGGTATCGTCGAGGCCCTGTGCCGGTTAGCGATGAGTTTGGGCTAGCGATACGGCGGCGTACTCGAAGGCGTCGGAGAACAGATGTTCGAGGTTGGCCCCGGCGGCCTCGAAGGCGGCCCGCCCGGCCTCGACCATCGGCGGTGGCCCACTGAGATAGCAATCGTGGTCAGCCAGCGAGGGGTGGTCTTCGAGCACGGCCTGGTGCACCCAACCGGTGCGCCCGCGCCAGTCGGCATCGGGTCTGGAGAGCACCGGCACCCAGCTGAAGTTGGGATGGGTCTCGGCCCAGCGTGCCGGCAGCTCCGGCAGATAGAGATCGCGGCGCGCGCGCACGCCCCAATAGAGTCGGATGGGCCGCTTCAGGCCGCGCTGGAAGGCGTGCCCGAGCATCGCCTTGAGCGGCGCGAAGCCGGTGCCGCCAGCGACCATCAGGATCGGCCGCGCGCTGTTCTCACGCAGCACGAAGGTGCCGAGCGGACCCTGAATGCGCAAGATCGAGCGCTCTTCCAGGCGCTCGAAGACCTCATCGCTGAAGCGCCCCCCCGGCACCCGGCGCACATGCAGTTCGAGCAGGGCGTCGTCGTGTGGCGGATTGGCGATCGAATAGGCCCGCCGCGTGCCGTCGCGCAGCAGGAACTCCAGGTATTGGCCGGCGACGTAGGCCAGCCGTTGCCCCTCGGGCAGCTTCAGGCGCAGGCGCATCACATC
>PWTO01000188.1 GCA_003562815.1 Chromatiaceae bacterium | reverse complement strand
CGATGGATGCCCTCGACTTCAGCGACCGCGACCAGCAGGTGAACCGGATGCAGGTGGTCAAGCGCGTCATGGGACGGTTCATCGACGAGCGCGCCGGCGACCGGGTCGGACTGATCATCTTCGGCACCGAGGCCTTCGTGCTCTCGCCGCTGACCATCGATCGCCATGCGGTGCAACACGTGCTCGAGGGCGTGGTGCCGGGTATCGCCGGCGGTAGCACCGCGCTCGGCGATGCCATTGCGCTCGGCGTCAAGAAGCTACGTCAGCGCCCGGAAGGCTCGCGCGTGATGATCCTGATTGCCGATGGCGATAACACGGCGGGCAGCTTCCAACCGCTCGAGGCCGCCGACCTCGCCCGGCTGGCCGGTATCCGCATCTATGTGATCGGGGTCGGCAGCAAACAGGCGCGCATCCCGATCCTGCATCAGGGCAAGATCGAGTACTGGGACGATCTCACCATGGACGAAGACACCTTAAGCCGGATCGCCGACATCACCGGTGGTGCCTATTTCCGTGCCACCCATACCAGCGCGCTGCGGGAGATCTCGGCGCGCATCGGCGAGTTGGAGAAGACCGAATCGGAGACACGCACCGTCTTCCTGCCCGAGCCGCTCTATCGCTGGCCTCTCGCGCTCGGCCTGCTGGCGCTGCTCGCGCTCGGTCTGTTCCCGGAAGGCCGAAGGCGCGTGCGACGGAGGGCGAACGATGCCTGAGAGCGGTTTCCACTTCACCCAGCCGTATTGGTTCCTGGGCCTGCTGGCACTGCCCCTGGTGGCGTTCTGGCGCTGGCGCAGTGCCGCCAAGGCGGCGCAGAGCGCCATCCAGCGCTACGCCGATGGCCATCTGTTGCCCTACCTCACAGGCGTTCGGACACTCAGGCGCAGCGAGCGTTGGGGGCGTTTCCTGACCTGGTCCCTGCTCTGGCTGCTGTTGCTCACCGCGCTGGCCGGGCCGCGCTGGGACTACGCCTCGGTGCAACTCTTCCATCCCGGCGACAATCTACTGATCCTCTTGGATCTCTCACGCTCGATGGACGCCACCGATACGGCCCCGAGCCGGCTTGGCCGAGCGCGCCAGGAGATCCAAGATCTGATCGTCCAGAATCGCAGGCTGCGCCTTGGGCTGATCGCCTTCGCCTCGGTGCCGCATGTCATCTCCCCGGTGACCGAGGACAGCCGCGCGCTGCTGCTGGCGCTGCCAGCGCTGTCGAGCGGGCTTGCGCAACTGCAGGGCAGTCGATTCCAGGCCGCGCTCGAGCGCGCCGAGCAACTGCTCGACGCGCTGCCGGCGGAGAGTGCCAAGGCGATGGTGCTGATCTCGGATGGCGACTTCGATGAAGCCGGACTCGAAGCACAGGTCCGCGCGCTGGCCGAACGGGGCATGCCCCTGCATGTGCTCGGCGTTGGCACGCTGGAAGGCGCCGAGGTGCCGGGCGAGCGCGGAGCGCTCGTTGATCCGAACGGCGTCCCGGTGCGCACCCGGCTCGACGAAGCCCAGCTCCAAGCCTTGGCCGCCGCCGGTCGGGGGCTCTACCAGCGCGCCGATTATCGAGACGCCGATACCCGAGCGATCCTCGAAGTGGCCGCTCAGAGCCGGCTGCCAGCGGCGGCGAGCACTGATCGCACCCGCATCTGGCATGAGCGCTTCTATCTCCCCATCGCGTTGCTCCTGCTCTTGTTGCTGCCCCGCTTCCGGGGCTGGCTCGGCCCCAGGCGCGGAGCGGGAGGCGTTGCAGTACCCCTGCTCGCCGCCCCCTTGCTGTTCACCGCCACACCCCCGGCGCAGGCCGGCTGGTTCAGCAATACCGAACAAGAGGCAATCGCGGCCTATGAGGACGGCGCCTATGCCACGGCCGCAGCCGCCTTCAGCGATCCATTCCGACGCGGGGCCGCGCTCTATCGCGCCGGTCGTTACGCCGAGGCGGAGGCCGCGTTTGCCGAGCCGCAGCGAGCCGCAGTGCGCACGGCCGCGCGCTACAACCTGGGCAATGCGCGCTTTGCCCAGAGCGATTACGCCGGCGCGGTGAGCGCCTATGAGCAGGTGCTGAGGGCCGAGCCGACGCATGACGATGCGCTGCACAATTTAGCGCTCGCACGCGCGCGCCTGGCACGCCTTGAACAAGAGACCTTCGCCGAGGAACAGCAGCCCGAGCCAGAAGAAGCGCCGGAAGAGACGCCAGAGGCTGGCGCCGATGCACAGGATGACGCCGAGGCGAGCGATGCGCCGTCCGAGCAATCCCAGCCGCAAGAGGCCAGCGAGCAGCAGCAATCTGCGGAATCATCGCAGGAGCAGTCCGGCGAACAGCAGCAGGAACAGCAGCAGGACGAGTCATCGCCACAGGAACAAGGCGATGAGCAACAGGACGCGCAGCAACAAGGTCAGCAACAGGGTCAGCAGTCATCGGCTGCGGGCGAGCAACAAGGCGAGGCCGAAGATCAGGATCAAGATCCGGGCCAGGGCCAGACCTCCGCCTCCGAGGCAGGGTCACAACCGGACGGTGAGCGCGACGGTGACGAGCAACGCGAGTCACAAGAGGATGCCGAAGGCGACGAGCACGCCGAGACCGCTGAAAGCAGCGGCGACGATGGACGAGGCCGCGAGAAGCGCAGCGAGGGCGAGCCTGAGGTTGAGGAGCAGGCGGGCGCATCCGAGCGCCAGGAGCGCGAACAATCCGGCGCCGGAGGTGATGACGAGGAGCGCGCTGGCGGCGACGAACAGGGTGCCGACCAACGGCAGCGCACGGACAGTAGCGGCGAAGACCGCACTGAGCGCGGCCTGGACGCGGAGCCTGACGCAGCCAACCCCGATCTCGGCGCCGCCGACCAGGCCGCCAAAACCATTGATCGTTTCGATCAACAGGGTGCCCAGCCCTGGCAGACATTGGACCCCGAGAAGGGCTTGAGCGATCGACCCAGCCTCGATGGCGAGGCCATGATCGGCGCCGGCAGTGCCGTCATGGAACAGCGCCTGCAGCAAGTCGAGGGCGATCCTACCCGCTTGATGCGCAATCAATTCCGGCTCGAAGAAGCGCGCCATCTGCGCGACAGTGGCGGTCGCTTGCAGGAGCCTCGACCATGGTAGCGGTCGCCTGGAAAGCGTCCAGGCAACCTTGGGCGCGGCCTGTGCGCAGCTGCACTCCATCGCCCCTGCTCGGCCTGATGCGCCTGCTCAGGTTGCTAGCGATGGCGCTGCTGCTGCTTGGCTGGAGCGCGGGCGCAGCAGCGCAAGGCCAGCCGAGTCTCGATCCAGACCCGCTCAGAGTGGCTCAGGCCTACCCTCAACAACCAGGCAATCCCTGGACCTTCCGCCCTAGAGCGCCGACCAATGAACGCGGCGCTCCGCCCGCAGCGACCTCGGAACAACGATCGTCAGCGGGCTATCCACAGGGCGGATACTGGCCATCCGCCCCCAGGCCCTATCCCGGCGCCACTCCGCCAGGCGGCTATCCGGGCGCGTACCCCGGCGGCTATCCGGGTGCGTATCCGGGCACCTCCGGCTACGGCCCCTATGGACAGCGCAGTCGCTCGATTGAGCGCCCGTCCTTGGAGGTCGCGCTGCTGGAGAACGCGGCCTATGTCCAGCAACCGATCCTGGTGCGGCTCGACGTTCTGAGTTCCGGCAATCTGGCCACGGCCTCGCCGGAACTCTCGGGCTTCGATACGATTCTGCTCGAGGAGATCGCGGGACCAACGACGAGCGTGCGTGGCAGCGGCCAAGCGCGACAGATCGTCAATCGCTATCTGCTCGCTCTGACGCCGCTGCGTGCCGGCACGCTCGAAGTTGGCCCCTTCAAGGTCTCGGGCACCCTCGCCGGCGGCGTGCCATTCTCGGCGGTGGCCGCCGCACCCAGCCGGATCGAGGTCCGCCCAGTGGTCGCTACGGTGCAGCCCTGGCTGCCATTGCGGGCCTTACAGCTGACCCGCGAGCTGGATGATGACGCGGCGCCTCTCACCCAAGGCCGCCCCACCACTCTGACCTTGCGCCTGCAGGCCACCGGCGGCTTGGGCAACCAGCTGCCGAGCCTGGCGTCGATGCTCGCCTCCAGCGATTTCCGCGCCTATCCCGAGCAGACCCGCGTCGAGACGCGGCTCAGCGCCGACGGACACACACTCGAGGGCACTCGTACCGAGGTCTACACCCTGGTGCCCTACTCCGGCGGCCGTCTCCAGCTCCCCGAAGTGCGGGTCAACTGGTGGAACGTCGAGCACGACCGGCGCGAGCGTTCGGGGGTGCCGATCCGAACCCTCTCGGTCGCCGGAGAGGCCGAGCCCTTCGGCTTCGGACGTGGCTCGGCGGCCATCAGCGGCGACGGCCAGGGGTGGACCTGGTTCTGGCTGCCGGTGGGCGGCATCCTGCTGCTGCTGATCGGTTACTGGGCCGGCGTCTGGTATCGGTTGCGCGGGCCTGGCGCCCGGGGCGAGATGCGGGGCGAGGCCCAGGCACGCAGGTCGGAACCCCGTGCGCGGGCGCATCTTGCACAGGCCGCTCCGCGCATCGGTGCGCGACTCGGCCAAGCGCTGCGGCAAGGGCTACGGCAGGGACTGCGCCGGCTCGACCCACGCCCGCCAACCACCGCCCTCTGGCGTCACTCGCGCGCGCGGCTCGCCGCGCTCATGCCGGCGAGCATGCGTGTCTATCGCTGTGCGATCGATGCCGAGGACGCCGATAGCGCCAGCGACTGGGCGCTGCGCTTCCAACGCAGTGCCTCTCGCAACCTGCTCACGCCGACACGCGAGTCTCTGCCGCGCATGGCCGATCGCCTTCAGCGCTTACGACCGGGGGCCGATGGGGAGCGTTTGCGCGCCTTGATCCAACAGCTCGATCAGGCGCTCTACAATGGCGGCGAGCTGGATCTGAAACGCTGGAAGCGCGAGCTACGCCGCGCGCTGCGGCCAGGCTGGGGGGCGTTGCGCGGTCTCCTCGGCAACCGGCTGCAACGCGCTCGGCTGCCAGCGCTCAACCCGCGTTCGAGCGGCGCTTAACCGGCCACCTCGTATTCCGTCTTGGAGCCGGTCAGATCCCAGGCGAAGGTACAGTCGAGATGCGACAGCACCGAGATCAGACCGCTCTCGCCGTCCTCGACCATCACCGCGACCGGTGCGCGCTTGCCGAACTGTTTGTTGCCGCGCTTCACCCACAGGTCGCGCATCTCCGGATTGCGCGGGAAATAGGTCTGCAAGGCCTCCTCGATGCGCAGCAGATAGGCCACCCGGCGGTTGACCTCGACGGTATCGGGGAAGGGCTCTTCCTCGCGAAAACGCGCGATATTGCGTGCCTTCACGCTCTCGGGCAATTGCAGCACAACCATCATGTCCGACGCGGACAGGTTCCAGCTTTCGAGCAGACTCATGGTGCGCTGGGTCAGGGTCAGACGTTCATCGTGAGAGAGATCGGACATGGGAGAGAACCACCTGAATTATCGGGTACATGGTAGGGATAAAAGCGCATCGGTCAGACAGTGACGGCCAAAACCCAGTATACAACCCGGAAAAGACGATGAGCCCAGCCGATTCGACCCCGCACGATCCGCCGCCGTCGCAGCAGGTGCAGCCGCCGCAGAAGCAAGCGCAGCAGCAGGTGCAGCAGCAAACGCGGCAGAAAACGGGCTGGCAATTCTGGATCGACCGCGGCGGCACCTTCACCGACATCGTCGGCCGCCGCCCGGATGGGCAACTGGTGACGCAAAAACTGCTCTCCGAGAACGCCGAAGCCTACACCGATGCAGCCATCCAAGGCATTCGGCGGTTGCTCGCGTTGGCAGCGGAGGAGCCACTGCCGAGCGCGGCCATCGAAGCGGTGAAGATGGGCACCACGGTCGCGACCAACGCCCTCCTCGAGCGCAAGGGCGATCGCGTGTTGCTGCTGGTCACGCGCGGTTTCCGCGACGCGCTGCGCATCGGCGATCAGGCTCGCCCGCAGCTGTTCGAGCGTCAGATTCGACTGCCGCAGATGCTCTACGAGCGCGTCGAAGAGGTCACCGAACGCATCGGCGCCGATGGCCGCCTGATCACCCCGCTCGATCTCGACGACCTGCGCCCACGTCTGGAACAGGCCCACCGCGACGGCATCCGCGCCGTCGCCATCCTCTGCCTGCACGGCTATCGCTACCCCGAGCACGAGCAACGGATCAAGGCGCTCGCCAAGGCGATCGGTTTTACCCAGCTCTCCACGAGCCATGAGACCAGCCCGCTGATCAAGCTCATCGGTCGCGGCGACACCACCGTGGTCGACGCCTATCTCTCGCCGTTGCTGCGACGCTATGTCGATCAGGTCGAATCGCAACTTGGCCAGGGCGCTGACAAGGTGCGTTTGCAGTTCATGCAATCGCATGGCGGACTGACCGATGCGCACCTGTTCCAAGGAAAGGACGCGATCCTCTCCGGCCCAGCCGGCGGTATCGTCGGCGCGGTCGAGACCTCGCGCCAGGCCGGTTTCGATCGCCTGATCACCTTCGATATGGGCGGCACCTCCACCGATGTTGCCCACTACGCCGGCAGCCTCGAGCGCAGCCTCGAGACCCCGGTCGCCGGCGTGCGCCTGCGCGCGCCGATGATGCAGATCCACACCGTCGCCGCTGGCGGCGGCTCGCTGTGCCAGTTCGACGGCGCGCGCTATCGGGTCGGACCGGAGAGTGCCGGCGCCGATCCGGGGCCGACCTGTTACCGGCACGGAGGACCGCTCGCGGTGACCGACTGCAACCTGATGCTCGGCAAGCTGCAGCCGGGCTTCTTTCCGGCGGTGTTCGGGCCGACGCAGGATCAGCCGCTCGATCTAGATGCGGTGCAGACCGCGTTCAGCGCACTGGCCGATGAGGTTGCCAGGGCAACCGGCGATCGGACCAGCCCAGAGCAGGTCGCCGAGGGCTTCCTGCGCATCGCGGTCGAGAACATGGCCAATGCGATCAAGACCATCTCGGTGCAGCGCGGCTATGACGTGAGCGACTACACCCTGGTCAGCTTCGGCGGCGCCGGCGGCCAGCATGCCTGCGCGGTGGCCGACGCGCTTGGCATGCCGCGCGTGTTGCTGCATCCGCTCGCCGGCGTGCTCTCGGCCTATGGCATGGGGCTCGCCGAGGTGCGCGCGCTGCGCGAGCGCTCGCTCGAGCAGCCGCTGGACGAGGCACTCGACAGCGGCGAGCTGGCGGCGGCGCTCGATGCGATCGCAGCCGAGGCCGAGCAGGAGCTGCGCGCCCAATCGATTCCGCCCGAGCGCATCGAGCTGCGCCGGCGGCTGCATCTGCGTTATCAGGGCTCCGATACCGCGCTTGAAGTTGATATTGATAGCAGTGGTAACAATGGCAGCGGCAACAGTGAACGAGAGCCAATCCTCATATTCGCTGCTGAGAACGCCGCTGAATTCGCGGCGGAGATCACTCGCGCCTTCGAGGCTGCATACCGCGCCCGCTTCGGCTTCCTGATGCCCGGCACTCCGCTGATTGCGGCGAACGTCGCCGTCGAGGCCGTCGGCAAGGCCGAAGGCTCCACCTCAGTGCCGAAGGCATCAAAGGGGCCAGTTCCGCCACCGAGCGCGACCGTCTCGGTCTTCAGCGGCGGCGGCTGGCATCCAACTCCGCTGTTCGAGCGCGCGGCATTGCATTCGGGCAACCGCATCGCCGGCCCCGCGATCATCGTCGAGCAGACCGGCACCACGGTGGTCGAGCCGGGCTGGCAGGCCGACGTGACCGAACTCGGCCATCTGCTGCTGCAACGGGTCGAGGCCCGCACCGGAGCCCGAGCGATCGGCACCGACTGCGATCCGGTGATGCTCGAGGTCTTCAATAATCTCTTCATGTCGATCGCCGAGCAGATGGGCTACCGGCTGCAGAACACCGCCTTCTCGGTCAACATCAAGGAACGGCTCGATTTCTCCTGCGCCCTGTTCGACCCCGATGGCGCCCTGGTCGCTAATGCCCCGCACATCCCGGTGCACCTCGGCTCGATGGGCGAGAGCGTGCGCGCGGTGATCCGGCACAACACCGGCAGCATGGCGCCGGGCGATGTCTATGCGCTGAACGCGCCCTACAACGGCGGCACCCACCTGCCCGATGTCACCGTCATCACGCCGGTGTTCGATGCCGCTGGCGAGCAGATCCTGTTCTATGTCGGCAGTCGCGGCCATCATGCCGACATCGGCGGCATCAGCCCCGGCTCGATGCCGGCGCGCTCGCGGAGCGTCGACGAGGAAGGCGTGCTGATCGACAACCTCAGGCTGGTCGAGCGCGGCATCTTCCAGCGCGAGGCGGTGATGGCGCTGCTCAACGCGGGCCCCTACCCGGCGCGCAACCCCGAGCAAAACCTCGCCGACCTGCAGGCGCAGATCGCGGCCAACGCCAAGGGTGTCGAGGAGCTGCTGAAGATGGTCGAGCACTTTGGCCTCGCCACCGTGCAGGCCTACATGGGCCATGTCCAATCCAATGCGGAAGAATCGGTGCGTCGCGTCATCGACGCACTGAAGCCGGG
>PWTO01000260.1 GCA_003562815.1 Chromatiaceae bacterium | reverse complement strand
ATATACATTATGCGCAATAGTGCGAGTACACTCAAACTGCGTCGATCGCCTCGCGCAGGGTCAGCACAGGCAGCGTCTTCAGGCCCTCCACTCCCCCTCTGGGCACGTTACCCTTGGGTACGATCGCTTGCTTGAAGCCATGCTTGGCGGCCTCGCGCAGCCGATCCGGGCCGTTGGGCACCGGGCGGATCTCGCCGGCGAGACCGACCTCGCCAAAGACCGCCAGATCCACCGGCAAGGCCCGGTCGCGAAAGCTCGAGAGCACCGCGAGCAGTACCGCCAGATCGGCGGCGGTCTCGGTCACCCGCACGCCACCGACGACGTTGGCGAACACGTCTTGGTCGAACATGCCGATGCCGCCATGGCGATGCAGCACCGCCAGCAGCATCGCCAACCGGTTCTGTTCCAGCCCCACCGCGAGCCGGCGCGGATTGGCCAGCGGGCTCTGATCGACCAGCGCCTGCACCTCGACCAGCATCGGCCGCGTACCCTCGCGCGTGACCAGCACGACCGAGCCCGGTGCCGGCTCGGCGGGGCGCGAGAGGAAGATCGCCGAGGGGGTCGAGACCTGCCGCAGGCCACGGTCGGTCATCGCGAAGACACCCAACTCGTTGACGGCGCCAAAGCGATTCTTGACCGCACGCACCAGCCGATGGGCGCTGCCGGATTCGCCCTCGAAATAGAGCACGGTGTCGACCATGTGTTCGAGCACGCGCGGCCCGGCCAAGGCGCCCTCCTTGGTGACATGGCCGACCAAAAACACCGTAGTCTCGGTGAGCTTGGCATGGCGGACCAACTGGGCGGCGGTCTCGCGCACCTGCGAAACCGAGCCCGGCGCCGAGGTCAGCGCCTCGGTGAACAGGGTTTGGATCGAGTCGATCACCAACACGCGCGGTGCCTCGGCGGCGGCAGTGGCTAGGATCTGCTCGATGCAGGTCTCGGCGAGCAGGTTGAGCCCGCCTGGCGCGAGCCCGAGCCGCTGCGCGCGCAAGCTGACCTGCTGCGGCGATTCCTCGCCGGTCACATAGAGCACCGAACTTTTGCTCGAGGCGAAGGCAGGGTTGGCATCGATCGCGGCGCTGGCCTGCAGCAGCAACGTCGATTTGCCGATCCCAGGGTCGCCGCCGATCAGCACCACCGAGCCCTGCACCAGCCCACCGCCGAGCACACGATCGAGTTCAGCGATGCCGCTTGGGGTGCGCACCTCCTGTTCGGGCGCAATCTCGGCGAGGCGGTGGATCGCGCTGAGGTTCGCGCGCGCGGTTTGTCCTGCGGCGGCACCCGCATAGCCGCCAGCGCCAGGTCGTGGCATGGCCTTGGGCGGTAACGTGACTTGCTCGATGCTGTTCCAAGCGCCGCAGTCGGCGCAGCGGCCGCTCCATTTCGGCGACTGAGCGCCGCAATTGTTGCAGACGTAGGCGCTGCGGCCTTTTGTGGTTGCCGGGCTCAAAATCGCGGCTCCTGTTGGTCATGGACAAGCCGTACTCGCGATGACAGTCGACATAGCAGCTCGTAGTTGATGGTACCGACCTGCTCAGCGACCTCCTCCACCGGCAGTCCCTGTCCCCAGAGTGTCACCGGATCGCCAACTGTTGCCTGTGGTATCTGGCGAAGATCGACGCTGATCATGTCCATCGAGACGCGCCCGAGGAGCGCGGCGCGCCGGCCTCGAATTAGCACCGGCGTGCCGGTCGGCGCATGGCGTGGATAACCATCGCCGTAGCCAATGGCGACCACGCCGACGCGCATCGGCGCCGGGCAGCGATAGGTGCTGCCGTAGCCGATCGGCGCGCCGGCTGCCAGGTCACGCACCGCGATCAGCGGGCTCGTGAGCGTCATCGCCGGACGCAGACCCAGCGCTGCTGCCGTCTGGCCTAGCAGCGGCGAGCCGCCGTAAAGCATGATCCCAGGCCGAACCCAATCGCTGCGCGCGGCCGGATGCGCGAGGATGCCAGCGGAGTTGCCGATCGACAGCGGCAGCTTGAAACGCTCGGCAAGCGCCCTCGCCTGCTCGCATTGCGCGGCGGTCATCGGATGTGACGGATCATCGGCGTTGGCCAGGTGCGTCATGAGCCCGGCGAGTTCTAAGGGTGGTGTCTGCGTTGAGCGTAGACGCTCGATCAGCGCGACGGCTTCGGTCTGTTGCAGCCCAAGCCGGCCCATGCCGGTATCGAGCTTGAGCCAGATGCGCTGCAGCCTCGGTTGCGGATGGGCCTGTCGCTGGCTCAGGATCAGGTCGAACTGCCGGCTTGAATGCACTGTCAGCTCGACCTGCATCGACAGCACCGCGCTGAGTTCGGTCTCGCTCGCCGCGCCTTCTAGCACCAACAGCGGCTTGCTGATGCCCATCGCGCGCAGCCCGAGTGCCTCCTGGACGCGCGCCACCGCGAAGCCGTCCGCCGCCTCCAGTGCCGCCGCACACTGCCCCATGCCATGCCCATAGGCATCGGCCTTGATCACGGCCCAGATGCGACTGCTCGGCGCCGCCGCACGACAGACCGCGAGATTATGCCGAAGCGCGCCGAGATCGATCTGTGCGATGGGTCCGGCGATCATTGATAGCCCAAATCGCCGTAGAGATTTTCGGCCAGATTCTCGAACTTGGTGAACTGCCCCAGGAACGCGAGTTTGACGACACCGATGGGGCCATTACGCTGCTTGCCGATGATGATCTCAGCAACGCCCTTATCCGAGCTATCTGGGTTGTAGACCTCATCGCGATAAATAAAGACGATGAGGTCTGCATCCTGTTCTATGGCGCCACTTTCCCTCAAATCGGACATCACCGGCCGTTTGTTCGGACGCTGCTCCAAGCTGCGATTAAGCTGCGAGAGAGCCAACACCGGGACATGCAGCTCCTTGGCGAGCGATTTGAGCGCGCGCGAGATCGCGGAAATCTCGGTCGCGCGATTTTCGCCCTCGCTTGGAGCCTGCATCAACTGCAGATAATCGACGACGATCATCCCGAGTTCCTTTTCCTCGCGCTTGAGATCGCGTTGCAGCCGACGTACCCGCGCGCGCAAATCGGTTGGCGAGAGCGCCGGAGTGTCATCGATATACATCGGCGTCTGCGAGAGCATGGTCACCGCCGAACTCAGCCGTGGCCAGTCTTCTTCGTTGAGCTTGCCGGTGCGTACCCGATGCTGATCGATCTGCCCGAGCGAGGACATCATGCGCATCGCCAACGCATCGCCAGGCATCTCCATGCTGAACACCGCGACGCCCTTCCCGGTCTTGATCGCTACGTTTTCCGCGATGTTCATCGCGAAGCTGGTGTTATGCACGCAGATATCGTTGGCGACAAAGTTGTGCGTCTCCGGGATGGTTAAATCATAGACTTGGCGCAGCCCAAGGGGCTTGATCGAGACGATGGGATCCCAAAAAAGATCGCTATTGGCAAGCTCGCTGAGTGCATCATCATTGAGCGCCCAAGCAAGCTGTCCCAAGCGCTGACGAGACAGCGCGCGTCTTCCGGCGTGGATATTGGACGTTCCGGCGAGGCCAGCCCGTTGGGCTAACGCTGACCAGGACTCATCGCCCTTCGCCGCACGCAGCCGCTCCCAGACTGAGACTGGGATCAGATCCACATTCGTCTGTCGGCGTTTCTGATCGAGGGCGTGCAAGACGCGAGCGAGTGCGCCCTCCTTCGAGTCGATACCAATCTCGGTGGCAAAGGTGCGGATGGAGTCGGCATCGGTCAGGTCCAGCTGCCAGGCGTTGGCATGGCCCTGCTCTTTCGGCTGTTCGTCTCCATGCTCGTTCAGCTGCTCGTCAACCGGCGTGCGGCGAATACGGCGGTAGCGAAGTTTGGCAATCACGCCGAAGCGCAGCAGTAGATGCTGAACCTGTCGCGCCAGACGTTCACTGACGGTGGCATAGCCGACCTGACACTGACCGCTTGCAAGCAGCGTTGCCCAGCCATCGGTCGCGAATAAGCGGTTCAGGAATAGAGCCAGCTGCGCCTTAGGCAGCTCGAAGATCGGCTCTGGGATGAACTTATCATGCGCGTCCCGACCCCAGAGTCCCAGATCCATCAGCCAGCGCGTCAGTGCGTTGGGGCCGTTCTTCACCGCATGCTCGCGCGCACTCGGCGACCATGCGACCTGGGCCTCAGCGAAGAACCGTTCGATGCCGTCGAACAATGCCGCACCGGGCATGTTTCGCCCTTGGAGCCAATAACAGATCGTCGCAGGGCTCGCACCTGTGGCGAGCGCGAGTTGGCGCTGAGAGCGGCCGGACAACACGAGTGCGTCGCGCAATGCCGAGCCGAACGCGTTGCGCTGAGCCACCGTGGCGTCGTGATCCGCGACCACGCAGACCTCGGTTGTGCGGCTTGGACGTCGCTTTAGCAGACCACGTACGCCGCCGAAGGCATTGGCTAGGTCGATGAAGTCGGTCTGGAGCCTAAGGCTGTCGTTGATGAACCTCGGCGTCGCGCCTCTGAGGCAACCGTCGCCGATCAGATAACCAAGCAGCTTGACCTCGCAGTCGCGCATCGGCTTCTGGCCGAAGACTGGTAGGCGTCGCGGCACGGCAATGGCATCACCGACCGCAAGTTCGCTGAGTGCTTGCCAGCCCTCCATGGTCAGGAACGGATGTGTGGCTGTGGTATCGACAATGCGCCCGAGTCGCGTCGTCACTCGAAACGTCGGTTTGTATCCGTCATCGACGAAGGCGCTCGGCTGAGCCGTTCTAAAGCGCAGGCGCTTATCCAGTGTCAGTAGCCTGGCCTGGCGCTGCTGCACGATCGCCTCAATCGTCGTTACCCGTCCATCGGCGAGCAGGATCTCGCTGCCAGCCTCTAGGCACTTGCCCATCGACGGCCTCCCGGCGCAAATGATCAGATCGGCGGGCTGTAGGCCGGAGGTCTTCATGTCGAAGTCGATGAAGCCGGTCGGCAGGCCGGTGATGGGCTCGCCGCGATGATAGAGTTCATCGATCTTATTGACCGCGATGGTCAAGAGTTCTTCGATCGACTTGAAACCGCCGCCACGGGTGAGCTGCTCGGCGATCTCGAAGACCTTGGCCTCGGCGGCGTCGAGGATTTCGGCCTCGCTGCGCCCCTTGGTGTCGAAGGCGAGATCGGCGATACCGGTGCCAGCGCGAATCAGTTGGCGCAACACTGAGTTGAAGCGCACGATGCGCGCATAATGCGCGGCATTGGCGGCGGAGCCAGTGTTGCGGTCGATCTCGGCCAGATAGGCGATGCCGCCCATGTCGTCGAGCAGCTTGCGCTTCTCGAGCGCCTCGGCCAGTGTGATGACATCGAACGGATGATCTTGCTCGGCCAGGATGTAGATGGCACGGAAGATGAGCTGATGTTCCTGGCGGTAGAAATCGCTCTCGCGCACCTTGTCCGCGACCTGCTCCCAGACGCTGTTTTCGAGCATCAGGGCACCGAGCAACGACTGCTCGGCTTGCAGGTTGTGCGGTGGTACGCGCATCTCCGACATCGTGGCCGCCATCTCGGAGAGCGCCTCGGCGGACGGGCCGACTGGCTCGGTTCCGAAGTCTTCTGGAAGCCCCGGTGGCGGACCTTCCATGGTCTCCTGGGTCGGCTCTTCAGGGGGAAATGGGGGGTTGGTCAAAGCGCGAGCCTCGTGCATCAACGGCTCAGCCGTCGTTCTCGCCGCTCATTCTCAGGGCTTGTGTCCCGTCGAGCAATCCGGGATTTTGGGGCAGGTTGTTGGCATCAAAGGAGCTTTTCAATCGCATTCACCAGCTTCTTGCTGTCCGGTGCGGTGATGCTGGAGAAGGCGTCCACGACCTTGCCTTCGCGGTCGATCAGGTACTTGTAAAAATTCCATTTTGGATAAACGCCGGTTTGTGCCGCAAGATACTGATAAAGCGGATCCGCCTTCCCCTTCTTGACGTGAATCTTCTCGAACATCGGGAACTCCACCGAGTAGGTCAGGCGGCAGAATTGCTGGATCTGTTCCTCGCTGTCCGGCTCCTGGTTGGCGAAGTCGTTCGACGGGAAGCCGAGCACCACCAGGCCGCGATCCTGGTACTTGCCATACAGTGCTTCGAGCCCTTCATACTGGCCAGTAAAGCCGCATTTGCTGGCGGTGTTGACGATCAGCACGACCTGGCCCTGATAGGCATCGCAGAGCTTGACAGTGTCATCGCTGGCGAGGCGGCGTAGCTCGAAATCGAGCGCGGGTGCGCAGTTGGCAACAGCCTGAGTGGTCATCGTCAGTCCTCCAAGGAACGTGATCAGGGCTAAAGGTCGCATCGGTGGGTCTCATCTTGGGTTGTACAAAGTATCGACAACTCCAAAATGGGAGATCGGACGACAAACACAACATTGACATTCGCTGTACAGAGTTTGAAAAGGGCGTTCCGGGGCCACCTAAAGGCCAGATCACAACGGGAGAGAAACGAGGTAGCTATCGATGGTCGATTGGATTGAAGGTCGCATCACGGGTAAGCGGCACTGGTCGCAGGCGCTCTACAGCCTGCAAATCGAGGCGCCGCTGGAGTCCTTCCAGGCGGGGCAGTACATCAAGGTCGCGCTCGACGTGGACGGCGAGCGCGTTGGGCGTCCCTACTCGCTGGTGAACGCACCCCAGGAGCAACCGCTCGAGATCTACTTCAACGAGATCCCGGAGGGTCCGCTGACGCCGAAACTGTCCGATCTCGAGATCGGCGACCGTCTCTGGATCTCGGCCAAGGCCAGCGGTGTGTTCACCATGGACAACGTGGTCTCGCGCCGACACCTGTGGATGCTGGCAACGGGCACCGCGCTCGGGGTGTTCCTCTCGATGCTCAAGACCGCTGAGCCTTGGGAGCGCTTCGAGCGGATCATTCTGGTGCATGGGGCGCGCAACACCGGCGAACTGGCGTATGGCGAGACCATCGCCGCGCTGCAGGCCCAGCATGAGGAGGCCTTGACCTTCATCACCGCGTTGACGCGCGATTCCAGCGAGACCGCCCTGCAGGGCCGCATCACCCATTTGCTCGAAAACGGCCTCCTCGAAGAAGCCGCTGGCGCTAAGATCAACGCCGATGACAGCCATCTGATGATGTGTGGCAATTCGGAGATGATCAAAGATGTGCGCGCTTGGCTGGAGGCACGTGGGTTGCATCGGCACAAGCGTCATGAGCCTGGACACTACACCACCGAACAATATCATTGACCAGAGAGAATGGAGCACATTTCGATGTCGCTGACGCGTTTGCTGCTCGCCGCGCTAGTTGCGGTTCCACTCGGCTTGATCATCGCCATTCCCTCGGCCTCGGCCAGGGAGGATTACGAGACCAGAAATCAGGCGTTGGACGATTACGAGCCAGATATCGTGCGGGGTCAGGTGATGTTCCGACAATGCGCACTCTGCCACGGTCAACGCGGTCAGGGCATTATCGGCGGTAAATACCCACGCATTGCCGGTTTCCCTGAATACTATTTGATGAATGCGTTGCGCGACTATCAGGCCGGTCGGCGCGGCTACGATGCGATGTTGGTTGTCGGCGGTTTGAAGACCTACGACGATCGCCAACTCATGGATCTCTCCGGTTACATCGCCCAACTTGAGATCGATCTCAGTGTGCCTATCCCGGAGCAAGGCAACGCCAGGGGCGGATCGCGGAAGTATCGCAACGACTGTCGAACCTGCCATGGCCGCAGGGCCGAAGGACTATCGCGCAAGGATTCGCCGCCGCTGCGGGGGCAGTATTACCAGTACCTTCTACGTCAGATCGCATTATTCCGAAGCGGCGAGCGTATTCATGCAGACGATCCCGAGGATGAAACCTTCGATATCTACGACGAAAGCGATGTGTTCGATATCTTAGCCTTCGTCGCCTCGTTCGATGGAGCGGCAGATGACGAGGAAGAAAACGAGTGAGACGACGATCACAACCGCCCACGGAGTGCGCCCGTATGTTCAAACGCCGCTTAGCAATCACCGCGTCTGTTCTTTTATCGTTGATCACCTCGATACCAGCGGCGATGGCCCAGGGGAGAGCCGACGCGCCCGATGTCACCATGTACGAGATCGGTCAGACCGTGCTCAAGATTGGTCTCATGGACAACGTCAGCCCGGACGATGCGATCGCCGCCATGAACTCCAAAGCGGTCGAGCTGAATATGAAACTGGTCGGCCATCAAAACGTCAGTGCCGAGCTTGAGGGACGCGGGCTCGAGTCGCCAAGGCTCGAGATCTTTCAATTCTGCCGACCGGAAGATGCCATCAAGATGGTGCGTTTCAACACCATCTACGCGGCCTATATGCCCTGCGCGATTGCGCTCGTCGAAGACAGCGACGGTCGCTTTTGGCTCGAGATGCTCAATCTGGACATGATCATCAACGCGTATGAGCTGCCGCCGGATTTGCAGGCGACGGCGATCACCATCAACGGCGAGATGCTCTCAATCATTACTGCCGGGGCCACTGGCAACTTCTGAGCGGAGAGGGCGGCGCATCGATCAGCTTATCGGCTTGGCACGATGCGCCGCGTGGTCCCGCTACATCGCCATCTCAAGATCGTCCTGGACGGCGTCGATGCCCGCCTGAGCACAGGCCTCATCGGT
>PWTO01000262.1 GCA_003562815.1 Chromatiaceae bacterium | reverse complement strand
GCCGAGCACGCCGGGCGGCTGTCCATTCGGCAGCAACAGGAGCGCGACCAGGATCAACAGCCCATAGGGCTCCAAGCGCGCAAAGCCACGCGCCAGCGCGGGCGGCAAAAACGCGCTGAGCACGCGCCCGCCATCGAGCGGTAGCACCGGGATCAGATTCAGCGCCATCAGGAACAGATTGATCAGCACACCGATTACGCAGAGTTCGACGTAGAAATACAGCAAGGCGCTCGGAATGTCGATGCGACCGTCCAACCCGATCAGCAGCCAAGCCATCCCTTGCAAGGCCAGGCCCCAGCCGATCGCCATCAGCAGGTTGACGCCAGGCCCGGCCACGGCGACCAACGCCATATCCCAGCGCGGATTGCGCAGCAGACGCCAGTTCACCGGCACCGGCTTGGCCCAGCCGAACAGGAACGGCACCCCGAGCAGGGTCTTGGAGCTGAAGAAGATGACCAGCGGCACGATGATGGTGCCGACCGGGTCGATGTGCTTGATCGGGTTGAAGGTGACGCGCCCGAGCAGGGCGGCGGTCGGGTCGCCGCGACGATGGGCGACCCACCCATGCGCGGCCTCGTGCACGGTGATCGCGAACAGCACCGGCACCGCGATCAGCAAGATCAGCAACAGGGTTTGAGAGACAGATTCCATGAGATGAGCAGCGAGTGCAAGCGAAGGCCGAAGGCGGCCGGGATCAAGGTTGGGAGGCTTATTGCTGAAAGACCATCGTATCGCCTTTGCCTTCACGCACGACGACGGGCGGGTCTTGGGTCATATCGATGACCGTGGTCGGTTGGTTGCCGCAGGGACCGCCATCGATGATCAGCTCGACACAATGGCCGATGGTCTCGCGGATCTCGAGCACATCATCCATCGGCTCCTCGTCGCCGGACATGATCAGGGTGGTGCTCAGGATCGGCTGATCCAGCTCCGCCAGCAAGGCCTGGGTGATCGGCGTGCCCGGCACGCGGATGCCGATGGCGCGGCGCTTGGGGTGCAGCAACCGACGCGGTACCTGCTTGGTGGCCTGGAAGATGAAGGTATAGGGTCCAGGCGTCAACGACTTGAGCTGACGATAGCCCTGATTGTCGAGACGCGCATAGGTGGCGATCTCCGACAGATCCCGACAGACCAGGGTGAAATGGTGCTTGTCGTCGACCCGCCGGATCAGCCGAATGCGATCCAGCGCCGCTTTGTCGCCGAGCTGACAGCCGAGCGCATAGGAGGAATCGGTCGGATAGACCACCACGCCGCCCGAGGCGAACACCGCCGCCGCGCGCTGAATGAGCCGCGCCTGCGGGTCTTGCGGGTGGATCTCGAGGAATTGATGTGAGCTGGCCATCGGCGAAGAGCGGCGACTCAGGCCGTCGCAAGGCGCAAGCCCGGCCGCGCGGTCTGTTCGAGCGGCGACGGCCCGAGGCTGGCGAAACCCGGCTGACTCCAGATCGGTCGACAGCCGTCGGGCAGGGACGGCAATTGGCCAAGCTCGATCCAGGGGCTCTCGGGGCCATGATAGTCGGAGCCCGCCGAGGCCAGCAGTCCCTGCTCGCGCGCCCAGCGGGCGAAGGTGAACGCGTCATCCCGACTGTGGCTCCCCGAGACCACCTCGATGCTGCACCCACCACAGGCGCGAAAGTCATCGAGCAAGCGTTTCATCTTCGAGCGCGTGAGCCCATAGCGCGCCGGGTGCGCCATCACCGCTTGCCCGCCGGCGGCGCGAATCCAGCCGACCGCCTCCTCCAGCGTTGTCCAACGTCCAGCCACGTAGCCCGGCTTGCCTTTGACGAGAAAGTGTTTGAACACGGCGCGCACATCCCGAGCCGCACCGCGCTGAACCAGGAAGCGGGCGAAATGGGTGCGACCAACGAGTTCGCCCGCAGCGTAAGCGCGCGCGCCCTCGAGCGCGCCGGGCCAGCCGGCCTGCGCCAAACGCTGCGCGATCTCGACCGCCCGCTCTTCGCGGTACGCTCGCAAGCCGGCCAGCCCGGCGCGCAGGCTCGCGCAATGCGGGTCGATATCCAGCCCGACGACATGGACGGTGCGCGCACTCCAGGTCACCGAGATCTCGACCCCAGGCACCAGGGTCAATCCCAGCGCGTGCGCGGCCTCGGCGGCTTCGTCGATCCCGGCCAAGGTATCGTGATCGGTCAGGGCCAGCACCTCGACGCCCTGCGCGGCGGCGCGGGCCATCAGTGCGCGTGGCGTCAGGGTGCCATCGGAGGCGGTGGAATGCGTGTGCAGGTCGGGCGTCTTGATCATGCGTGCATTCTAACCGATCCACCGCCGCATCCCGAGCCTCCGTTTCGCGCACTTGTGATCCCGCTGCGGTGCGCTTATCTCGCTCGCGCTCTGCGAAACGGCCCAGGCGAGCGAAGCGGTTTGGGTCAACTTCAAGCTGTTTTCGGTATGATGGACCACCTGCGACTACCGGAGACATCTGCCGATGCTCTATGCCATCATCAGCTGCGATCGGCCCGAAAGCCTGGCGCAACGCCGTGCGACGCGCCCGGCACATCTCGAGCGCCTACGTCAGCTACAAGACGCGGGTCGGTTGATCCTCGCCGGCCCACATCCGACGATCGATACCTCGGACCCCGGCGAGGCCGGCTTCACGGGCTCGCTGGTGGTGGCCGAGTTCAGCGACCTGCAAGCCGCCCAGGCGTGGGCCGATGCCGACCCCTATGTCCTCGCGGGCGTCTATGCCGAGGTCCAGGTCAAACCCTTTATCAAGGTCCTGCCTGCTTGAGCCAGGCATGCACCCTCATCAAACCGTCAAGAAGGAAAAGTCTTATGAGACATCGCTTTATCATCACCGCGCCGCTGCTGGCCGCCGTCCTGGTCTCGCCCGCCTGCGCTCAGGAGTCAGAGTCCCAAGAGGCCCAGGCGCGCGATAACACGCTGATCGCCACTGTCAACGCTCAGCCCTATGAGCTTGACCTGTTCCGCGCCTACTACGGCGAGTTGCTGCAACAGCGCGGCGGCGAGAACAATGCGCAGCTGCAAGAACGCGCGTTCAACGAATTCATGAACCTCATCGTCGCCTCGCAGGAAGGCGAAAAGCGCGGTCTGGCCGACAACAATGAAGTTCAGACGGCGCTGGCACTGCAGCGGATGATGGTGCTTTCCGCCGCAGCTCTACAGAGCATCGGCACCGAGTTCGATCCCCCCGAGAGCGAACTCAGGCAAGCCTACGATCAGCTCGTCGATCAGTCGCAACGGACCGAGTACAAGGCGCGCCACATCCTGCTTGACGACCGGGACAAGGCGCAGGCGCTGATCGAACAACTCGACGCCGCCGGTGGCGAGGGCTTCGCCGAGTTGGCCGAGGAACACTCGCTCGGCCCAACCGCCGAGAAGGGCGGCGATCTGGGCTGGTTCGATGCGCGGCGCATGGTCAAGCCGTTTGCCGATGCGGTTGCCGAGATGGAGCCGGGGGCCTACTCCCCGCAACCGGTGCAGACCCAGTTCGGCTGGCATGTGATCCTGCTCGAAGAGACGCGCGCCGCCGAGCCGCCGTCGTTTGAGCAAGCCAAACCGCAGCTCAAAACCGCGCTACAACAGCAGAAGGTCGCCGAGGCGCTCGGTCAGTTGCGCAATGACGCTGAGGTCGAGCTGAACGAAGACGTGGTGAAGGTCAGGGAAACGCCCGACGCCGCCGTCGAGTAACCACCGCTCGCCGGACCCTGGCGTGGTGCCGATCGACCAGCGATCGGTGCCACGCTTAATCGTTTGCACTGGTACATAAGGCTTCAACCCGCCGTTGCCCAAGCGGCTGTAATGGGCGGGCGTTGGTGCCGATGATCTGGGCCAAGCGGGCGAGATCGGAGGCCGCGATCTCGATCGGCGTATCGAGCACGTAGCGATGCACGCCCTCCTCGCAGGGCGGCCGTGTCATCGAGCCTTGGTAGCGAAAATACGAGCGGCGCGCCGGCAGTAGGAACACCGCATTGACGCCGATGTTGCGACCGTAGGCATGTTTGCCCGCTGCCACCGGGGCATGCTCGAGGATGCGCCGCAAGGTCTGGTTGACTCGGTTGCCCGCCTCGATCAGCACGGAAACGATGGCGATATCGCCGCGGTTATTGCCATGGATGAACTCGATTTCCGCATCGGCGATGCGCCCATCGATCGCATGCTCGCCAGGGACATGAAAACGCAGTTCGACCAGCTCGTAGCTCAGGCCATCGATCACGAGATGGCTGCCACGGTCATAACCGAGCCGTAGCGCATTACCGTCATTGACCACATGTAAGGCTGTGCTCCGGTAACGAAACCGAAGCGGCGTACAGGGCTGAAACAGGGCTGCCGCGCGCTCGATCGGCACCGGTGACTGCAAGCGCCCAGCATGGCAACGTTCGTAGGAGGGGTTCACCTCGCTCCAGTGGCTTGGCCCCCGCTCATCGGCATAAGACCAATCCGGCGCCGACGCCTTCATCTCGGACAATTGCGCTTGCCAGGCGTGGGCGTGCGTGGACAGTAGCAGTATCACTAAAGCTGGACTGAACCAATAGCGCTGCATTTCATCAACCTCCTTCAACGCTGGGCGTTAGGCCGCTTGGGCTTAGCCACTTGGGCTTCGGCCATTCAGGCACCGCCCGGCTTATCGGTACGCCGAATGCCGGCAATCGGCACCACCTGGGCCGATTGCGGCTGATCGGCATAATAAGGACGGTCACCGCCACGACCTTCGCCATCGGCCAATTCCTTCTCGCGCGCCGCGATCAACGACAAACAGGCGCGTACATCGCCGATCGTGTTCTCGGACAGCGGATGCTTCATGCCCGGTGGCGGTGTCACATCCTTGACCACGGCGGCCAGCGTCTTGCGCATCGCGATCAGGATCTGCTGCTCTTTGCTCAATTCAGACATCGTCATCCTCCTATGGTCGTTTCAGTGATATCGAGCCGGTCATGACCGCCCGCCCTGCGCAGATCGGGACGCCTCGGGCCGAATTCAGCCATCCGATCCGGCGTGATCGCGTGCATCCCACGCCCCGAGCAGCTCGGCGAGTCGTTCGCCGTTGACGATCTCCACCCCGAATTCCTCGACGTGCTTCAGCTTGTTATCGCCAGGCTTGGCGCCGACGATGAGCACGTCGGTCTTCCTCGACAGGCTGGTGGTGACCTTGGCGCCCAGTGCCTCGAGCCGCGCCTTGATCTCGTCGCGAGGGCGGTCCAGGGTGCCGGTGATCACCACCGTTTTACCCGACAGCGGGCTGGTCGCGGCGACTGTTGCGCCGTCGTCCTCGGGTGCGGCGGGCCGCTCCCAGGTGATGGCGCCGAGCGCCGGCGAGCGCAGCTTGTCGATGACCTCGAGATTATGCGGCTGCGAGAAGAAGGCTTGGATGTGCGCCGCGACCACGGGGCCGATGCCTTCGATCGGCAGCAGCGCTGACTCCGGCGCTTCGATCAAGGCATCGAGATCGCAGAAGTGCGCGGCCAACGCTTGCGCCGTCGCCTCACCGACCTCGCGAATCCCGAGCGCATAGATGAAGCGGGCCAGCGTCGTCTGGCGACTCCGATCGAGCGCGGCAAGCAGATTCGCGGCCGATTTCTTGCCCATGCGCTCAAGCCCACTCAACTGCTCCAGGGTCAAGCCGTAGAGATCGGCCGGGTCGGCGACCAGACCGCACTCGACCAACTGCTCGACCAGCTTATCGCCAAGCCCTTCGATATCCAGCGCCCGCCGCGAGGCAAAATGCTTGATCGCCTCCTTGCGCTGGGCCGCACAGAACAACCCGCCGGTGCAGCGTGCGACCGCCTCGCCCTCGGCGCGCAGCACATCGGAATGACAGACCGGGCAATGCGCTGGCAGAGCGATCGGCTCGGCACCGGCTGGGCGACGCTCCGGGAGCACCCGCACCACGTCGGGGATCACATCCCCGGCGCGGCGTACATAAACGGTATCGCCCACATGCACGTCCTTACGCTCGATCTCATCCATGTTATGTAGGGTCGCATTCGAGACCGTCGCCCCGGCGAGCGCGACCGGCGCCAAGCGCGCGACCGGCGTCAGCGCCCCAGTGCGTCCGACTTGGAACTCGACCGCCTCAACAGTGGTCAGCGCCTCCTCGGCTGGATACTTGAACGCAATCGCCCAAGCCGGATTGCGGTTTTCTGCGCCCTTGCGGCGTTTCTGGGCCTTTTCGGTCAGCAACCGCTGCTGCGCGAAGACATCGACCTTAAACACCACGCCATCGATCGCATAAGCAAGCTGCTCGCGACGTTCGGCCATCGCCGCATAATAGGCGATACACCCTTCAACGCCCTCGACGCACTGCTGCTCGGGCGAGACCGGCAGCCCCCAAGCCGCGATGCGCGCGAGGCTATCGCTGTGACTCTCGGACCAGGGCGCCCCTTCGACCGCGCCCAGGCCATAGCAGAACAGGCTCAGGCCGCGCGCAGCGGTCACGCGCGGATCGAGCTGGCGCAGGCTGCCGGCTGCGGCATTGCGCGGATTGGCGAAGACCTTGGCGCCATCGCGCTGGGCACGCGCATTGATGGCCGCAAAACGTTCATAGGTCAAGAAAACCTCGCCGCGCACCTCCAACAGGGCTGGCCAGCGCGCTTCCCGCTCCAGGTCGCGCAGGCGCAATGGGACCGACTGAATGGTTCGCACCTGCGCGGTGACCTCTTCGCCACGATGCCCATCGCCGCGCGTCGCCGCCCGCACCAAGGTGCCGTTCTCGTAGCACAGGCTGATGGCGAGCCCATCGAGCTTGGGCTCGGCTGAGTAGCGCACCCGATCGGTCGCGAGACCCTCGCGCACCCGGCGATCGAAGTCGCGCAACGCTTGCTCATCGAAGGCGTTCGACAGCGACAGCATCGGCAATCGATGCTCGACCTCGGCAAAGCTCGCCAGCGGTTCGCCACCCACGCGCTGCGTCGGCGAATCCGGCGTCACCAGCTCCGGGTAGTCGGCCTCCAAGGTCTGCAGCTCGCGCAGCAGGCGGTCGTACTCGGCATCCGGGATCTCCGGATCATCGAGAACGTAATAACGGCGATTGTGATGTTCCAGCGCGCGGCGCAGGCGCTCGGCCCGCTCCCGATCGGACGCCGGCACGGTCATGAGCGAGACGAGGGCGCGTCGGCAGCGGCCGGTTCGGCACCGCGCGCTTGGGCATCGGCACGCTCATTGATCAGCTCGAGCAGCTCGCTGCGCAGGCCTTCCCAGGCTGCGTCATCGAATGGCCGCCGATCCTGCAGTCGTAGCTCACCGCCGAGTTCGTCGGCGATCGTGCGTGCCGTGCGCACCAGCTCGTCGTAGACCATCAGGTCGCTCGGCAAGCCCTCGAACTGCGTGAAGAGCGCGAGCCCAGGGGTGCTGAATGCGTCCATCGCAGCGAACGGAAAGGTTCCGGGCTTGACCAGGTTCGCCAGGCTGAAGTGCGAGCGCTCGCCGCTGCCATCGAGGTTGCGCCGGTGATAGATCTCCATCTCGCCGGGCACCAGGTGCTGGCGCTCGGCCGCTGCATGCACCGCCTGGCCATCGAAGGCCTGATCGCGTGCAAACACGAACAGTTGCACCAACAGCGTTTTTCCAGCCGGTGACGCCGGAGACGAAGCGCCTTGCTCGCGCGCGGACGGTTCCCGCCGGCCAGCTGCACTCGAATCTGAACCCGCAGTCGAGGCCGAGCGTTCGCGCGCGCCGCGCGGCGGATCATCCTCGTCATCCCAATCGAAGTCATCACCGGCGGTCGATGCGAGATCGAGTCGTCCACGACGGCGTGCGTCGGGCTCCACATCGACATCGAACATGGCGCCCGAGCCTTCGTCATCCTCCTCGAGGCGCCTGCCAACGCTCGGTTCGCGACGGCGCCGAGAAGCGCTGAGCGAACGCTCGGCGCGAGACGCGTGCGCATCGTCCGCGCCCTTGGCGATGCGCCGCCGCTCCCAGATATACAGGGCGCCAAGCAGGAGCGCACCGAGGACGATCAGGATCAATCTTAGAGTAGAGGCATCCATGGGTCTGCATCGGCTGGAGGATTGTCGTGAGTATATCAGCGCCTGGATCGCAATTATGCAGCGAACCAAGCCAACGCTCAGGAAACCGCACCCATGCGCGCGGCCTGTTCGACATCGACCGAGACCAAGCGCGAGACGCCCGGCTCGTGCATGGTGATACCGAGCAGTTGATCGGCCAGCTCCATGGTCACCTTATTATGGGTGATGAAGATGAACTGGATCCGATCCGACATCGAGCGCACCAGCTCGCAGAAACGCCCGACATTGGCGTCATCGAGCGGCGCATCGACCTCGTCGAGCATGCAGAACGGGGCCGGATTGAGCTGGAAGATCGCGAACACCAGCGCCACGGCGGTGAGCGCCTTCTCGCCACCGGAGAGCATGTGGATGGTGGCGTTGCGCTTACCCGGTGGGCGCGCCATGATCGAGACGCCGGTATCGAGCAGATCGTCGCCGGTGAGTTCGAGCGAGGCATGGCCGCCGCCGAACACGCGTGGGAACAGCTCCTGCAGCCCGCTGTTGATGCGCTCGAAGGTCTCCTTGAAGCGGCTGCGGGTCTCGCGATCGATCTTGCGGATCGCCGATTCGAGCGTCTCCAGCGCGGTGCTGATATCGGCATGCTGC
>PWTO01000074.1 GCA_003562815.1 Chromatiaceae bacterium | reverse complement strand
GCGGACTTCCTCGGGAACCGACAGGTCGCCCTCGGCTACCGGACGGCGTCGACCGTCGCCGGCTGGCTGCCGCCGAGCAGCGCTGGACGCTGCGCCAGCGGCGGCTGGGTGATCTCGATGAACGATCTCTCGAACGTGCTGCACAAGGTTACCAGCACGGGCTCGGTCCTCGCCACGCCGACCCGGCTCCGCCTCCACTTCGGCAATCCAGGCCAGCGCCTCTGGGACAGCAGAAGCGGCAATGCCAGCACCCACACCGGCTTGCGCAGAAACAATGGTCGCGTCGCCCAGGCCGCGGTCGTCGTCATGCATGACGGCTATGTCGCGGCCTTGGCGTGGAATTCCGAGCGTCAGTTCTCTGGCGCCAGCGATGCGATGATCGTCGACGCCTTCGAGGCCAACCGCCGTTAGTCGAGTGGAAGTCAAGTCGAGGCTGGAGGTAGCTCGGCCGGACTTGTCGAGATAGGCCGTTCGACCCGGACGAGGGTTGCGCCGCCGCGTTGGCACCGATGCTCGACTACGGCGCGGAGACGCACCATTGCCGACGCCATCCTGCTTATTGGGTTGGATGCTATGCGAGAGGACGATCTTGGTGACGACAGTGATCAAGCAGCCGGGCGGGTCGTGCCACTACTACGGCTTGGTTCCAAGTACGCCGAATACTTGGCGCCGGCCACGCCAGAGGGTGCAGGCAGAGGATGCATTCTTCTACTCCGGCCATCCGCCAGGCCTAAAATATTCGCGCCGGGCATCTGATCGGGATCTAGGTCCCGCATGAGGCGCACGAGGCGATGCCGGAGCGAACCGCCGGAGCCCCGCAGGATATCCCGTCCTCGACGGCCGCAACGAACAGGGGACGCAGATCAGCGGAAAAGGCAAGAGCCCTCAAATCTATGTCTTAGCCTACGGCGTGAATTTTTTTGCGCCAACTCACTAAAAAATTTAGAGACTTTCTAATATAAAACAGATAATTGGAGGATATGATTTACATCATTTATTAAATTTTGTCACGCTTGTAGATCAAGAATGTTCTTGTGTTTTTTTATGACGTTGATTTTACATAGGATCACTTAACTGCGCAGGGAGGGTGTGGATTTGAATGAGGTGAATTTCCCATTGCGGCCATCGATGCAAGGCCGCGCAGTCGATGACCTTCAAGCAGCGCTTCAGGGATTATTAGATAGGGCGCTGATTTTGCCGGGGGACGACGCGACCCGCGAGGCAATGGCCGCGTCGCTCGCGATGGATCGTTCGATCCAAACCTACCGCGGCGGCACCCAGCGCGTGGTCAGGACATTCCAAGATGAACAGGGCCTAACGTCGTCCGGTGAGGTAGATGCGGAAACGGCTTCTGCAATAAATGCGATTCTGCGCGACCTGGGGTTGCTCCAGAGATCTGGCGGATTGCCAACCTATGTCGTCAGAGGCCGCGTCATCGACGACGACTCTCGCGGCGTGGCGGGCCTAGAGGTCGAAGCAGTCGATCGCAATGTGGGTGCCACTACCTCACTGGGCGCCGCCGTAACCGACGCGGAGGGCCGCTATGAGATCTCCTATCATCCGCGGCCGGTATTGGAACGCAAGCGGGGTATCGATGTTCAGGTATTGGTCGTCAGTTCGGCCGGCACCCGCCTCGGCGAATCCGACGTTCGTTACGACGCCCGGCCGATCGAAGCCCGCCTGAACGTTGTCATTGCGAACGAGCGAGCACCCCGCGAGGCGGAATACGGCCGGCTGCTCGACGATCTCGGCGCACACTTGGAGGCTACGGATCGCGATCGCGTGGAGGAGAGGCTCGCGACTTTGCGCGAAGACGCGGATGCGCCGGACCTGACCTACCTTTCCAACAAGAGCGGTTGGGATGCTCGCATGGTGGCCATGTCGGCACTTGCGAGCCGGTTTGCCCGACAGACCTCGGTCAAACCGGAATTCTACTATGCGCTGTTTCGTGCTGGCATCCCCGCCAATGAGGTGGCGCTGAGCCGTCTGGCCCCTGATGCGCTGCAAGGCACGTTCGAGCGTGCGGTCGAGCAGGGCATCTTGGCGCCGGACATGCGGTCGAGAATCCCCGAAGCCTTGCAGCGGCTCAGGCGCGCCAGTATTCGGCACTGGATGACTGCGCCGGCCGAAATCGGGCCCTCCGGCTTCCGGGATCTGGTCGCGGGCGCGCTAGTCGACGAGCCCGACCAGCGGCGACTCGCAGAACTGTACCATGACGAACGACACGATCCATCGAGCTTCTGGGCGGCCGTGCGGCGCGAGTTCCCGGCGGCAGTCGTCCGGCTTCAGCTCGACAGCGACATCGCCGGGCTGACCATCAACAACGCTCCCCTCATCCGGCGCCTGCACCAGCAAATCGGCGAGCTGCGCCGGCCTGTCGACTTGATTCGCGGGGGCCTCTATCGCGTGAGTGCCTGGGCGGATTTGCTCGACGACAGCATCGTCGTTCCGGCCGAAATACCAGGCGACAACAGCGACGCGCGCCGCGCCAACTACAGTAGGTTCATGGTCGACCATCTCCGCCTAGCGTATCCCACGGCGGTCGTCGCCGATATGGTCCGTTCGGACCACATGCTCGTCGGAATCGATTCACCGCTACGAACGGCGGTCAGTCAATTCTTGACCCAGCACGATGGCGAGTTCGAGCTGGCACTGCAGCCGGTCGAGCTGTTTCTCCGCCAGCGCTCGCTGGTCGTCGATGCCCCGGTTGTCGGCGAACTCAAGAAGCTGCAACGCCTTTTTCAGATTACACCAACCGAGGAGGCAATGGCGACGCTCGCCCGCCGTGGGCTCGACTCCGCTGCCGCGGTCGTGCGCTATGACGAAAGCACCTTCGTCAGCAGGCTGAGCGCGGAACTCGGCGACCCAGAGACCGCGCGGCTGGTGTATGCCAAGGCACATCAGGTGCACCACGCCGTAATCAATCTCGCGACCACCTACGTCCTCGAGCGGTCGACTCCATTCTCTGGAGCTGTGCTCGGCCAGCCCTCAGTCGCCGGAGAGCCCGACGATACCGGCGTTCTGGCCTATCCGACCCTGGAGAGTTTGTTCGGCCAGCTCGACTATTGCGCTTGCGAGCATTGCCGATCGTGGCTCAGCCCGGCTGCCTATCTGGTCGATCTACTGCTATTCCTCGACGTACGCGAGCCGATCGGGACCAGCCCGCTTGCGGAGCTGCTGCGACGCCGTCCAGACATACAACATTTACCCTTGACCTGCGAGAACACGAACACTGCGCTGCCATACTTGGACATCGTCAACGAGATCATGGAGCATGCACTCGTCACTAGCGGTACTCTTGCCGGTTTCACAGGCCACGATACCGATCTCAGTCTGACAACCGAAGAGCTGATGGCTAGCCCGCAATTCGTCAACGATGCGGCCTATACCATGCTGCACAGCGCGGTTTTTCCATTGAGGCTGCCTTTTCATCGTCCACTGGTGGCACTGCGCCAGCATTTCGGACATTTCGAAATACCACTCTATAGGGCCATGGAAGATTTGCGCGCGAACGACGATGATGTGGGCGACAGCGGCACAGAGGGCGCAGGTTACGGTTGGCGCGACGTGCTGATCGAACGACTCGAGCTCTCGCGGTCCGAATTCACGCTCCTAACGGACGCCTCGACGCCACTTGCCATTCTGTATGGCAGCAGTGCAGCAGACGACGCAACTCTCGTGGCCGAGCTTGCAGAAGCTAGAGCATACGCGCGCAAGCTGGGCTTGTCCTATGAAGAGATGATCTCCCTTGTTCGATCCCGCTTCGTCAACCCCGGGGTGTGGTTGCTGTCGCGACTGGAGCGCTTGAATGTCGACCTCGTGACCCTCCAGTCCTTCTTCGATGGCAACCTCACGGCTACCGAGCTGACCGCACTGCTGCCGAGCGATCTGGCTTCCGCCATCTATGGTGGGAACGTGATCGAGTGGTTGAGAGCGCATGAGCTCCAGATTATGCGACTGATTGTGCTCGTCGATGCATCGGAAATCGGCAACGGCGCGAAGTTCGCTGATCTGCAACTCCGCTACGCCCTGCCGGACATGAATGCGAACCAACTGCGGCCGGTAGAATTCTTGAAGCTTCTTCGCATGATCCGCCTCTGGCGCAAGCTCGGTTGGACGATCGAGCAGACAGACTTGGCGATCTCTGCGCTCTACCCCGAAGAGCAGCTGCCGCTGGCGGATGACGACGAGCCCACGGCCCGCGCCAAGCTCGACACGGGCTTTTCTATCTTGTTGCTTCGCTTGGCCGAGCTCGAAACGATCATGCAGCGCCTCGGGCTGCAGGTCCAGCGTGACCTCGCTTCGGTACTCGCACTTTGGGCGCCGATCGACACCCATGGGCCCCACTCGCTCTATAGCCGGATGTTCCTCAATCCGACGATCCTCAGCCTCGACGATCATTTCGCGGAGGATGGCCACGGCGGCTTTTTGCAAGACCCGACGCGTACCGTTTTCGGGCATGTCGACGCGCTGCGCGCTGCGTTCAACCTCACTCAGGCCGACTTCGAGCTGATCGCGAATGCGATGGGTATTCACGCGGCTTCAGGCCTCGATGTGCAGACCGTCAGCGCCGTCTATCGCCGCGCCTTTCTCGCCCGCGCCTTGCGCATCAGCATTCGTGAGCTGCTCGCGCTCATGGATGTGTCTGGTCTCGATCCCTTCGCCCCGCTCGATCTTTCTCCGGCCTCTGGTCCGGCATCGGCCTTCGGGGCAGTTCGACCTCCGACCATCCGCTTCCTCGAACTGGTCGCGGAAGTCCGTGAATCGCCGCTTTCGATCGCCCGGCTGGTCTACCTCCTGCAGCATGTGGACCTTTCGGGCCGTGCGTCGCCATCCCAAAGCGAGATGTTCTCCTTCGCTCGTACTGTCCGCGACGAATTCCGGCGGATCGATGCCGAGCATGTCGTCGAAGACGATCCAACCGGCGAAATCGCCAGCACCAGGATGGCGCTAGTCTACGGCAACGACAGCACGGATACCTTCTTCGGACTACTCAACGACAGCACGGTATTTGCCGTGTCCTACGATCACGGCCAAGTGGTTCTGGATGAGGGACTTTCTGGTATCGCCGATCGCCTTGACTATGACGATTTTGACAAACAGCTGCGATTCTCGGGCGTGATGACGCCCGCCCAGCGGGCGGCGTTCGCTGCGGCGCCTGGTGCCCCGCCTGCTTTTCAGGCTGCCATCTCGGCCCTGTTTGCAGCCGGCGAGGCTGCGGCTTCGGCCTTTTTCGACCGCTTCCCCGAGCTGCAGGACGTCTACGAGACACTCGTCAATGCGCGCACACCGGTCGAACTGCGGCAGGCGGCAGTGCTCACCGAGTTGCTGCCAGAGCTACGCGAGCGATTGAAACGGCAGCAGCTGCGACAGACAATTGCTGCCCACGTCGATGTCGACCCAGCGCTGCTCGAGACCCTGCTCGGCGACCCCCTGCTGCTCCACGCGACCGGGGGGGCGGAGACGCCGGCAGCAGACGATTTGCTGGCAATGGAAAGGGGCGGACTCACCGCCGACATCTTTTTTGGGGCCGATTTGTCCGGCGCGCCCGATCTGGCGGACTTCCATGCGCCGCAGATCGACTATCGCGCGGGTGGCAACGGGCTGCCCACCGATCCTGTCGGCGGCGGTATCATCAGCGGCATCTGGCATGGCTTCGTGGAGGTGTTGAGCAACACCAACTACAACTTTTGGATCACGACGGATGCCGATGCCGACATCGAGCTGCAACTGGACAACGCTCCCATCGCGCTCACTCATGAGGACGGCGTTTGGCGCAATCAGGACGCGATCCCGCTCGAAGCGGGCCGGTTCTATGCGCTACGGCTGACGGCGCGCGGGGTCAGCAGCCGGCTGACGCTCGCCTGGCAGCACCGGGGCATGGGGCGACTCCCGATCCCGACGGCCAACCTTTTGCCGGCTCGCGCCTTCCAGGACTTCAGCGCCACCTACCTGCGGCTCTCGAAGGCCTTGGCACTCGCCGAGGCGCTCGGATTGTCGGCTGACGAGTTCCAGCATCTCGCAGCCCGTCCCGACCATGGTGTCGCCGAGGAGGGATGGTTGAACGCGCTGCCGGTCGCAGCAGTCACCGATCCGGTCGCAGCACCTGCGCTGATGGACCCGCTGCTCGGCATGATCCGCTATCGGTCGCTGAAGGCGGCGCTCGGTGTGCACGACGACCGTCTGATCACGGCACTGCGCGATCCCGAAGCCGTCGACGAGGATGGTGGTTCCATCTTTCAACGGGTAACCGGATGGGACCCCGGCGATCAGGCGACCTTGCTTGCGCATTTCGGCATCGCACCAGATGCTCTCGGCCAGTTGCACAACGTTCTGCGACTGCACCGGGCCTTCGCCATCGTCGAGGACGTGGGGATCGGTGCCAACGCCCTGCTGCGCTACACGACCAACGAGCCCTCGGGCGAGAGCCTGCGCGGCTTGCAGTCAGCACTTCGCGCCCGCTACGACGCTGCTTCGTGGCTGCAGGTGATCCAACCGATCAACGACGCACTGCGGGTGAGCCAGCGCGATGCGCTGGTGGCCGGCGTCCTGCAGCGCCTGAGCCAGAACAACACCACGGCGCACATCGACACACCGGACAAGCTCTTCGAAATGCTTCTGGTCGATGTGCAGATGGATGCATGCATGCCGACCTCGCGCATCCGGCTCGCCATCTCCAGCGTGCAGACCTTCGTGCAGCGCTGCATGATGAATCTGGAGCCGCGGGTCGAAGCCGGCGACATCATCGCTGACATCTGGGCGCAGATTTCGCGCTACCGGCTGTGGGAGGTGCAACGCAAGATTTTCCTCTGGCCCGAGAACTGGCTGGATGCCAAGCGCGACGACGAATCACCCTTCTTCAAGGAGCTCGAGAGCGAGCTCTTGCAGGGTGAAATCACGGACGATGCGGCAGCAACCGCTCTGGTCCACTACCTCGAAAGGCTGACGGACGTCGCCAAGCTCGAGATTTGCGGCATGTGCCGCGAAGGTGACGGGGTGTGGGACAGATCCCGCGACGTCGTTCATGTGATCGGTCGCATCCCGGGCGCCCGGCGAACATACTACTACCGGCGCCAGGACGGAGGGGTCGCTTGGTCACCCTGGCAGGAGGTGAACCTGGCGATCGATGACAATCCGGTCCTCCCGGTTGTCTGGAACGGCCGGCTTTTCCTTTTTTGGCTGACGGTGGTGCCGGCTGGGGAAGTCGACCAGCCGGAAGCCGACAGCGATTCCGAGACAGCCCTCGGCGATATGACCCGGGCCGAGATGAAGGAAATCGGAGGCGAGGTGGAGAGCGTGTTTCACCTCACCCTGCATTGGAGTGAGCACTACAACGGCAGTTGGCACCCTGAACGGACATCGGATCTCGACCACCCGATCGTGCTGGGGCCGTTTCCACCATCCGGACCCGGTGCCTTCGACCGTCGACTGCTGCGCATGATCGAAGCTCCAAGGCCTTGGAGCAAAAACTCGCTGACGGTATCGATGACATACCCCGGCAGAGAGGTCGGCTATTTCACGCTACACAATACCCACAGCTTGCCGATGCATTTTCTTGATGACCCAGACGTAGCTCTCGCGGCAGACTTTCCCTTATTTGGCCAGAATAACAAAGTTTCACGAACGTTCAGTGATCGGTTTCCACCATTTACGGTTACTATCGGACAGAGCGTTCAGCACCGTATCTTAAATCGCGGCCATATCTACAACATCGTTGCACCGCGACATCCGCAAGCGGGCTCGCTCGAAGCAACCCCATTCTTCTATCAGGACCTTTCGCATACGTTTTATGTCGAACCCGAGCCACCGATATGGTTTATGGTCGCCGAAGCGCTGAACTTCGGAGTCCAGTGGGCCGTTCTTGATCAGCCAATCGACATTCCGGTTCTGGTGCGGCCGGAAGTCAAACCACCGAGACAAAGCTTCGCGTTCTCATTTGATGCATTGCAGCCCGGACAAACCAATATCGCCCTGACAAAAGCATTCCTTGACCAGAACACTCCGGTTTTCCGCGGACTGGGTACGGGTGGCGTCGTCCAGTTCGGGGATCGGCTGATAGGCCCAGGCGGAAGCATCAGACGTCGAGACGAAACTGGCTAGGGGCGGCGATCGCCGAGCCCGCACACGATATCGGAGGCAAGCATGCCGATCACGAGACTGCCGCAAGGCTTCCACGGCCATCAAACTGCCCAACGCCAGGCAGCGATCGCAACCGGTCTCAATGTTGCAAATCCGGGTACGTCAAACAATCCCTTTCGCTACAGGTTTTACAATCACTTTCATCCTTACGTCGAAGAACTACTTCAAAAACTGAACCGTGATTCTATCGACGGATTGCTCGATGCGGACTTTCATGAAACATTGCGGGAGCACTTTTTTGCACAGCGTTATCAACCCAATCAGGAAGCCGGACGACTGGCCGTCAACGGCGAGCCGAAGCGGATCGATGTCAGCCCCAACGGAGCGTACACGGTCTACAACCGCGAGCTCTTCCTGCACGTTCCGCTCACCATCGCGGTACATCTGAGCAATAATCAACGCTTCGCCGACGCGCAGCGCTGGTTTCACTACATCTTCGATCCCACGGCGACCGATGGCAAGTACTGGCGAT
>PWTO01000165.1 GCA_003562815.1 Chromatiaceae bacterium | reverse complement strand
CCCCGTTCTGCTCGATGGCTTCTCGGACCCTGGCGAAACCGAGGCGATGCTGTTGTATCGCCAGTTGCAGGCGAGCTATCTGTTGATCGACGACCGACGCGGACGACGCATGGCGCGCATCAACAACATCGAGGTCATCGGATCACTGGGTGTGCTGCTGAATGCCAAACAGGTCGGACTCATCAAGGCCGTTAAGCCCTATGTGCAACGGCTCTCAGCGTCCGATCTGTATCTCTCCGATGCGCTCATCTCGACGGTGCTCGAGCTGGCTGGGGAACGCTCGGGCTAACCTCTGATGCCAGAAAGACCGTCGCCCAATCTACGCGCCTACCCTTGGGAACAGTGCTACGCGACCTCGGATCTGCGCCCTAACGGTCAGCCGGTCGACATCCTGCACGACTTCTACATCCCGGCCCTCTCGCGCGCGACGCGCTATGACCGCGTTGCCGGCTATTTCACCTCGACCTCGTTGGCGGCGGCCTCGCAGGGGTTTTCGTGCTTCGTCGCGCAGGGCGGCAAGGCGCGTTTCGTCGTTGGTCTGCAACTGACGCCCGAGGATGCTGAGGCCATTCTGCAAAGTCATCAGCAACGGGCGGCCGAGCAGATGTTGGCGGCGCTGGAGGGAGCGCCAGAGTGGCCATCATCGGTGCGCCAAGGTGTGGAACTGCTTGGCTGGATGATCGCTCATGGTTGTTTGCAAGTGCGCGTTGGTTTGCGGGTGCATGGTCAACCGGGACCGGATCAAGGAACGCCGCAACTACTGGACTATGCCCAGGACGGTTATCTTCATGAGAAGTGGGCGATCTTCAGCGATGGTCAAGAGGCGCTGTTCATCTCCGGCTCGCTGAATGAGTCGCAGACTGCATTGGCGGTGAATGCAGAGAACATCACCGTACAGCCGTCCTGGGTCGACTGGAACCGCAAGCTGATCGCCAACAAGCGGGCGAGCTTCGAGGCGCTGTGGCAGGACAAGCACGCCTTTATCCGTACCCTATCCCTGCCCGATGCGGTCCGCGAGCGCTTGATCCAGATCGCCGACAGCGCCGTTGCGTTGCGTGAGATCGACGGCACGCCGATGCAGCCGCCAGAGAAAAAACGCGGAGATGTTCAGGACAACCCGAATGAGGTCGTCGCACCCAGCTTCAGCGAACAACTGCGCTTCGCGATGATCAGGTTGGCGCCGCTGCTGCCGGGCGGTGAACGGGCGGCACTGGAAACCACACCGATCGAGCCCTGGCCGCATCAGCGGTTCGTCGCCCGGCGCCTGCTGGAGACCTATCCGCGCAATCATCTGCTCTGCGATGAGGTCGGCCTGGGCAAGACCATCGAGGCGGGGCTGGCGTTTCGGGCGCTCTGGCTCAGCGGTCGCGCCAAAAGCATCCGCGTCTTTGCGCCGGCCTCGCTGACCTCGCAATGGCTCAACGAGATGGCCGAGAAGTTCATGCTGCCGTTCGTGCGGCGGACCCGTCGCAGCGGCGATTGGGAGCGCATCGAGCTGCGCACGGGCGAGCCGATCAGCGGCAAGGGCAGGATGTTCGACGCCCCGCTGGAGATCATCTCGACCGGGTTGATCATCAACCGCAAGGGTGGTCGGCTGCTGGCTCAGTTCCCGGAGACCGATCTCGTGCTGGTCGATGAGGCGCATAAGGCGCGTCGTCAGTCCCCGGACAACAGCGCGCAGATGCCACGTTACAACAAGCTGTATCAGGAGCTGCGCAGTGCCTTGTATGACCGATCGCGCGCCTTGCTGCTGGCCACCGCGACGCCGATGCAGCTCAATCGCGTCGAGGCCTTCGATCTGCTCAAGCTGATGCCGTCGGCCGGCGCGGTGCAGTTCAGCGAAGACCTCTGCGAGCTGTTCTATCGGGTGCGTGAGCGGTTGCTGCAAGATGACGCGCTGGCCGACTACGAAGCGCAGTGGCTGGGACGCTATCTGCGCGAGGTGCGCACCTCCTCACCGGAGCAATGGCGGTTCGTCGAAGAGCAGGTGCTAAGCCTGTTCGGGAAAATGGGGCTGCAGGACTTCGTCGATAACGGCCAGCCGCCGCTTGGTGGTTGGCACGAGCTGCAACCGTCCCTGAGCCTGTTGGCGCCGCTCGGGCGCAGCATGCTGCGCCATAGCCGGTCGCTGCTGCGCGCCTACCAGCAGGAAGGATTGCTGAATGCCAATCTCGCTTGGCGCGAGGTGCATCCGTGCATCATCGCACTGCAGGGCGTCGAGTTCGAGGTCTACGAGCAGCTGCAGCAGTATTGCGCGGAGCTGGCCGATCGCATCAATGCCAACATGGCGGAAGGCAAGCAGCGCGCCGCCATCGGCTTTTACCTCTGCTTTCTGCGCCTGCGCTTTGCCTCGTCCTTCCATGCCCTGCGCTGTTCGCTGGAACGGCGCCTGATCAAGCTCGAGTAGACCCTGACGCACAAGGCGCAGCAGCTCAATCTCGATGAGGAGGATCGCGAGGCGCTGGAGGAGCTGGACGAGGCCGAGGTGGAGGGATTGGTCCTGAAGAACCGCAGCGAGAGCGATCTCACCTGGGAGCAGACGGCGGTGGAGGCCTTGCTGCAGCAGATGCGGCAACTGCCGAAGGTGCCACGGAAGACACATCAGCTCCTGGAGCACATTGAGCAGCGGCGGATACCGGGCGCTGACCGCGTACGCCAGTTGGTGATCTTTACCCGCTACGCCGACACCCTGGCGGCCTTGCATCGAGAGCTGTGCAGTCGCCTCCCACGCTGTCCGATTGGCACCTTCTCTGGCCTCGGCGGCAGCCTGCGCCGGGCGGGTGAGCACAAGCCCGAGGGCATGGACCGCACCGCGATCAAGCAGCGCTTCGTCGCCGGACAGATCGACATCCTGATCTGCACCGATGCCGCAGCCGAGGGCCTGAACCTGCAGAGCGCCGATCTGCTGATCAACTTCGATCTGCCCTGGAACCCGATGATGCTCGAGCAGCGCATCGGGCGCATCGACCGCATTGGTCAGCATCATGAGCAGATCCAGGTCTACAACTACCTCTATCAGAACAGCGTTGAAGAGGTGGTGTACTCAAGGCTGGTGAAGCGGTTTCGCGAGGAGATCAGCGTCTCCGGTGAACTGCAGTTCTCGCTGCTGCCTATCCAGCCCGAGGATTTCGAGGATTTCGCCAAGTCCAAGGATGAGCCGGGACACATCGACGAAGAAGAGCTGATCCGCCGTGCCAAGGCGCATGCGGTGAAGATCAGCGAGCGCCAACGCCTGACCGAATTTCCAGCACAAGCGCAAAAGCAGGCCTACGAGCAACTGGATGCCGAGGCCATGATGCAGCCGTTGCCCGCCAGCCTCGATAGCATCTGGCAGGTATTGAGCGAGAGCGCGCAACCGGGTGGCTATCTGCATGCGCTGGGCGCGCGCATCGAGAGCTTCCGGCAGGGCGAGGCCTTGTCCTTGGATCACGTCCTTCAGTTCCCAGCACCGGCCTTACTCACCTGCTCGCGCGCGCTGTACGAGGAGGGTCTCGGTCAAGAGGACCGACGACGGCTGCACTTTGCGACCTACGGTAATCCGCTCTTTGAACGACTGCTCGACCATGTGCTCAAGCCCACGGAGCCACCCTTTGATGCGATCCAACAGTGCTGGGTCGAGCGTCGGCCATTGACGGCCCTGCAAGTGGGCGGTGAGCGACTGGCGAGTGTCGATGATGCCCTAGCAGCAGGACAGGTGGACGAGCAGCCCATCACCCTCGTGTCCCGGTCGATACCGGCCATCTATCCCCAGTCTGACCAACTGGGGCGCCAACAACGAGTGCTTTTGGAGACAGCAGCGGCGCATTTCGCAAACAAGAAGCTCAAAGAAGACCCGGACACGGTGAAACAGCAGATCGCCGAGTTCGAACGCTTTCAGGCGGACGTCAGGACGCGCCCAACGCCGGTCGTCCACTTCAACTGCGAGGTGCCTGACCGCAACGCCATACTGGCCTTAAAAAACAAGCTACTTTGGCCAATCATGAACAACGACTCGGCGATCATGGTCGATGGCGACCCGTTGTTGCTGGATGTCGTGCGCGCCTTGCTACTGCGGCAACTGGGCGAGATGAAGAAGCATGCCCGCACTGGGCCGAATGTCGCCAAGGCACTGCGCGAACGAGCGCGAAACGGCTGAAATGAGGCGTAGTCGCCTTGCCTCACACCTGACCGTAGTCATCACGGCGACCGAGCCAGCGGCGAATCAGCGGCTCGACATGCTCGGGCCAGTGCGCGAGCAATCGATCGGCCGCCTGCCGCGCGGCGTTGATCAGCGTACTGTCGCGCATCGGATCGGCCAGCCGGAATTGAATCGCGCCAGCCTGCCGGGTTCCCAAGACCTCGCCGGCGCCGCGCATGCGCAAATCCGCCTCGGCGATGCGAAAACCGCTCGCTTCACGGCGCAGGATATCGATGCGCTCGCGCGCCGCATGCGTCAAGGGCGGGTGATACATGAGCACACAGGCGCTCTCGATGGCGCCGCGACCGACGCGCCCGCGCAACTGATGTAGCTGCGCCAGCCCCAGCCGCTCGGGGTTCTCGATGATCATCAGGCTCGCATTGGGCACATCGACACCGACCTCGATCACCGTCGTCGCGACTAGCAGATCGAGTTCGCCGGCCTTGAACGCCGCCATCACCGGCGCCCGCTCCTGCGCCTTGATGCGACCGTGCACCAAGCCGATGCGCAGCCCCGGCAGGCGCTCGCGCAGATCGGCAGCCGCGTCCTCAGCCGCCTGCGCCTGCAGCGCATCGGACTCCTCGACCAGAGTGCACACCCAATACGCCTGGCGGCCATCGCGGCAGCTCGCCTGTACCCGCTCGATGACCTGCTCGCGACGCGTCTCCGGCAGCGCCACGGTGGTGATCGGCTGGCGTCCTGGCGGCAGCTCGTCGATCTCGGAGAGGTCAAGATCGCCGTAGACCGACATCGCCAGCGAGCGCGGGATCGGGGTCGCGGTCATGATCAGCTGATGTGGAATGCGCCCCTCGCGTTCCCCCTTCTCGCGCAGGCTCAGGCGCTGATGCACGCCGAAGCGGTGCTGCTCGTCGATGATCACCAACCCCAGCTCGGCGAAACGCACCTCGGCCTGGAACAGCGCATGGGTGCCGACCACCACTCGCGCCTGCCCCGCCGCGATGCGTTCCAGAATCGCCGCGCGCTCGCTGCCCGCGTGCCGCCCGGAGAGCCAGGCCAACTCGATGTCGAGCGGCGTCAGCCACAGCTGCAGACTCTGCAGATGCTGCTCGGAGAGCAGCTCGGTCGGCGCCATCAGCGCCACCTGATGACCGGCCTCGATCACCTGTAGCGCGGCCAGCGCGGCGACCACGGTCTTGCCGGAACCGACATCGCCGAGCAGCAGCCGCATCATCGGACGCGACTGCTCCATGTCCGCGCCGATCTCAGCGATCACCCGCTGCTGGGCGCCAGTGAGCGCGAACGGCAGCCGCGCCCGCAGCCGCTCGCGCAGCCTGCCATCGCCGCTGAGCACCGGCGCACGCTGGGCGCTGCGCGCGCGGCGCAGACGGCGCAAGGCCAACTGATGGGCCAGCATCTCATCGAAGGCCAGGCGCAAGAAGGCGGGATGGCTGCGCTCGAGCAAAGCGTCGGTCAGCTCGGCGCCGGCATCGGCCGGCGGTCGGTGCAGCAGGAACAGGGCGTCGACGAGCGCGGGCAGTTTTAACGGCGCTGTCAGGCTGGCGGGAATCCAATCCTGGAGCGCATCCGGGTCACGCCGCAGCCACTCGAGCGCCTGGTCGGTGAGCGCGCGCAGGCTGGCCTGCTGCAGCCCTTCGGTTGCTGGATAAATCGGTGTCAGCCGTTGCTGCGAGGCCGCATCGGCCACCGCGCCGGCTTCCGTGTCAGGGCTGGTTTCCGGACTCGTCGCTGAACCAGCCACCGCGTTATCCTCCGGGGCCACCTCCGAACCGGTTTCCCGGCCAGTCGTCGCATCGGTCGTCCAGTCAACCGCCAAGCCCATTGCCAGCTCGGCGACCCCCTCCAGCACCTGCAGCTCCGGATGCACCATCTCCAACATTTGCGGCCCTTGCCGCACCTCGCCGAAGCAGCGCAGACGCCGGCCGGGGCGCATCGCCTCGACCTGGGCGCGACTGAAATAGAAGAAGCGCAGCAGCAGGGCGCCACGGCCATCATCGATGCGGATCTTGAGCGAGCGCCGCCGACCGTGCGCGATCTGGGCATCGACGACCTCGCCCTCGACCAAGACCTCTTCGTTGACGACCAGCTCGGCGAGCGACCGCAACCGGGTGCGATCCTGATAGCGCAGCGGCAGATGGAAGAGCAGATCCTGCAGCGTCAGGATACCGAGCCGCTGCAACCGCTCGGAGATGCGCGGCCCAACGCCTTTGAGCCGCTCGACCGGGGTCTGATCCAAGCCCGCGTTTAAGTCAGCCACTCAGTCACTCAGCCAGTCAACCCGCAGCGTCGGCGGCGAATTCGTGCTGATCGGTCACACGCAGGGTCGGCTGTTTGAGACCACGCCGCGCGCGCAGCGCTTCGGCAAGCTGATGCACGGTCATGGCGTAATAGGTACTGTGGTTGTAGCGGGTGATGACATAGAAATTCTCGAAGCCAACCCAGTATTCGAGCCCCCCGGCCGCATCCAGTCGCAACAGACTGACCTGGCGGTCATCGGCAAGCGCTACCGCAGGCTGAATCCCTTTCGCCTTGAGACTCGCCACCGAATACTCGGCATTGAAACCGGTTTCGGTCGACCAAGGCAGACCCGCGCCACCGCTCGCGCGGACAGCCACCGCAGCGCCCGGTTGCCAACCATGCGCTTGGAAATAATGGGCCACGCTGCCAATGACATCCTCCGGGTTCCAGAGGTCGCGGCGGCCATCGCCATTGAAATCCACCGCATAATCACGCCAGCTCGACGGCATGAACTGCCCGAGGCCCATGGCGCCGGCAAAGGAGCCGACCGGCTGCAGCGGATCGAAGCCCTGATCCTCCGCCTTGAGCAGATACTCAGCGAGTTCTTGCCGGAAATAATCGGCACGACGCGGATAGTCGAAGGCGAGGGTTGCGAGTGCATCGATGATCCGATGCGTGCCCATGAAACCGCCCCAGCGCGTCTCGATGCCGATGATGGCGACGATGTACTCTGGAGGGACGCCGTACTGTCTCGAAGCGCGCTCCAAGGTGCTGGCATGCCGGGTCCAGAAGGCGCTGCCCCTGTCGAGCATCCCGGGGGTGATATGCCGGGCGCGGTAGCGGGTCCAGGCACCGGTTGGGCCCGAGGCGGGTCGCCATTGCCGATCCATGTACTTGATAATCGATGGATCGTGGCGTGTGCGCTCAAAGGTGCGCACCAGTTGGTCGCGCTCCAGCCCCCTGGCCTGCATCTGGTCGATGAAACGCGCGACATCGTCGCGGCCGGCGTAGTCGCCGCGGGTGACTCGGCTCGCCGCAATCGCGCCTGCGTTGGAGCCGGCACGCGCGCGAGCGAGGAAGGGCGAGCGAGCGTCCGCCCCTGCATCCACCCCTGCATCCACGCCAACCGCTGTATCCTGCAGGCTCGCAACAGCCGTCGTCTTCGGCAGGCGGGACTTGAGTTCGAGCGCGCTCGAGCCCGTAGCCGACCCTGTGCTTGAGTGATGAGCCGAGGTTTCAGCCTGCTTCGCCGGCTGAGAGGCACAGGCGCCGAGACCCAAGGCGAGACAAAACGCGGCGGTCAGGGTGAGGTGAGACATCAGTATCAGCGGCCTTCGTCAGTTGTCGGCATCGAGAACCATGATCGCATCCATCTCGATCTCGGCGCCTTTTGGCAGCGCCGCGACCCCAATCGCCGCGCGCGCCGGATAGGGCTCGGCAAAGGTCTCGGCCATCACCTCATTGACGAGAGGAAAGTGCGCCAGATCGGTCAGGAAGATGTTGAGCTTGACGATCGCCCCGAGCCCCCCGCCAGCGGCCTCGGCCACTGCGGCAAGATTGCTGAACACCTGCCGCGCCTGAAGCTGGATATCGCCCGTCACCAGCTCCCCGGTGCCCGGCACCAGCGGGATCTGGCCGGACAGGTAAACCGTGTCACCCACCCGCACCGCTTGAGAATAGGGACCGATCGCAGCCGGCGCCTGTTCGGTCTGGATGATCTGCTTGGCCATGAAGGCGACTGCTGCTCCGAATTTCATACGCGAAGGTGCTCGTTCGGTGATTCGCTCTCCGTTGATAGCGCCCTCGCGGGCGAGCAACTGGAGTCCTGGTTGAGCAGTCCCAACCGGAGGCGCTCAGTCCGCGCTTGCACGATCGCCTTCACCTGTCGATACGGCATGAACCGCTCGATCTCTGGATCGGTTAACCGTGCCAGCACGCCGCTTGGCGTGCAGGATGCGCGTGACCTTCATTCGCACCGCTCCGTCGGCTGGCGAATCGGTGTCTCGGCGAAGTCCGTTTTGATCTGCTGTTTGTACTTGCGCATCCCGTATAACCGGCCACTAAAGGTATGGACGATCGCCATCAGGTCTTCGACCAGCTCTTGCTCAGGCGAGAGCGATTCCTGGTTGACCACGACGATCTCGCAGCCGTTTTCCTCGGCGATGTGGAAGAAGAAATCGAAGCCAAAGCGCATCAAGCGGTCTTTGTGGGCGATCAGCAGTTGGCGCACTTCCCCGCGCTGGATGCGATCGACCAGGGCGAGAAAGCGCTTGCGCTTGAAGTTCATGCCGCCGCCGATCTCTT
>PWTO01000227.1 GCA_003562815.1 Chromatiaceae bacterium | reverse complement strand
TCACGGAGGGCTGAGAGCTGGTGCCACGATGGAGCACCTGTGGGTAGCGGTCAAGCGGCGGCGCGGGGCGAGTGTCCGCGAGAAGATGTTGAGCGAGAAGCCGACCAGGCGCATGACGAATCAGAATGCTGGCCTCATGAGGGCCGATTTTCAGCATCAGTTCAGTTTGCGCCATCAGACTTGCAACCGTTGTTCGAGCAGTCGAGCGGAGCCGTCCGTCATCGACCTGAGCTTGATCGGCACCCAGCAACCCTCTCAAACGGAGCAACCGAATGACACGACATCAATTGATGGCGACCACAGGCCTAGGACTGCTGCTGGCCATGGGCAGTCCCCAAGCCAGTGAGCGACTCGACCACGACGAGATCAAACAACTGCGCGAAACCGGCGCCATCCTGCCGATGGAGCAGGTGATGGCCGGTGCTCAATCCGTGCAGCCGGGTCAGCTCGTGGAGGCCGAGCTGGAGCGAAAAGACGGCGCCTATCGCTACGAGATCGAGATCCTGGCCGCCGACGGCACTATCCACAAGCTCTATCTCGATGCCGCAACCGGCGACGTGATCAAGAGGAAAGAGAAGTAAGCCATGTGGCATCGCGTCGCGTTTCAGCTCTGTCTGCTTTTGCGGGTTTGGCCGCGCAAACAGACGTCGGTTGCCACGCAGGACGCAATTTAATGCGGCTTCTGCTGGTCGAAGACGATGCCGCCTTGGCGGCTGAGCTACACAAGGCGCTTAAGTCCGCCGGCTTCGTCCTCGACCACGCCAGCGATGGGATCACGGGCGAGGCGCTCGGGGTCGGGGAGTCCTATGACGCCATCCTCCTCGACCTTGGGTTGCCCGGGCGGCCTGGGCTCCAGGTGCTGCGCCATTGGCGTACCCATGGCGTCACGACACCCGTGCTGGTGTTGACCGCGCGCGATGCCTGGCACGAACGTGTCGACGGGCTCAAGGCGGGAGCTGACGACTATCTCGGCAAGCCCTTCCACATGGAGGAGCTCATCGCCCGCATCCATGCCTTGACCCGGCGGGCGGCGGGCCATCTACGCTGCGGTCTGGAGGTGGGCGGGCTGTGTCTCGATGAGGATCGGCAGCGGGCGATTCTGGCCGACGGCACCTCCTATGAGCTGACCGGCACCGAGTTTCGCCTGCTCCGTTACCTGATGCTCCATCCCGACCGAATCCTCTCCAAGCCCCAGATCATGGACCATGTGTACGAGCTGGAGGCCGACCGGGGCAGCAACCTGATCGAGGTCTATGTGCGGCGCCTGCGCGAGAAGATCGGCAAGGATCGGATTCGGACCCTGCGCGGCCAGGGCTATCTCTTCCCGCGCCAATGAGATCGCTGGAAAGCCGTTTACAGGTTTGGCTTGGCGCCAGCCTGTTTGTCCTGATTGGCGCAGTCTGGTGGACAGGTCACGAGGCGCTGCATCGCACGGCGGATGCCTTTGTGCTCTCGCGCCTGGAGCACGATGCCGAGGCCCTGATCGGGGCACTGAACCGGCGTGCGGATGGGCGCCTAGAGGTGGGGCATCAGCGCTTGACCCCGGTCTATCACCAGCCCTTTTCGGGGCATTATTTCGTCATCGAAACCGGCGATGGACAACGTATCCGCTCGCGTTCGCTCTGGGATCAGGATCTGGCTGACCGTCCCCTTGCGCCGGGTGCCTCTGAGCACTGGCGCGCGCTCGGTCCGGAGCAACAGCGGCTGCTGGTCTGGGAAGGCGGCTATCACCTGGATGGCCTGGACTTCGCGCTCGCCGTCGCCGAGGACGTCACCGTACTGGACCAGGCGTTGGTGTCCATCGAGCAGCTGTTCGCCGGGCTGACGCTCGGTGGGTTGATCCTGATGCTGCTGGTGCAACGGCTTGTGGTGCGGCGGGCTTTTGCCGCCCTCAACCCCGTCTATCGGGACATCGAGCGCCTGGAGTCCGGCCAGACGCTCGCTCTGACCGAACAGGTGCCGAGCGAGATCCTGCCCTTGGTGCGCAAGCTCAACCGCCTGCTGTTGTACTTCGCGCAGCGCCTGGAACGCTCGCGCACCGTCGCCGGCAACCTAGCTCATGGCATCAAGGGACCACTGAGCCTCCTGCGTCAGCAATTGCAGGATCCCGAGCTGAACATCGCGCTAGCACCGCGCCAGGCTCTGATCGAACAGGTCGAGCGGCTGCGCCAGCTTGCTGAGCGCCAGCTCAAACGTGCGCGTCTGGCCGGTGCCGGCGGTGCGGCAGTGCGTTTTGACCCGGATGCCGAGCTGCCGACGCTGGCGCGGCTTCTTGGGCGTATTCATGCCCCAAAGAGCCTCGACATTCAACTCGATCTGCGCACCTCGGGGCTGCTCAGCGTCGATCGCGAGGACATGCTGGAACTGCTTGGTAACCTGCTCGACAACGCCTGCAAATGGGCCAGGGGCCAGGTGCGATGCAGCGTGACAGCGCAGGGAGATGAGATCGTCGTCTGCGTCGAAGATGACGGCCATGGTTGTTCAGAACATGAGATCGCAGCCATCACCGGGCGCGGTGTGCGACTTGACGAGCAGGTCAGCGGTCACGGACTCGGACTGGCGATCGCCCGGGAGATCGTCGAGAGCTATCAGGGGCGGATCCGCTTTCGTCCCTCCTCGACGCTCGGTGGTCTGTGCGCCGAGATCAGGCTGCCGGTAAGCGATGGGCGATAGCCCGCGCAGGCCCTCGTGCGGGGCGATCCCATTGGATTCAGTTTGGTTTCAGTTTGGCGCCTTAGGATGGCGCCATCTCTTTGAAGATTCCTCATCGATCACTGTCGCAAATTCGCCTTGAATTTTGGGCCGATTCGCCCTTGATCATCAGGATGACGACGAACGAAGGACAAGACCCATGCGTTTGAATATCCGATCAATTACGGCAGGCCCACTGGTCTTGGCGCTGCTCATGGCTATTACGCCCCTGGATGCCGCAAATCCGAGCGCGCCTCTCAATATCGAACGTCACGCATCGAGCCGCTTTCTTGTTGGATTCGTTCATGCCAAGCCCGACGCGGCTGGATCTGTCTTGAACGTGCGCGGGACGGTCAGACCACGGATTCCGGCGCGCGGCTTTATTCCAGGACAGGTGCACATCACGGTCTTGGACGCTGACGGGCACGCGCTGGCCGAAACCGATGCCAGCCTGATGCGTGCTAACCGCCAGGCCCGGTCAGCGCACTTTTTCGCACAGATCGCCATCGACCCACCCGCCGGAAGTCGGGTACGCGTCGAACATCGACTCACGCGGCTTTAGAGTCAGCGGGTCTGTCAGGAGACAGCTTGAAGGCTGATATCCATGCACGATGATCAACGAGGACAAGATATGCAAGATCGAAACCGGATGACGCCGATGCACCCCTGAGCGCTGGCTGTCACACTCCTGGCCGCCACGCCGATGGCCCAGGCCAACCCGGAGCTGGTCGCGCTTGGTAAAGCGCTCTTCCTCGACGCCACGCTCTCCGAGCCGCTCGGACAGCGCAGTTAATGCCGGGGGCAGCGTGCATGAAGGAGCAGTCGGGCTGTGCCTGCGATGAGGTCGATTCGTGTGGTTCGATGGGCATACTCAGTCTTTCCAAGGCCCGAAACCTTGGATGTCGATCTGGCTCTCATCGAAGACGCCCGTGTCGGCACCAATGTGGCAGCGATTGCACTGACTAAAGCTGCCGACCTCGGGATTGTCCGTGACCAGGCGTGCGGGAATCCCGTTGTGCTTGCGCACGAAATAGGGCGTCTCGGTGATTCGCGGCAGACTAGACTCGGATTGGCCCTCACCGGGCACGGCGAAGGCGCGCTCGCGGATACGCGCTGATCCGTCAGCCGCGTTGGACATCAGATAGGCTCGCAATTCGGCAACCAGCGCCTCTGGCAGCCAGGCATCATCGCCATAGTGATCGGCGAGCGCCTCGGGCGCCAGAATGCGGCTCCAGGACTCTGCCGGCAGGACTCCGGGCGGATAGGCCAGATGACAGGAACCGCATTCCTCGATATAGGCCGGATGGCTGGCTGGCGCGATGTTCGGCATCACTCGCAGCCAACTCCGCCAATCCCGGCCCTCACCGCCTGCGGCCACCACGGCGGTTCCGGCCGTCACGAGCAGCAGAGCCGTCAGCGCAAGCAGGGAGATGTAAAGGCGTTTCGGCATGGTGTCGGTTCTCCAATTCGCGTGTGTCGCACGCGGTGTTCATTCCTGCTCTTGGCGCTTGTCGCCGCTGATCATGCCGCCGATCAGATTCTCGCGATGCAGCAGACTGGAGGCGAGCACCCCAACCACATGGATCAGGATCAGAGCGAGCGTGAGGTTGGCGAACACCTCATGGGTCTCTTCCAGGACATCGCCCCAAGCTGATGGCACACCGCGCATCATCTGGGCCAGCGGACCGGCGAATTCCTCGGCACCATAGAGCGCCAGACCGCTGATTCCGGTGGCGGCGAGACCGATCAGGAGCAGCACGATCATGGCCCCGCCCGCCGGGTTGTGACCCAGATAACGCGGCGCCCGCAAGCGCATCACATCACGCAGATACGCCAGCACCTCGCCTGGACTGCGGACAAAGTCGCTGAAGCGCGCATGGCGCGTGCCGATCAGGCCCCACACCAAGCGCACACTGATGAGCGTGAGCACCAGATAACCGGCCCAGACATGGACGCCGAGCAGATCATCCTCGACGATGAAGGCGGTGGCGAATCCGGCCACCAGTGACCAATGAAAAATCCTTACCAGCGGATCCCAAACGCGAACTTGCCTTGGGGTCTCGAGTCCGGGGCTATTGTCAATGGTGGCGGTGTCATTCGGGGCGTTGTTCGACATGGCTTGGTTCTCCGGTAACAGCTTGATGGTCAGTTCGTTGGTTCAGGCGTATCGACGCCTTGGATAGGGAGATTAACCAAGCGCGCCTGAGCGAAGGCTGACAAGGGCTGTCAGCCTTTTGTCAGGGGGCCATGGGTACGCTGTCGCCACAGCCTGCAAGGACCATCGGAAACCCTGACCGGAGCCGGGCTGACAGCCAACCATGACTGCCAACCAACGGAGAACCAACCAATGAAACGACACCTGAATCAACATCTGAAACGACATCTGGCCATAGCCCTGCTCAGTGCCAGCATCCTGATCCTGCCAGCCACGCCCTGGGCGGCCGATCCAGCCGCTGGAGAAGCGGGCTGGATCAAGGAGTATCCACAGACCGATGGTTCCAAGCCGCGTAGTTGCGTGACCTGTCATGGCCGCGATCTAACCCAGCCGGGACGGCATGCCAACACCGGCAAGGTCATCGAACCTCTCGCCCCTTCGGTCAATCCGGAGCGCCTCACGGATTCAGCCAAGATCGAGAAATGGTTGGGGCGCAACTGCCGCTGGACCCTGGGGCGCGAGTGCACCGCCGGCGAAAAGGCCGAGTTCATCGCCTACATCAAGACTCAATGAGCTGGAGGATCGACACATGAGCCCGTATCCAATCAAATCTGTCCTAACGCTCCTGATCACCGGCACGCTGGCCATGGGCACGGTCCACTTGGCGTTTGCCGACGATGATGATGACGACGACGACAAGCACAAAGGCGACAAAAGCGGCTGGTTCGAGTCGCGTCAGGCGCCGGTCGACAATGCCACCTACAGTGAGGAGTGCGGCGCCTGCCACATGGCTTACCAGCCAGGTCTGCTCCCGCCGCAGGCCTGGGCCCGGATCATGGAGCCGGACGCGCTGATCAATCATTACGGTGACGATGCCAGCCTGTCTGAAGAACTGCGCGCCGAGATCAGCGCCTTTTTGGGGGCCAACACCACTGATGTGGCGCTGCAGATGGTTCCGAGCGGCGTCAGTCACGCGGGTGCGGCTACTGGTGATCTGCCCCGCATCACCGAAAGCGCCGATTTCAAGGATGAGCACGACGAGATACCGGCCCGCTTGGTGGCTGACAATCCCGAGGTCAACAGTTTTAGCCAGTGCAACGCCTGTCATCAAAAAGCCGCCGAAGGCAATTACGATGAACGCTGGATTGACATTCCGGGCCATAGTCCCTGGGAGGATTGAACACATAATTCGCCGCTTTAATGAAGAGCAGCCACCGCAGCTTTATCGCGGTGGAGCCTGATGATTGGAGTGTCCATCCATGCGCCATGCCATCCTCATTGGCCTCCTGAGCCTGTTCCCCCTGCAGGCTGGCGCCGATGATCATGTGGATGCCGGCGGGTCCGCTAGGCATGAGTCGCCACGGGATCACGAGCGCGCGCACGATCATGATCGCGCGCGTGCGGCCCGTCTGCGTGGTGATATCCAGCCGATCGCCGAGATACTGCGTCACATTGGCTTACAGGCGCCGGGGGAAGTGATCAGCATCGAACTCGAACGCGAGAAGCATGACGGCCAGCGGGTCTGGGTCTACGAACTCAAGATACTGACCCCAGACGGGCGTCGGTTGGAAGTCGAGGTCGACGCCCGTGATGGACGAATCCTGGAACTGGAGGACGAGGACTGATGCGCCTGCTCTTGGTGGAAGACGATGATCAGGTTGCCGAGACGGTGACGGCTGGTCTGACAGCCGCCGGCTTTCTGGTCGAGCGCGCGCGCGACGGGCGCGATGCCTGGTTCATGGGCGACACCGAACCCTATGCCGCCGCTATCCTCGATCTCGGGCTGCCGGGACTCGATGGACTCTCGGTGCTGCGCCAGTGGCGCGCCGCCGGTCAGCGGCTGCCGGTGCTGATCCTGAGCGCGCGCGGTGACTGGACCGAGCGCGTCGAGGGCATCGAGGCTGGCGCCGATGACTATCTGCCCAAACCCTTTCGGCTCGAAGAACTGCTCGCGCGCGTGCAGGCCCTGATCCGCCGCGCCGCCGGACAACCGGCGCCCGTCCTCGTCCAGGGTCCCTTCCGGCTCGATACCCGGCGCCAGACTTTGAGTCGCGATGGTCTGCCCATCCATCTTTCGCCCCAGGAATACCGTCTGCTCAGCTATCTGATGCAGCAGGCCGGGCGCGTCGTCTCGCAACAGGAGCTGACCGAGCAACTCTATGCGCAGGATTTCGAGCGCGACTCCAATTCGGTGGAGGTGCTGGTCGGGCGGGTCAGGCGCAAGCTCGGCGCCGAGCTGATCCAAACCCGGCGCGGTTTCGGCTATTTGATCGAGTCCGATGACACCTCGAACGCTCCATAACCCCAAAGCTTGGGTCCGCCGTCGCATGAAGCCCTCATCCCTTCGGGCGCGACTCTGGATCGGCGCGCTGATCTCGATATCGGTGGCCCTGCTGATCGCCTGGCTGGGGTTGGCGAATCTCTTCGAGCGTCATGTCGAGCGTCATCTCGGCGCGGAATTGGAGGTGCAGCTCAACCAACTCGCCGCCGCCGTTGAGATCGCACCCGATGGTTCGCTGCGTCTGACCCAGGACCTGCACGACCCGGTATTTACACAACCCTTGAGCGGGCGTTATTGGCAGATCGACCGCCCCGGACAAGCCGGTGTTCTGCGTTCACGTTCGCTCTGGGACGAGGTGCTGACACTGCCAGAGGACGAACTCACCCCAGGCCTGGTGCATGCCCATCGCCTGCCGGGGCCGGATGGACAGTTGCTCCTGGTGCGCGAGCGACGCATCCGGGTCGTGGCGGCGGACACCGCGCCGGTCGAACTGCGGTTGATTCTGGCTCAGGATCGCGCCGAACTGATCGTAGCACGCGCCACCTTCGCTGCCGACATGCGCCCCTATCTGGGGCTGATCGCGCTCCTGCTCGCCTTGGCCACGCTGATCCAAATCCAGACGGGTCTCGCGCCCCTGGAAGCGCTGCGCCGCGAGATCGGCGCCATCCGTGCCGGTCGCGCCTCACGGCTCGCCGCAAAGGCTCCTGATGAGGTCCGTCCGCTGATCGCCGAGGTCAACGCCCTGCTGGAAGCGCGCGAAGGCTCCGTTGAGCGGGCGCGCGCCTGGACCGCCGATCTCGCCCACGGACTCAAGACCCCGCTTAGCGTCCTGGCGACCGATGCCGAGCGGCTGCGTCAGGCTGGTCATCCGGACCTGGCCGAGGACTTGGATCAACTCGCCCTGACGATCCGTCGGCGCGTCGAGCGCGAGCTGATCCGCGCCCGTGTGCGTTCCGGTCATCCGCCGCATGCCGCGCGCGCTGAGGTTGTCGAGCATCTTGCACGCCTGCTCCGCACCTTGGAGCGCACGCCTGAGGGTGAGCGGATCGACTGGCGGATCGCGGCCCTGGAGCGGGTTGCCGTGGCGCTGATGGCGGACGATCTGCTCGAACTGCTCGGCAATCTGCTGGAGAACGCCGCGAAATGGGCCGCCGAACAGGTCGATATCCAGGTATCGACCTCAGCGGATGGACAGATCGAGATTCGGATTGCTGACGACGGCCCTGGCGTTGCGCCCGCACACTGGCCGCGACTCGGCGAGCGCGGCCTGCGACTCGACGAGCGTCAGGCAGGGACCGGGTTGGGGCTGGCCATCGTGCGCGATGTGGTCGAGGCCTATGGCGGCACGCTCGGCTTTGGTCGCGCCGAGGCGGGCGGTCTGCTGGTCTGGGTCAGACTGCCCGAAGCCTGTTGAGACGAATGAGCCGCGCACCGGACTCGAGAGGTCGAATTGCCTCCGGCTCAGCAGGTCTCCACCGCGAAGCCAACCACCGTGCGCTGCTCTCGGCTGAATTCGATGCCGATCAGATGAATCGGCTGACCGAGCGCGCGGTATTTGTCGGCATAGCCACGGGCCTTG
>PWTO01000189.1 GCA_003562815.1 Chromatiaceae bacterium | reverse complement strand
TCATCGCCTGGCTGCGCAAGAATCCACCACCACCCTTCGACCAATGGACCTGGGACTCTCGCCGCGAGCTGGCCATCAAAGGCTCGGGCGACGATTTCCGCCGCGGCATGGTGGACGCCTACAAAGCAATGACCGAGCACATGCCGGACAACGGCATGCAGTGCGTGATGTTCACCCATCAGGACACGGGCGTCTGGTCCGACATGGTCAGCATCTTCTGGGCCGCCGGCCTGCAAGTGGTCGGTGCCTGGTACATCGCCACCGAGACGACCTCCGAGCTGAAGAAGGGCGGCTATGTGCAGGGCACCGTCATCCTGATGCTGCGCAAGCGCCCGGCCGGTGATCGCCCCGGCTTCAAGCAGCGCATCCTGCCGGCGGTGAAACGCGAGGTCGACGAGCAGATCAAGCAGATGCTGCATCTGAACACCGAGACCGAGGCCAAGATGGGCGCACCGGTGTTCAACGACTCCGACCTGCAGATGGCCGGCTACGCCGCGGCACTCAAGGTGCTGACCGGCTTCACCAGCATCGGCGGCGAGGATGTCACCAGCTTCGCACTGCGCCCGCGCCGCAAAGGCGAGACCACCGTCGTCGATGAGATCGTCGGACAGGCCGCTGAGACCGCCAATAGTCTCTTGGTCCCGGACGGCCTCGACGCCGAGACCTGGGGCGCGATCAATGGCATCCAACGCTTCTATCTGCGCATGCTCGACATGGAGACCACCGGCGCATCCAAGCTCGACAACTATCAAAACTTTGCCAAGGCGTTTCGCGTTGCCGACTATGCCGCGATCATGGCCAGCATCAAGCCCAATGCCGCCCGCCTGAAGACGGTCACCGAGTTCAAGCCGCGCGACCTGACCGAGCGCACCGAGATTGGCCCCACCCCGCTCGGCGCGCTGATCATCGCCATTCAGGAGTTCCTCGCCGACAAGGAGCCAGAAGCAGTGATGGCCAACCTGCGCGACGCGGTCACGGACTACCTCGGCCTGCGCCCCAAGCTGATCGACATGGCCCAGTTCATCGCCGCCAAGGCACGCCAAGCCGAGACCCGACGCGCCGCCGAAGCCATCGCTGGGCGGATGCGCAACCAGCGATTCCAGTAATCATTCTTTTTGGAGGATGCATTGATGAGAGCCATCGAGCTAGAAGCGACCGTTGAGCAGCACCGCATTCGCGTGCCCGACACCATCCAGGACGGTACCCATCTGCGCGTGCTGTTGCTGATGGAAGACAGCCCCGCGACGTCTGCTGTCGATGGCGACGACCTGAAGCGTCGATTGGCCGGTTTGACCGAGGGACTCAGTGCTGAAGATCTGCATCGTCCTCGGGATTTTGGCCGGGGTGATCCACAATGGGATACCTGATCGACACCAACATTCTGTCCGAGGTGCAGAAGGATCAGCGTGCTGATCCTGGTGTCCGCGCTTGGTATGACAAGGTCGATGCGCGTGATCTGTATCTCTCGGTCTTGGTCATCGGTGAAGTGCGCCAGGGCATCGACCGTCTGCATCGCCGCGACCCAGCGCAAGCTGCGCGATTGGCGCAACGGCTCGCATCGGTCAAGACCGACTTTGCCGACCGCATCCTGCCGGTCTGTGCCGCAGTGGCCGAGTGTTGGGGGCGCAATAATGTTCCGGATGCACTGCCGGTGATCGATGGCCTGCTCGCGGCGACCGCGCAGGTCCATGGCTTGACGCTCGTGACCCGCAATGTGAAGGATGTCGAGCGCAGTGGCGTCTTACTGCTGAATCCGTTTTCGGATGCCATCACGCCTTGACCCTCCAGCGCCTCTCCTCCCGTACCCACCGCCTCGACCAGAGCTTTCTTGCCGAGCAGCTGCAAGGCGCGCGCCGTTACTGGCGTATCGCCGGCTATTTCACCAGCTCGCTGTTCGAGATCGCCCACGAGTGGCTGGAGCCGATCCCGGAGGTGCGCATCGTCTGCAACGTGGATCTGTCACCCGAAGACCTGAAGGTCGCCCAGCTGCGTGAGATGCGTCTGCTCGGGCGCTGGAACGAGCGCTCCATCGAGGCCGAATCCCTGCTCAATCGCGAGCGCTATCAACGGCTGGATGCCTTTCTGGCCCAGCGCGGCCAGGTGATCCGGGTTGCACCGGACAGCGTCTGCGGCTTCGTCCATGGCAAGGCCGGTGTCATCGAACGCGCCGATGGCCGCATACTCGGCTTCATCGGCTCGATGAACGAGACTCGCCACGGCTGGCAGCAGCATTACGAGATCCTCTGGCAGGACGACTCGCCCGAGGGGGTCGCCTGGATCGAGGCCGAGTTCGAGTTCCTCTGGAACGCGGCGCGGCCCTTACCGGAGGCGGTCTGCCACGAGGTGTCCCGCCGCGGTCGGCGCGTCGAGGTGCTGTTGCCCGCGCTGGAGAACGAGGAGACGCTCACCCCCGCCGCGCTGATCGAATCGCCGCTCTACCGCGAGGGCATGGCCCTGCAGCCCTGGCAGCAAGGTTTCGTCAGCGAATGCCTGCGCCATTACCAGGAGCACGGCCAGGTGCGCCTGCTGCTGGCCGATGAGGTTGGCCTGGGCAAGACCCTGTCGCTCGGCACCGCGGCACTGACCCTGTGTCTACTGGATGAGAAGACGCGCAAACGCCGCAAGCCGATCGTCATCTTCGCCCCGGCCACGCTCTGCGAGCAGTGGCAAACCGAGCTGCTCGACAAGCTCGGCATCCCCTGTGCGCGCTGGCACTCGACGCGCAAGGTCTGGCTCGATCCCGAGGAGCGGGCGATCTCTCCGAGTGGACCCGAGCAGATCGCCCGCTGTCCCTTGCGCATCGGTATCGTCTCCACCGGCCTGATGATCCAGCCCTCGCGCGAGAAAGCCGTGCTGCTGGGGATCAGCTACGCGCTGGTGATCCTCGATGAGGCGCACAAGGCGCGCTCACGCCAGGGCATCGGCGCCAAAGCCGGCGAGCCCAATGCCTTGCTGACCTTCATGCTCGCGGTCGCCGACCGGGCTGAACATGTCCTGCTCGGCACCGCCACCCCGATCCAAACTCGGGCCGAGGATCTGTGGGATCTGGTGCGGGTGCTGCATCGGGGCAGCACTGGGTTCGTGCTCGGCCATGAGCTCTCGCCCTGGCACACCCCGCGTGAGGTGCTGCCGATCCTCTGCGGCGAGCTGCGCATCGATGGCCCCGAGTCCGGCTGGCGACTGCTGCGCTCACCGCTCCCCAGCATGACCTCCACCAACGAGCCGAATGCGCGTCGCCTGTTCCGCAATCTGCGCGAGGAGCTGGACATGGCGCCCAAGGCGCATCTGGCCGGTGCGCTGAGCGAGCTGCCGGCGGAAGTGCGCGATGACTTGGACATCGAGCTTGAGCGCGTCATCGACGGCGCGACCTTCTTTCAGCGCGAGAACCCCTTCGTGCGCCATGTCGTGCTGCGCAAGCGCACGACGCTGGAGGAGTCTGGTCTGCTCGAGCGCATCGCCGTCAACGTCCACCCGGATCAGGGTTTGGTTCAGTCGCCCCATCGCTTCTCGGCGCTGTTCCAAGACGTGGCGTTGCGCACCACACCGGATTTCGATCGCGCCTATGAGGAAGCGCGCCGCTTCGGGCGCGTCCTCGCCAAGCGCGGCAAGGGCAGTGGCTTCATGCTCACCCTGATGCAGCAGCGGGTCTGCTCCAGTGTCATTGCCGGTCTCAACACGGCGCAGACCCTGCTGGCTGGGCGTGAGGTGCAGGAGGAGACTGACGACCTCGACCTGAAGCTCGCGATCCAGACCGATGTTGAGCGAGCGGCACTGGCGAACCTGATCGCCGCATTGGAGGGTATCGACGAAGACCCGAAACTGGCTGCGGTGCAGTTTTATCTGAAAGACGAGGGCTGGCTCGAACTGGGCTGCATCATCTTCAGCCAGTATTACGACACCGCACGCTGGGTGGCCGACGCCTTAGCGGCGGATTATCCAGAGGAGACCATCGGCCTCTACGCCGGCGCCGATCGCAGTCGACTCTACCGCGATGGGCAGGCGGTCGGCATCGTTCGCGAGGAACTCAAGCGCATGGTCGCCGATCGCCAGGTGCGGCTGATGGTGGCCACCGATGCCGCCTGCGAGGGCCTGAACCTGCAGACCCTGGGCACCCTGATCAATGTCGATCTGCCCTGGAATCCCACCCGTCTGGAGCAGCGCATCGGGCGCATCAAGCGCTTCGGTCAGGCGCGCTCGGCGGTCGATATGCTGAATCTCGTACACCAGGGCACGGTCGATGAGGTGGTCTATGCGCGGCTCTCCGAGCGCATGCGCAACCGCTACGACCTCTTCGGCGGCCTCCCCGACACCATCCGCGACGACTGGATCGACGACCTCGAGACCCTGGGCGAGAAGATGGACCAGTACATCGAGGAGCGCCGCCAAGCGACCGGCTTCGATCTGCGCTACAACGACAGCATCAAGCCGAGTGAAGACGCTTGGCGCGAGTGCGCGACCGTGTTGGCGCGTCGGGATGTGGAGAACCTGATGCGCAAAGGCTGGGGTGGATGACGTGAGATGAAACGACGCACATTCATCCAATCCATCAGCGCGACAAGCCTGCTCGGACTTGGCTGCAGCCGCCGACGCCCGTATTTGATCACCTGCCGCAGGTCATGGCCGAGGCGAAGCGTTGGCACCAGCAGATACAGGCGTCTTTTGCCGACTCGGAACGCAAGCGTTGCTGAACGCCGGGTATCGAGCCTGGAGCACGCCCGGCGAGCACCAACGGCCCTGGGAATGGCCGCGGCGTTGAGGCGGCAGGCTCACGGCGATGAACGCCAAGCAAGGATCAAGCCCGCTGCGCCAATCTAGACAACGCGGCTGACGCGAACTGTGACCGAGGTCACAGTTTTGGCCGTTTAACAGGGTGTCGCATTCGTTGGTGGCTAGCCCTGAGAGGAATCATTGCTAGACTCGACCGAGGCGCGGTGTGCGCTTGGGGCAGAGGATTGGGGAAAGGAAGGGCTTTGCCAGTTGTGGACATATCGCTAATCGGTTGGGACCTGTCGGATTTCCATAGCATCAACAACAGCACCCGTTCTGCTTCTGCAGTGTCTAACAACTGTTCAGCAACAAATATTAAAGCTCAAGGGTTAGCCAAGTGAATATTCAAATCATAAAGGAAGAATATGGAGCTTGTTCGGTATGATTATCAGTAGGTTCTTTGAGGTCCGCGACCAAACAGAACGCTTTCGACTCGATCTAATGGCGTTGCTCGACCAAGAGCAGCACAGTTATCGTGTTCACCTACAGGAAGAAATCGATCTACTGAAACAGTCCCTCGATAACGCCGAAGCCCCTGAGTTGTTCCGCATTGCTGTAGTCGGCACTTTCAAGACTGGCAAATCTTCTTTTGTTAACAAACTTGCTGAAGAGCGGCTTGCGGGAGTTGAAACGAATCCGGAAACTGCGGCGATCAGCATCTTTCGTTATGCCGAGCAACCGCGCGCCGAGGTTAGGCTAATCAGCCTAGAAGATTGGCAGCACATGGAGGATCTATACGAAGATGCGCCAAAGCATCCGGAGGCTTATCGGGTTGCGGGCTTGCGCGGTTTCAACGAGCAGATGGCCCAGCGCAAAAGCCGCGAGGGGAAGCCCATTGACTTCGACCCCGTTGATGTCGACCGTTTGATCAAGGAATATCTCAAGACCGGCGGCCATGTCCATGTCATCGAAGCGCAGCAGTGGGATACCAAGAAGGGAAAGCAGGACTTCCGCAAGGCGATCCGTAGTTTCACGTCCAGTCGCAATCCGTTGCATTATTTCGTCAAAGAGTTGGTGGTTTATGCGCCAGTACCCCTGCTGCGTGACCATGTGGAACTCATAGACACACCTGGCTTGAACGATACTCAGCTCTATCGTGGCCACCTTACCGAGCAGCTGTTATCGGAAGTGGATGCCATTCTGTTCCTAACTCGTAGTGGCGCCTCTTTCAGTCAGTTCGACAAAGAATTCCTCGTCCGTCAGTTGCGCAAGAAGCGTTTGCGTCATCTGCGGCTGATTGTCACCCAGGTCGATACAAGCTTTGAAAACGCGCGTCGTGATGCGCTCGAAGACGACGAGACCCCTCCTGCTTTTCAAGAGGTGCGTGACAAAGAGGAAGCGCGTCTGCGCGCTGAGATCCGTAGAACCCTTGATGAGTTATTAGACGAAACAGAATTGAAAGAGGAGGAAGGCTACTACTATATGGAGCAGCTCGACGCCTTGAAGATCCACTTCACTTCGTCGGCCTGGTTTGACGACGGAAAGGTAGATGAATCAGGTATTCCAGCGGTCCGCGAGGCTCTCTTCGAGGTACTCTCCGAGAATTACCACATTAAACAGCTCGTCGATCACCTGGAACACACCTTAGCCGCCGTGCGAGGTCGGCTACGCAGTTTTTTCGCTGAACGCCGTTCCGTTATGGAGACAGAATTCGACCTCGCTAAGGTCGAAAGTAATATGGCTCAACTTGAAGTTCATCTTGGCAAGCTGATGGATCAGTTTCAGACGACCATGAGCGAACTGAAGCAGGCCCATGACCAGGACCAACATGCCTTGTCGGACCTGATGGAGGCTAATGTTGCGCGGATGCAACTGCTGGCTAAAGAGGTTCTTTCCGATTACGAGAAGACCGACGTGGCAAAGCACTGGAAGACACGTCGACATGGATATTGGGGATACCTCAGCGATCTAGGCGGCCGCGTGGCAGACCGGGTCTTTCCTGTAATGGAGCTATCGTTAAAGAAACAGTTAAAGCCGTTTTCTGATTTTATCGATCTTGCTTCACAGTCGCTGGACAGCTTGCAAAGCCAGATCGGTAGCCTCGAAGCTGATTCCGCTGTCGAAGGTCTGCCGAAGATTGAATTTTACGCGACGAAGCAGCGGTTCATGGAAGAGTACATTAGCGAACTCAAAGAGCGAGTTAGCAACGAAAAGGATGCAATTATCGCAGTATTAGAAGAGTTCGCGACCGGCGAGCTGAAAGAAAAGCTCACTGGTGCAAGAGACAGTGTAGCCGACGTTTGGGGAACCGGGACAACGATGCGTCAATCGAACCTCGTTTCCAACTTTTATGATGATATCGGCAAAAGTTTAACTGCCGCACTAGAGAGCTTTCTTAAGAAGCGTCTCAATGCCTTTAGTGCTTCTCTGTCGAAAAATGCTGAAAGTCTGTTCCCCAAACTTCGGGCCGCTATTGAGGCATTGCTGTCTACCCGTAAACAGGCCATTGAAGAGCAGCTAAAGCTACAAACCGGCGAAGCTAGGGAGCGCCTTGAGAATTATCTGCAATCTGGCCTGAGCGTTTTGGAAGGTCACCATCTTGCTGGCGAGCAAATCACTATCCCTAGAGAGGCCGGCCTACAAGAGAAGTTATTCAATATAGTCGAAGGTGCGACTGGATACAGCTACGAAGCTGTTTTTGGACCTTATCTCGTTTCTGCGGAAAGAATTGACATCAAGGAGCCTTACCTTCGGCTTCGCTATCAGCTCGATAACTTCCAGCGCTTCTGCGAACTCGTTTCCCGGAGCGGCGCTACTCGCCAGATTGAGTTAACGACTGGACAGCTTGAAGAGGATGACAAGCTTCATTCAGATAGCCGCTTGGAGGACATTCGGCGCCACTTGGAGCTGCACGGCATCGAGATGCACTGGAAGCGTGATTCATCTTTGCATGCAAGAGAAATCAAGACCAGTGAAGGCTGGGTTATTCTTTCTGATCGTGGCCTTGATATCTATAAGAAGCCGGAAAGCCGCAACGAATTCGGTCAATACGACCTTGCCCTGCGACGCTGTAAGCAAACTCAAATTCATATCAGGAGAATATTGCACTGAGGCGAATACACCGCGAATCAATGGAAAATTAAACGTAGATTTTGGTCGGATTGAAGGTGGATCGGCTCAGGGGGCAGTTGAGCTTGGAAAAAACGATAAGGCTAGTAACAGAGCAAATCCAACCGATGCGCCAAAGGCGCGTGCGGCTGATTTGCAACTTTAGCCAATAAGGACCGATTGATACTCTAAAAAATTGCATGAAGGTCGAACTCAAGCCGCAGGCCATAAAGGATCTTCAGTCCATCCGCAAGAAGGATGCCGCTCGGATTGCCGGACGGCTCGGCGAATTTGAGTGTGGACTGACTGGAGACATCAAGCGACTTACGAATTTCACACCTGAGTATCGGCTTCGTGTCGGCAACTATAGGGTGTTGTTCGAGGTAGAAGACAATACAGTCACTATTTATCGTGTAATGCACCGAAAGCATGTCTATGCCAAGAGGTAATTGATGAACTTGCATCCTCAGTTCATAGGCCAAGCAGGCTCGGAAGAGTACGCTGTCCTCCCCATCGAAGAGTTTCGTGCGGTAGCGGAGGCTTTGGAAAATTATCAGGATTTACAAGATCTTCGGCGCGCAAAAGAAGCCGAAGGCGGAGCGTCTACAACTCCGTTAGCTGTTGTCGTTGCACAACTTGACCTCAAAAAAGACTAACAAGATGTGATCAATCACCTTGCCCGGAAAGTAGCGCAGCACATAGGTCGAGTCCAGCGCCCCTGAGAGCAGCCGCGCCGCCGAGTCATCCAGCCCGAGCAGGATGGTGATGCTGTGATTATCGTCGTTTGGGGATAGTCAGCGGCATCCCTGCCACTGTTTAGCCCAAACTTCGCCCCTCAGCCCTGCTTGCCGAGATGCTCGGCCAGATACAGCCAGGTATCGATCACGGTATCCGGGTTCAGCGACACGCTCTCGATGCCTTCCTTGACCAACCAGTCGGCGAAGTCAGGATGATCGGACGGCCCCTGACCGCAGATGC
>PWTO01000126.1 GCA_003562815.1 Chromatiaceae bacterium | reverse complement strand
GTCGATATGGACGCCTACGTGAACGCCTTCGCCGACATGCAGGCCGGCGCCGTGCCGGATCAGCGGCTGTACCGCCGAGCGCGTCCAGCCCGACGCGAGCTGGCGATCACTCTGCTGGTGGACATCAGCGGCTCCACCGACGCCTGGGTCAACGGCGACCTGCGCATCATCGACGTCGAGAAGGAGGCCTTGCTGATTGTCTGCCATGCCCTCGATGCGCTGAGCGACCCCTATGCCATCCAAGCCTTCTCCGGCGAGGGGCCGGAGCGGGTGCGGGTCTGGCCTCTCAAGCGCTTTGATGAAAAGAACCGCGCCGCCGTGCAGCGGCGCATCGCCGCCCTCGGACCGGAGCGCTTCACCCGCGTGGGCGCCGCACTCCGCCATGCCACCGCCGGCCTCGCTGCGCGCCATGAGCGGCACCGCTTGCTGCTGCTCCTGTCCGACGGCAAGCCCAACGATCTGGACGAGTACGAGGGTCGCTACGGGGTCGAGGATCTGAGCCGTGCCGTCACCGAGGCGACCCTGCAAGGCCTGCATTGCTTCTGCCTCACCGTGGACCGCCATGCCCCCGGTTATCTCCACCAGGTGTTCGGCCCCGGTCGTTACGCCGTGCTGCGCCACCCGGCGGACCTGCCGGTGGTGTTGGTGGAGGTGCTGCGGCTCTTGCTGCGGGATTAGCCGGCGGTGTCGAGCACCCAGGGCTCGCCGACCAGCGGCACGCTCATTCCGCCGCTGGCGATTCGCCGGTGGGCGTGACCCCTTTGACCGGCTCCATGGGCAGAGCCTCGGTGCTCGGAGCCTCGGGCGCACGCAGGCGCAGCGCGGCCGACTGCGCCTGGCGGCTGTAGTCGATCGATTCGGCAAGGATGCGCGCGGACTCCTGGTCGGCATGGAAGCCCTTGGAGTTCTCGCTGCTGATGTAATCGAGCCGCCACATCGCCTTGCGCTGCAGCGCAAAGCTGTCCTCAAGCTCGGCATCGCTGGCACCTGCCGCCTTGGCCTCCATGATCGCGTCGAGCATCTCGGTCATCGCCGCGCCGGCCCGCTCGGTGAGCGCGACGGTGCGGTTCTGGATCGCGCCGACCCGTGCCCTCAGCTCGCCCTCGGGGACGTTGTGGCAGGTCTGGCAGGCGCTGTTGATGGTCTCCATCGGGCTGCGCACATTGTGGTTGCTGACCTTCATCGCGCCCTTGCGCTCATAGGGCATGTGGCAGTCGGCACAGGCGACGCCGCTGCGCGCATGGATGCCCTGGCTCCACAGCTCGAACTCGGGATGTTGGACCTTGAACACCTCGGCGCCGGTCTCGCCGTGCTGATAGTCGTAGAAGGCGCTGCCGTCAGGGAACTGCTTCTCTTCCCAGACGCGTTCGGCGTCTTCGGCGCGCAGGCCGTGACCCCAGGGGAAGGTCAGGGTGTCCTTGGTAGCGCAGTAGTATTCGACATGGCACTGCCCGCAGACGAACGAGCGCATCTCCTGACGGCTGGCGAGTGCATTGGGGTCATAGGACGCGCTGCGATTCCCCCGGCGCCACTGCTCGATGCTCGGCAGATGCGGGACCGCGCCATCGCCCTCGGCCAGTGCGGCGATGCCGAGCATGAAGCCCGGTCGCGTCACGCGAATCGCCATGCTCTTGGGATCGTGACAGTCGATACAGCTGACCGGATGGGCCGCGCCCATCAGCGGCGCATGGTCCTCGGCGATGGCCTCGCCCGCATACTCGCCGGTGAAGCCGCCCGGCGGTGGCGTGGGGAAGAACGGCTCGTGAGCGTCAGGCGTCCCGTCCGGGGTGGCGTAGAGCATCGCCAGCACCTCCCGATAGGGCTGCTGACTCAGTTCCTCGAAACCGCGGATCATGGCCGGCATGTTGAGTTCGGCGCCGAGCGCAGCGTTCGTCACCGCCTCGCCCATCGCTTCCAGCCCCACCCGACGATAGAGCACGTTGACCGAGCCGTGACAGTGCAGACAGGCGCCGGCCTGTGGCTTCTTGGTCACGCGCTCGGTCACGCCCTGATCGTAGAGCATGTAGGCATGACCGCGCGCCTCGCGATAGTCGATGCTGAAGGCGTAGCCGGCATAGAGGCGCTTGAGCCAAGGCTGGGCCTCGAGCTTGCTCTGCGGCATGGCGCTGCTGCCGCCGTAGAACTCGCCGCCCGAGGTCGATTTCCAGCCATCGAACTGATGCGGCCAGTTTTGGCCCCAGGGCTCTGGGTCGGTGGTACTCTCGTCGACCTCGACGACGCGCACGAAGGGCTGACGGGCGTCCTGCTTGTGGGTGAACATCGTGATCAGCACCCAGGTCACCACGAGGGTGGCGATGACCGCCAACGCGAAGACCGAGCCGAGCAACAGGACACGGCCGCGCTGATGATCCCTGCGAGCCGGTGTCTGGGGACGGATGAAATGGTGAGTCTGGGGCATCGTGAACCTCAACCTGTGGGGTGGCCGTAAAACAAGCGCTTCATCGTTCGGGGTGCTGATGCGCGATGTCCGTTAGCGTCGCAGGGCGTGGCCAACGTCACTATGGCAGTGGACGCAGCGTTGCATCACGCCGCCGGGCTCGGCGGGGCGCATGTGATCGACGAAGGCGCCGTGGCAATGCAGGCAGGCGGACTGGGTCACGCGCTGATTGCGCGCGCGGATCTGGATCGGCTCGTGAAACTGGCCGGTGGTGAAGGCCAGCGCATGGAAGAAGCCGTTGTCGGCCTTGGTCAGCCACTTGCCAACAAAATCAGGCGGCAGGTGGCAATCGTTGCAGCCAGCGACACCCTGATGGCTCGATTTCACCCAGGCGTCGAAGTGATCCTGCATGATGTGGCAGTTGGTGCAGGCGGTCGGGTCATCGGTCAGATAGGCCAGGCCGTTGCCATAGCCCAGGGTGAACAGTCCGACACCGCCAAGGATGCCGAGGGCTGCGACGGCCGCGAGGGCGAGGACACCGCGTCCGCGTGGGCTTGACTGTCTGCGCCTGCTATCGATCATTTCCATCTCGCTGTTCGTCCCCAAGCCGAAGCTGTTGGGTCATTGTGATGGCATTTGGCGCTGGGTGTCGACCGGCGACGCGAGATTGCGGTCGCGCGTTTGGCTATCGGCATCAACGGTTTCGGGGCAGCAATGGACAGGGCGTCGATCATGGGGCCTGCCCTGCTTTTTTGGCTTCGGTCCCGGTCTCGGTCCCGGTCCCTGATGCCTGATCCTTCAATGCTGGCTCTCGCCGATCAACGTGTCGGCTGGGACTATAATCGGCTCAGTTCCATTCGCTCCAGCGATCTTTCGGGGGTCATGATGTCCGCAGCACCGCAACCGCGTCTCTCCTTCGATGACTGGCTTGCCATTGAACGCACGGCGATCGAACAACGCAGTGAATACGTTGCCGGCGAGGTCTTTGCGATGGCGGGCGGCACCGAAGAGCACAATCTCATCGCGCTGAATGTCGGTGCAGAACTGCGTAACCAACTCAAGGGCCAACCCTGCCGGGTCTACCCGAGCGACATGAAGGTGCATATCGCCGCCGCCGATGTGAGTGCCTATCCGGATGTGATGGTGGTCTGTGGCGAGCGCGTCTTCCACGACGGTCGGCGTGATGTGATCACCAATCCGACCCTGATCGTCGAGGTGCTCTCGGAGTCCACCGAGGCCTACGATCGCGGCGAGAAGTTCCATCATTATCGGCGCCTCGAAAGCCTGCAGGCCTATCTGCTGCTGTCGCAAACGCGGATGCAAGCGGAGCTGTTCCTGCGCCAGCCGGATGGCACTTGGAGTCTGAGCAGCTACGAAGGCCCAGCGGATTCCATCCCGCTGCACCTGATCGAGTCCGAGCTGTCGCTGAGCGAGGTCTATGACAAGGTGGAACTGCCAAGCGCTCCGACTCCAAGCACGCCAAATCCGACCGCGCCATCGGTGTAGACAAGGCCGCTTCTTCATCGGCGGATCAGAACCAGAACTCCGGATAGCGCCGCCCGCTGCTGAGGTTATTGACCAGCAGCGCGACTAGCAGCATCAGCAGCGCGCCAAAGGTGACCGGGATCAACACGAACAGATAGCCCATCGCATGCACTTGCTCGGAGCCGATCACGGCGATCAGCGCGGTCGCGCCACCCGGAGGGTGCAGGGTGCGGGTCAGATGCATCAGCGCAATTGCGGTCGAGACCGCCAACGCCGCCGCCAGCCAGGGCAGCAGTGGGCCGAGCAGCAGCCAGGCCGAGACACCGATCAGCGCCGAGAGCGCATGCCCACCGATCAGATTGCGCGGTTGCGCCAGCGGGCTGCGTGGGGCGCCATAGAGCAACACCGCCGAGGCACCGAATGAACCGATGAGCAGCAGGCCGTCTGTTGGCGTGAGTCCGATGGCCTCGAGCCAGACAGCCGGATTCGTCCCCTGGGTGCGGATCGCCTCGTTCAGCCAGGCCACCAAGGCGATGCCGAGGAAGCTGCCCAGCCAGGACCAGAGCACCTCGATGCTGCTGACCCGGGGCAGGGCACCGCGCGTGGAGCCGCGCATCTTGCGCAGATAGCCAGCGAGCGCGCCGGCCAGGCGCTGTCCCGGACCGAGGCGCCGCCGCTGATGCGGGGCGGAGGTGCGCAGATGCTGGTGGTGAAGATCCTGCAGGGGCCTGCTCGGCGTCATGATCTCTCCCTAAGGTGGCAGGCGTGCAGGAAGTCCTTACGCAGCAACAGGCCACGGCGACGGCCAACCGTATCCACCACCGGCAGGCTCTTCAGCCTCTGTGTCACCAGGGCTCGCGCCGCTTCACCCGCCAGCTGGGTCGGACGCAGCGGCTCGATGGCGGTGCACATCAGCTGGCCAGCCTTCACTTGGCTGAATAGGCGCTCGCTCGCATGCTGTTCCGAAGCTGACATGGTGGGGTCAGTGCGTCTCTCATCGGCACTTTTGACTTCCTTAGTGCTCGCCCTTGGTACGCAGCAATCCGGCGAGGCGGTTACCCTGCTTCTGCGGGCCGCCGCGCGGGAACAGCTGGTGCAGGTAGCGGTTGCTGCCGCGCTCGCGATCCCAGACGACGCGGAAGTGGGCAATCATGTCGCGCACCGAGGCCTGGGTGCCGTGGCGTGCGTAATGGGCCCGCAGCCAGCGGATCAGCTCCCAGTGCTCGGCGCTCAGCGTCAACCCTTCCTCGGCGGCCAGGGCGCGCGCAAAATCCTCCGACCAGTCTTGCGGATCGACCAGGTAGCCCTCGCTGTCGAGTTCAATGCGATGATCGCCGACCGCTAGCCACTGTGTGCTCATGCCCGGATAGGCATTGCGCCCGCTCGGCAACTCGCCGGGACCGCCCTTGGAATCCAGCTCCGGCTGGGTGATCGACCAGAGTTCGATCGGGATCTCGCCGTCGAGCCGGCCATCGTAGCGTTGCAGGCCGGAGACCAGGATGCGACCGCTGCTCGGTGGCAGATCGAAGCGCGCGACACCGGCGCGATCGGTCAGCACCGCTGGCGTCTCGCTGCCATCGGCATCGAATTGCAGCACCACCGGAGTGCGCTTCAGGGGTTCATGGGTCGCCTTCATCGAGACCTTCACTGCGATCATCGTGTGTTCTCCTGTGTGGCAGTTGCTCTGCGGGTCGCTCTGTTCGGTTCTGCTCTATAAGCTAGCCCTGATATTTAGTTCAAACAAACGAAATTTATTTGACTTTATCATCGGTTTTTCCGATATTAAGACCTCCGATTGCCGCCTGGATCTTGAGCGACACTGATCTCGAAGCGGCGATCGACACCAAGTGCGATCGCTGGCGCGTGAAGGTAGGCTGAGAGGTAAACGCTGATGGACATCGACCAGATCAAGACCTTCCTCGCGGTGGCCGCGCATGGCAGCTTCCTCGAGGCCGCCGCGCGGGTGCATGTCACCCAATCGACGGTGAGCGCGCGCATCCAGAGCCTGGAGCAGCAGTTCGGCACGCGCCTGTTCGTGCGCAACCGCGCGGGCGCCAGCCTGACCCATGCCGGGGAACGTTTTCTTCGCCACGCCAAGACCCTGCTGCTGACCTACGAGCAGGCGCGCCACGAAGTCGGCCTGCCGAGCCGCTTCCGCGCCAGCCTCACCCTCGGTGCCCGCATCGCGCTCTGGGACAGCCTGCTGCCGCGCTGGATCGGGCGCCTGCGCAGCCGCATGCCGGACATCTCCCTCAACACCGAGATCGGCTTCGAGGAAGACCTGATGCGCCGGGTCATCGCCGGCACCATGGACCTGGCGCTGATGTACAGCCCGCGCCAGACTGCGGGCATCCAGGTCGAGTACCTGTTCGACGAGACCCTGATCCTGGTCGGCCCGGACCCGGAGCGGCGCGCGCTCGATGACAGCTATGTCTACGTCAACTGGGGGCCAACCTTCTTCGCCCAGCATCGCCAGGCCTACCCAGAGCTGGAGCGACCCGCACAAACGGCCAACATTGGCTGGCTCGGGCTGCAGCTGATCCTCGCCAACGGCGGCACTTGCTTCGTCCCGGAGCGGGTCGCGGCCTCTTATCTGGAGGGTGGCTGCCTGCACCGCATCCATGACAGCCCGAGCCTGCGCCTGCCGACCTATGTGGTCTATCCGACCGAGGGTAGCCGGGCCGTGGTTGATGCGGCACTAGAGGCGTTACGTGCGCTGATCCGTGCTGAGCATGGTGAAACTGAGTAGGGCTGAAGCTGAAGCTGAAGCGAAAGGCGGAGACCAGCTCGCCGTCCTAATCCCGCGCCACCGGCAGCCCGGCATGGCGCCACTCGGGTAGGCCATCGGCCAGGCGTCGGGCCTCGAAGCCGGCCTCGCGCAATGCCGCGACCGCCTCGAACGAGAGCACACACCAGGGTCCGCGGCAGTAGGCGACGACCTGACGCTCCGGCGGTAGCTCCGCCAGTCGGGTCTTGAGTTGGTCCAAAGGGATATTGAGGGCACCCGGCAGATGGCCCTGGCCGAACTCCTCGGACGGGCGCACATCGAGCACCGTCACCAGCCCATCCTGCGCCTGTTCCAACAGCTCTGCCGCCGGCATGGGCTCAAGCGCATCACGCTGCAGCAAATACTGCGCCATCAGCTCAGCGACCGCATCGCTGCGATCCTGGGCGATGCCGCGCAGCGCGGCGAGGGCGTCCAGCGTCCGCTCATCGCCGAGCGAATAGCGCACATACTTGCCATCGCGCCGCGCATTGACCAGGCCCGCAGCCTTGAGCTGCTGCAGATGCTTGGAAGTGTTAGCTACCGACAGCCCGCTGAGCCGCACCAGCTCCTCGACACTGCGCTCGCCTTGAGCCAGGTAGTCGAGCAACTCCAGCCGTGCCGAATGCCCCAAGGCGCGCGCGATCACGGCGAGATGCTCGAACAGCTGTTGTTTGGGCGATGCAGACTGGGTCACGATGAGAGGCTGGCAAAGACGAGGCACCACAGTATAACGCCACGCGCCTTAGAACCCGCTCGCCATCCCTCGGCACTTAGCCTTCATTAGCCATCTCAACGACCCCGCTTATGGTACTGAGCGCACGCTCGCCGCCGACAAGGTGCTGGTTTTCTGAGTGATCAAGGCTCGGTATGCTCGTATCCTCATCTGCCACTGGCGAGGTTGACGATGGCATCCGCAGACGATGCGCCATTTGGCTCTGACGCTGAGGGCGGACTCTGGCCCTCGGCCGATTATCAGGCTCAGGTCGAGCGCCTGCGGGCTGCCGTCGGCGAGCCGATCTATCTTGCCGAGCTGCGCGAGACCGATCTCCAGCTCGGTGTGCATGTGACCGATCGCGCTTATCTGCTGCTCGGCGTAATCGACTTTCCGCGCCCGGACCCGGCGCGTGGGCTGGCACCGCATCTGATCCTGCTCGACGATGGACGCGGAGTGAATCTCGGGCGCATCGCGCGTATCAGTCGCCAACCCTTTCAGCCTGCCGACGGCGAGGTGCTCTATCTCGACCGTGCGGCTGATCGGACGCTGCTGTTCGCCGATCGGCGTCTATCGCAGCGCTTCATCGCCGAGCGCACTCAGACCGTACTTGGGCAGGTGCTCGGCCGTGCGCCGCCGGGCGCATCGTCGGCCGCCAGTGCCGAGGAACCGTCTTCAGGGAGCGATGAGTCGTCATGGGGGGCGCTTACATGATCGGGATGGTCGCGTAGCCCTTGGACTGATAGCCGATCTGCGAGACGAAGGTATTGCCGACGACCTCGAGGCCAGGCAAGAGCGTCTTGTTGTCGATGCCGAAGAGGCGGGTCGCGATCGAGCAGACCTCCATGCGCACGTTTGGCTTGGCCAACAATGCCTTGACCTGCTCGGCGATCTCGTCGTAGACGGCCTCCTCATCGAGCGGCACATCGGTGCGGTCGCCACTGACCAGGCGCGCCGAGGGACCGCGGAAGGTGAAGATCATATCGGGCTCGACGCCTTGTCGCTTGAGATCCTCATAGGTTTCGTCGATCACGCGCAGATTGACGAGGAGTGCACGCGGACTCCCCATGTTGATGTCCCAGGCGACCCTGCCGGAGGTCACGCCTTCAAGGGCGTGCGCATCGCTCGGTTTCTCGGCCGATGCTGCGCCTGGTACGAGCAACGCCAGCATCAGCAGGATCGAAAAGACGCGTTGGGCAGTGTTCATCAGTTCCTCCGCGAGAAACCCCGGCCTTCAGGCCGGGGAGGAAGAGCGGCTACGGCCTCGCAGCCACCAGAAAAAAGGGCCGGCTTTCCACCGGCGGGGCCCTGAGGCTCTGCCCCATAAGGAGCCTGGTAACGGACACCTTTCGGTGTCGCTCCCCTCGCCAATGTGGGCAACCGGCTCCCGCCTGGCGGCGGCGATCGGAACCTTCGACGCTTGACCTTTCGTCAGCATGATCCC
>PWTO01000317.1 GCA_003562815.1 Chromatiaceae bacterium | reverse complement strand
TGCTCGATGCCTGCGCCTTCGCGCGTTTCACCAGCCACAGCTTCATCAGCTTTGGCGAGCGCTGGGTGCGCTTGTGGCGCGGTCATCCCCTGAACGGCCCCCTGACCCGGGCGCGGTTGGTGGCGGCCACCGAACTGGCCATCGACCACATCCTGAACCATCAGCAAGCCGATGGCCGCTTCCTCTACTACTACGATGCGACGCTGGATAGCCGCCGCGACCACGAGCACCTCAGCCGCGATCCCGACACGAACCCGTTTTACAATATCGTCCGCCACAGCGGCGGTATCCTCACGGGGCTTTACCACGCGCGCCTGACGGGCAGCGAGCGAGCGCTCGAGCCGATGCGCCGAGCCATCGACTATCTGCTCGCCCAGACCCGGCCTTATGCAACGCACGACGGTCGAGCGGCACAGTATGTCTACTACAATCGCAAGGGTAAGCTGGGCGGGAGCGGTGTCGGGCTTTATGCCTTGGCCGAACATCGCCGGCTGACCGGCGACAGTCGCTATGACACCGCCGCCCAGCAGCTCGCCAATCACCTCATCGAGCAGATCACGGACAGCGGCGAGTTTATCTACTACAACGTCTACTTAGACAAGGAGGTCACCGAGGCCGACAACGGACAGTACTTTTCCTTCTATTATCCCGGCGAGGCACTGTGCGGCCTCGCCGGGTATTGTCTGCACATCCTCGATGATGAGGTCGAACAACGGCGCATCCTGGCCGCTGTCCATCGTGCGCTGCGCTTTCTCATCGTCGAGCGACCGCGCACCCGAGCGAGCGAATACCGTGCCTTGCCGTCGGATGCCTGGCTGATGATGGCGATCATGGAGTTTTGGGACGCGCCGGCCTTCCGTCGCGATCTCTACCGGGACTTCGTCTTCGCGGATGCCGACGCCATGGTACGCCAGATGTATACGGTCGATGACGCACCTTACCCGGATTATGCAGGGGCCTTCTTCTACGAATTTGGCGAGTATCCCTATGCCGATGGCGCACGCGCGGAAGGTCTGATGGGCGCCTTCACCCTTGCGCATAAGGTGGGAGATCGCGCGCGTATTGTCCTCTATGGCCGGGCGCTCCGACTCCTGGCCTGGGCCACGATGCCTTTGGTCAATACCCCGGAATCGATCTACTTTGCCGCCAACCCCGGTATGGCGTTAGGCGGCATTCGTTTCAAATACACGCGTCAATGGTTTCGCATCGATACGATTCAGCATGTCTGTGCCTTTTATTTGAAGATGCTGCTGGATGGTCGCATGCCTCTCGCCAACGGGATGCCCGAGGATGGATAGGAATACAGCGATGGCGGCAATGGGACGCAGCGCGCGTATCGACGGTCGGTCGACAGGCCTGGAGGTGGCTTGGGCTCGGCTCGCCGACATCGGCTGGCGACCCGAGCAGATCGAGTGGGTCGAGCGGCCGACGCAGGGTGAGCGCAACCGGGTGTACATCCTGCGCCATGCCGATCGCGGAGCGGTGATCCGGCTGCCGCGCGCAAGGACCAAGCCCCCTGATTGGCACGCCCGCGAAATGCACAATCTGGCGGCGGCCGCAGCCTCGGGGGTCGCGCCAACGCCGATCCTTGCCGATCCGAGCGACGGCCTGCTGGTGCTGCCCTATCTGCAAGGCGCACACCCCACCTCTGGTGCGGTCGATCCGGCGTCCGCCGAGCGCATGGGCCGCTGCTTGAGACGCCTGCATCGCGAAACGGCCCCGTTTCGCCAGGGAGCCGATATTCTCAGCCGCATCCGCCGTCGCATGCAGCGCGTGGCCGCCGAGGCTCGCCAAGCGCGCCGGCATGCCGCTGGCTTGCCCACCATCGCCAGGGCCATGGAGCCGGTGGTGGCGACACTGGAGCGCACGGCACCGCCGCTGGTCCCTTGCCATGGTGACCTGGTGCTCGGCAATATCATCGACGATGGACAGGATGTCTATTTCATCGACTGGGAGACCTCCACGGCCGGCGATCCACATCAGGACGTCGCCAACGTCTGCCTGAGAGCACAGTTGCAGGGCGCTGCCCGCGCGATGCTTCTCGAGACCTACTTCGACGGCGACCCGGAGCACACCGCCGATCGAGCCCGCGCAAGAATCAGGCTGTGGGAGCCGACCTGCGCCTTCGATAAGGCGCTCACTTACTGGCGAAATGGGCGCCGATCGGACACCATCGACCACCGGGTCGCGGGATGGACACAACGATGCTCAACGCTTCTGGCGGCGCCAGGCATGCGCGCCGCGACCCTGTTTCTCGACACCGCCGATCGATGACTCAACGCCTTGCCAGTGAGGCGATCAGTCGTGATGCGCTCGGTCGTGATGCAATCGGTGCTGGGCGGGCGGCCGGGGTCCGATGAGCTGGCTGCCGCTCGCGCTGCTCTGCGCCTTCAGCGTAGCCTCGGCCGATGCGGCGACCAAGGCCTGGCTGCAGGGCTTCTCGGCGCGCGAACTGACCCTGATCCGCTTCACCCTCACCGGTGCGCTCTTGTCGCCGCTGCTGTTCTGGCTGCCGGACCCAAGCGCGTTGCCCGCGCCATTCTGGGGATGGCTCGCGCTCCTGGTGCCCCTGGAGATCGGCGCCATGCTGCTCTACATGGCGGCCATTCGCGATCATCCGCTCTCGCTGACGCTGCCGTATCTGGCCTTTACGCCGGTGTTCTCGATGGCGATCGCGGCGCTTTTGCTCGGCGAGCAGGTGAGCCTGCCCGGCTCGATCGGCGTGGTGCTGATCGTCGCCGGCGCCTGGCTGCTCAACGTCGAGCACGCGCGGCGCGATGACTGGCGCACCTGGCTGCGGCCGCTCGGCGCGATCCGCTGGGAGGCCGGCTCGCGCATGATGCTCGGCGTGGCGCTGCTCTATGGGCTGACCTCGACCCTGGGCAAGGTGGCCTTGCTGTATCTGCCCTCGGCCGCGTTCGGCGCCCTCTATTTCGCCACGATCGGCCTGCTGGCGATACCGCTGTTGCTGCTGCTGCCGCTCGGCGGGGCGCACTCATCGCCGCGCTCGGCGTTGCGGCGCATGGTCAGCCGCCCCGGTGCCGTGCTGGCGGTCGCGGCGCTCAATGGGGTCATGGTCATCACGCATTTCATGGCGCTGCGCCTGACCGAGGTGGCCTACATGATTGCGGTGAAGCGCAGCAGCCTGCTGTTCGGCATCCTCTACGGGGCGCTGCTGTTTCGCGAGCCGAATCTGATCGGCCGCCTGCCGGGTGGGTTGCTCATGGTGAGCGGTGTCTTCGTCATCCTGCTGGCCGGATGAGCGGCGCTCCTGCGGAGATCGATGCAGTGCGTGCTTGTGCCTGTGATCGGATCGCGCAAGGTTGCCAAAGTGCAAACGGCTGATGCTGTGATGAACACTGCCGAATCCGAGCTGAAAACCGCCTTTCCGCCGATTGTCGCCCCTGACGCACGGCTGCTGATCCTGGGCTCGATGCCCGGCGAGGCCTCGCTGCGCCAGCAGCAATACTACGGCCATCCGCGCAATGCGTTCTGGCCGATCATGGGCGCGCTGCTCGGGATTCCGCCGCAGGCTGACTATGACGCGCGCTGCGCGGCACTGACGGCGCACCGGATCGCGCTCTGGGACGTGATCGCGGCCTGCGCGCGCCCCGGCAGCCTGGATCAGGCGATTCGCCCGGAGACGGTTCGCGTCAATGACTTCGCCGCCTTCTTCGCCCTGGCCCCAGCGATCGATCACCTCCTGTTCAACGGCGGCACCGCCGAGCGCGAGTATCGGCGCCGGGTGCTGCCGACGCTTCCCGAGCGGGATCGGCAGATGACGATGCAGCGGCTTCCCTCGACCAGTCCGGCCAACGCCGGACTGCGCTTCGAGCAGAAGCTCGCGGCCTGGCGTCAACGGCTGGAGGCCCGCATGCCCCTGTCACAGGCCATCTGTCAGGCCGACTGAGCCAGGATCAGCTCGAGCACGAGCTTGGAGCCAAAGTAGGCCAGGATCAGGATGCCGAAGCCGGTCAGGGTCCAGGAGATGGCCTTGCGTCCGCGCCAGCCCCAGAGGCGACGACCGAGCAGCAGTCCGCCGAACACCAGCCAGGCCACCACCGAGAGCACGGTCTTGTGCACGACGTGCTGGGCGAACATGTTGTCGAGGAACGCAAAGCCGCTCAGCAGCGCGAGGGTGAGCAGGATGAAGCCGATGCCGATCATCTCGAACATCAAGGCTTCCATGGTCATCAGCGGCGGCAAGGCCCGCACGAAACCGCCCGGCTTGCCCCCGCGCAGGTAGGAGTCCTGCACCCAGAGCAGTCCCGCCTGCACGCTGCCCAGGGTCAGCAGGCTGTAGGCGAGCATCGACAGCAGCACATGCAGCTTTAGCACCCAACTGCTGTTCTCGGCCAGAAACGGTGTGCTCGGATAGAACATATCGAGCAGCACGGAGAGACCGGCCAGCGGCAGGATCACCAGGCCCAGGTTCTCGATCGGCTTGGTCAGGCTCGAGAGCAGCAGCGAGGCGACCACGGTCCAGGCCGCCAGCGAGAGCGCGTTGAAGAAGCCCAGATTGAGCCCGTCTTGGCTGAACAAGGCCATGTACAGCAGCCAGGTATGCAGCGTCAGCCCGGCATAGGCGAGTCCGAGCGTGACGCCGCGCAGCCGCGCCGTGCTGGCATCTGGCTGATGCGTAAACAGCCGCCAGCCGATGAGGGTGGCCGAGCCGAAGTAGGCGATCAGGGTGGCGATCGAGATGACGACGTTGTTCATAGTCTGCGATCATCGCATAAGCAAGACGGACTGCAAACGCACGCGAGCGCGCCTGCGGCTGCTTTCCGGCCACACAATTGCGCCGGCTTGATATAGGTTAACAAACCAGCGGATTTAGCAAGAGAGAAACCATGTTCGATAATCTTCAGGATCGCTTCGGTGAGGTGCTCAAAGGTCTGCGCGGTCAGGCCCGACTCAGCGAGGACAACATCAAGGAGACCCTGCGCGAGGTGCGCATGGCGCTGCTTGAGGCCGACGTCGCCTTGCCGGTGGTGCGCGGCTTCATCGAGCGCGTGCGCGAACAAGCGCTCGGCGCCGAGGTCACCAAGAGTCTGACGCCCGGGCAGGTATTGATCAAGATCGTCAACGACGAGCTGGTCAGCCTCATGGGCGAGGCCAACGAGGAACTCGACCTGCGCCAGCAGCCGCCAGCGGTGATCTTGCTTGCTGGCCTGCAGGGCTCGGGTAAGACCACCAGTGCCGGCAAGCTCGCGCGTTATCTCAAGGAGCGCCAGCAGAAGCGTGTGATGGTGGTGAGCTGCGACATCTATCGGCCCGCCGCCATCGATCAGCTGCGTACGGTTGCTGCCGAGGTCGAGGCCGATTTCTTCCCCAGCACCCCACAGCAGCAGCCGGTCGAAATCGCTCGGGCGGCGCTCGACGCGGCTCGCCGTCAGGGCCATGATGTGCTCATCGTCGATAGCGCCGGGCGGCTCGCGATCGACGCGCGGATGATGCAGGAGATCCAAGACCTGCATACTGCGGTGACGCCGGTCGAGACCCTGTTCGTGGTCGATAGCATGACCGGTCAGGATGCCGCCAAGACCGCGCGTGCCTTCCATGACGCGCTGCCGCTCACCGGTATGGTGCTGACCAAGATCGATGGCGATGCCCGCGGCGGTGCCGCGCTGTCGATCCGCGAGATCACCGGCAAGCCGATCAAGTTCCTCGGCGTCGGCGAGAAGAGCGATGCGCTCGAGCCCTTCCATCCCGATCGGATCGCCTCGCGCATCCTCGGCATGGGCGATGTGGTCTCGCTGGTCGAGGAGATGCAGCAGAAGGTCGATCACGAAAAGGCCGAGAAGCTCGCCAAGAAGATCAAGAAGGGCAAGGGCTTCGATCTCGTTGACTTTCGCGATCAGCTCAAGCAGATGAGTTCGATGGGGGGCATGGCCGGGCTGTTGGAGAAGCTCCCCGGTGCCGGACAGTTGCCGGAGCACATGAAGCATCAACTCAACGACAAGGAGGTGGTGAAGATGATCGCGATCGTCGATTCGATGACCTCAGGGGAGCGCTTGCATCCGCAGATCATCAAAGGCTCGCGCCGACGGCGTATCGCCAATGGCTCTGGCACTCAGGTGCAGGATGTGAACAAGCTGCTCAAGCAGTTCACGCAGATGCAGAAGATGATGAAGAAAATGAAGGGCGGCAACATGGCCAAGATGATGAGGCAGATGCAGGGCCGTTTGCCACCGGGCATGGGCGGCATGGGGGGGATGCCGCCGGGGGGTGGCGGCTTCCCGCCAGGCGGCGGTTTTCCGATGTAGCGCCTGCGTGAATCGATCATGAGTATCCTGGGTGGGCTGATCCAGAACGCCTCCCTGCTGTTGGCCTTGGCCTTGGCGCACGGGTTGTTCATCGCGCGGCTGCCGCGCGAACAGACGTCGACCCAACTCCTAATCGGACTGTTGTTCGGGCTGACGGCGCTGCTGGGCATGACCTATCCAGTGACCATCGCTCCTGGGCTGATTTTCGATGGGCGCACCGTGATCGTCAGCATGGCGGGCCTCTTCGGCGGGCTGCCGGCGGCGCTCGTCTCCGGCCTGATCGCGGCGCTCTACCGGGGTTGGCTCGGCGGGGCCGGGATGGCGATGGGGATCGCGACCATTGTCACCGCCGTCGTCTTCGGTGCGCTGTTTCATCACCTGCGTCGTGCCGGCAAGCTGCGGCTGACGCCCTTGACGCTGGTGGCCTTTGGCCTCCTGCTGCACCTGGCGGCGATGGCCTGGGTCGGGCTGTTGCCCCCGGCGCAGCGGACCCAGGTGCTGGGGCAGGTCGCGCTGCCTTTCCTGTTCGTCTTTCCGCTCGTCTCGATGCTGCTCGGGCTGTTGCTGCGCCAGCAAGAGCAACGCGTGGACGATGAGCGCAGCCTCAGGGAAAGCCAGGCGCGTCTGCTGGAAGCCATCACCGAGGCCAAGGCCCTCAGCGACGCGCTCGCGCGCGAACGTGGGTTTCTCGCCACCCTGATCGCGACCATCCCGGACCTGGTGTGGCTGAAAGATCGCGAGGGGGTGTATCTGGCCTGCAATCCGCCTTTCGAGCGCCTCCTCGGCCTTCCTGAAGAGAAGATCAAAGGCCGCTGTGCGAGCGATTTCGTCTCCGCCGAGCGGGCCGCCTCCTTCCGCCAACATGACCTCGCGGCCTTGGCCGCGAATGGTCCCGTCGTGGGTCGCGAATGCCTGACCTTCGCCGATGATGGTCATCAGGAACAGGTCGAGATCATCAAGACCCCGATGTATGACGCCGAGGGGCGTCTGGTTGGCGTGCTCGGGATCGGGCGCGACATCAGCGCGCAGGTGCGCGCGCAAGGGGAACTCACGCGCGAGCGCGATCGTATCCAGGAACTGCACGAGCGCATCCAGAAGATCGCCGCCCATGTCCCTGGGGTGATCTATCAATATCAGTGGTGGCCCGATGGGCGCAGTTGTTTTCCCTTTGCCAGCCAGGGCACGAAGGCCATCTATGGGGTCGAGCCGGCGCAGATCCAGGAGGATGCAAGTTCGGTGTTTGCCGCCATTCATCCCGATGACCGCGAGCGGATCAGGGCCTCGATCGAGCGCTCGGCCCAGCGCATGACGACCTGGCGGGAATCCTACCGGGTCCGATTACCCGACGGCAGCTTCCTCTGGGTCGAGGGCGAGGCCTCGCCGCAGTGCCAACCCGATGGCAGCGTGCTCTGGCATGGCTATATCCACGACGTGACCGAGCGTTACCACGCCGAGACTCGGTTGCGGCTCGCCGCAAGCGTCTTCGCGCACAGTCTCGAAGGCATTGCGATCACCGATGCGCAGAATCGGCTGGTCGATATCAATCCCAGCTTTACCCGCATCACCGGCTATGCGAAAGGCGAATTGCTGGGGGAGGATCCGAGGAAGCTCGCCTCCGGTCGGCATGAGCGCGCGTTTTACCAGCAGATGTGGGCGGCGATCGAGGCGGACGGATTCTGGCAGGGCGAGATCTGGAACCGCCGCAAGAACGGTGAGATCTTCCCCGAGCTGCTGTCGATCTCGGTGGTGCAGGATGCCTCGGGAGCCGTGCAGCATTATATTGGGGTCTTCACCGACATCAGCGAGTTCAAGGCGCACGAAGCCGAGCTTGATCGCATTGCCCATTACGATCACCTCACCGGGCTGCCCAATCGGCGCCTCTTGATGGACCGCCTGAAACAAGCCATTGCGCATGCCAAACGCACCGGGATTGCGCTGGCGGTCTGCTACCTAGATCTCGATGGCTTCAAGCCGATCAACGACCGTTATGGGCATGCGGTGGGCGATCGCGTCCTGGTCAAGGTCACCGAGTCCTTGCGCCGGATGGTGCGTGACGAGGACTCGGTCGCGCGTCTCGGGGGCGATGAATTCGTGCTGCTGTTGACCGATCTGACACAGCCCGACGATTGTTTCGGCCTGCTCAGCCGGGTGCTTGCCGGCATCCGCGAACCGGTCCGGGTCGGGGAGGTCACCCATCGCCTGTCGGCCAGTATTGGCGTCACCCTCTGTCCGCCGGATCTCGCCGACCCCGATACCCTCTTGCGACATGCCGATCAGGCCATGTATCGCGCCAAGGAGGCAGGCAAGGATGGTTACCATCTCTACGACGCGCAGCAAGACCAACTGCTCCAGGAACGTCAGCGCAAACTCGAGCGTATCGGCGAGGCGGTGCGGCGCAACGAGCTGATCCTGCATTTTCAGCCGCAGGTCGACATGATCAGCCGCGAGGTGATCGGCGTCGAGGCCCTGGTGCGCTGGCAGCATCCCGAGGACGGGCTGCGCATGCCGGGAACCTTCCTGCCCGATATCGAAGGCACCGAGCTTGAGGTGGCGGTCGACGAATGGGTGATCGAGCACGCCTTGCAACAGCTCGAAGACTGGAACCGCGAAGGCCGAGGGCTATCGATCAGCCTGAACATCGGTGCCCGACATCTCTTGCGACCGGACTTTGCGTCACGTCTAGAAGACCGGCTTGATGCCCACCCCGATGTCGCCGGCACGGATATCAAGCTGGAGATTCTGGAGACCGCGACCCTGAGCGATTTCGATCAGGCCCAGCGCGTATTGGCGCGCTGTCGCGCACTCGGGGTGCGGTTCGCCTTGGACGATTTCGGCACCGGCTACTCGTCGCTGGCGTATTTTCGCGCCCTGCCGGTCGATGTGCTCAAGATCGATCAAAGCTTCGTGCGCGACATGCTGCAGGATCTAGGTGACAAGGAGATCGTCCAGAGTGTCGTGCAACTCGCGCGTGCCTTCAATCGTCCCGTGATCGCCGAGGGGGTCGAAACCCTGGCGCATGCGGCGATGTTGACTTGGCTCGGCTGCCGTTTCGGTCAGGGCTATGGGATCGCGCGCCCGATGCCTGGCAGCGCGCTGTCGGCGTGGCTCGCACACTGGTCGACTCAGGCCTGTTGGGACGACCTTGGCAGCGTATCCGAGCGCGATGATGTGCCCTTAATGCTGGTGGCCCAAAACCATCGGCGTTGGCTGCAGCGCTTCTTTAGGCTGCTGGAGCAGCCGGACGCACCGAGCGGCACGGATCTGGAGGCGGATGCGGATGCGTTCAGACACTGGTACGCGAATGCGGGTCGCGCGCCCTACCAGCGGTTTGCCGAGTTCCAAGCCATTGGCCGGCGCTACGAGCGGGTGCATGCGCTCGCCCTCCAGCTGCTCAACCAAACGGGGCAGGATGACACCGACGCCGATCAATGGCTGCCGCTGCAGAAGGCGAGCGATGATTTCCTGACCGAGATCGGGCGGCTGATCCAACAGGTCGCCCCGGCGGAGCGTCCCGAACGGCTCAACCCAACGCAGCGGCGTCTCCCTGCACCTGACGTGGCCTAGGCTGATTGCGCCGCGCCCTGTCGATGCCGGAGCGCGACCTGCATCACATCGATGCGCTCGTCGAGGAACCCCGCCTCGCAATAGGACAGATAGTAGCGCCACATGCGGATGAAGCGCTCGTCGTAGCCCAGCGCGCGCACCTCGGCCTCGCGCGCGAGGAAGCGCTGGTGCCAGGCGCGCAAGGTGCGCGCATAGTCCTTGCCGTGGAAGCTGCGTTGCACGACCTCAAGCCCGGCCGCGTGCACGGCGGCATCGAAGCGCCCGACCGTCGGCAGCATGCCGCCCGGGAAGATGTAGTGCTGGATGAAATCCGGGCTCGCCTTGTAGTCCTCGAAGAGCGCATCGGCGATGGTGATCACCTGCAGCGCCGCCGTGCCGCCGGGGCGCAGGCGCTCGTGCAGCGTCTCCATATAGGTCGGCCAGTATTCCTCGCCGACGGCCTCGAACATTTCGATCGAGACGATGTGATCGAAGGTCTCGGTGACGTCGCGATAATCCTGCAGGCGTAGCTCGACCTGGGCGGCGAGCGCACTGGCGTCGAAGCGCGCCTTGGCCCACGCCAGCTGTTTCTCGGAGAGGGTGATGCCGGTGAGCTTGAGCCCACGCTCGGCCGCCGCCTCGGCCATCGCGCCCCAGCCGCAGCCGATCTCCAGCAGATGCTGCCCGGGCTGGGCATCGAGCATCGCGAGCAGGTGCTGATATTTGCGCTGCTGTGCTTGGGCGAGCGCTTGGCTGAGCGCTTGATCGTCGTCAGCAGCGCTCAGCGGTGTCGCGCTCAAGGCGGCGCCGATGCTGGCGCTTTGCTCGACGGCCGATTCGGCGCTCGGGGCGGTTGTCGAATCGCCCTCGGTCTCCGCTCGCGGCGGCGCATAGACGGCGCTGGAATAGGTCATGCTCTCATCGAGCCAGAGCCGGTAGAAGGCGTTACCCAGGTCGTAGTGATAGGCGATGTTGCGCCGGCTACCGGTGCGGGTATTGCTGCGCCGCTGATGGCGCCGCGGCGAGATCAGTTGATGCAATCGCCCGCCGCGTTGGCGCTCGCGCCAGCGATGCTCATTGACCGCAAGCAGATGCAGCAGCGCGGTCGGGTCCGGGCTGTCCCAGTCGCCGGCCATCCAGCTTTCGCCGAGGCCGAGATGGCCCTTGGTCGCCAAGCGCCGCGCCATGCGCACCGGGCGGCGGATGTCGATCTGCGCGCGCGGGCCGTCGCGCTCGCTCTCGAGCAGGTAAGCGCGCCGACCGAGGCGCAGCTGCAACTGACCGGCGGCGATGCGATCGAAGAGCCGTGTGATCGGCCAGAGCACCGGTTTCGAGAGCGTACGCAGCACCGGGCCGAAGAGCGGCTGCTGCAGCGGGGGGAGGGCGGCCTCGACTGTTTTGTCACTTGCCATCAGGTCACCTTGGGCGGGGGTGGATCGGTTTTCGGGACATAGGGCGTTCCGCGCAGCCAGATCTTCAACGCCTGCCAGTGGATCGCGACCACGACCTTGAAGCTCATCAGGGGCGTGCGTCGCAGCGCGCGCCACAGGGTGCGCTGGGTCAGTGGCTCGCCAGCGCCGGTTTGGGTGGCGACCAGCTCCAGGCGGCCATCGGCGTGGAACTGGCGGATGAAGACGCCGAGCTTCGCGGCCGGCTCGGCGAGGCGGAAGTGGTACTCGCTGGCCATCTCCATCAGCGGCGAGACGTAGAAGCACTTGGTCGCCTTGTCGCGCACCGGCCAGGCCAGCGGTTGGCCGCCGTTGGCGAGCAGATAGATATGCGATTCGCCGAAGGTATTGCCGACTTCGGCCAGCACCGCGCGCAACCGCCCATCGGCGTGCTCGCAGTACCAGAGGCTCAAGGGGTTGAAGCCATAGCCGAGCACGCGCGGCATGCACAGCAAGCGGATGCGCCCGCCTTCGAGATCGATGCCCTGCGCGTGCAACAGGCGATCCGCCCAGGGCCGCAGCGGCGAGCCATCGCGCGGACCGTGATCCTCGGGCGCGAAGCGCAGCAGGCCGACGCCCTTGCCGATGCGCAGCAGCCTCGGCACCCGGTCGAGCGCATCCAGGTCCAGCAGCAGGCTGAAGACCCGATAGGTGAAGCGGTATTGCGCCGGGAATAGGCGCCGGTGCATCACCTGGGTGAAGTAGATGCGATGCGGATTTGCGCTCATCGGCGGGCGCGCGTTTCGGCGGCGGGCGATGGCGCGGTCAGGGACGCGGCTGCGGTCCTGACGGAGTGTTGGGCAGGATTGCCCGCCGGCGCCCTGAGCATCGAGGTGTCGACACCGAAGTAATCGGCCATCGCCACCGCCGAGGCCAGCGCATCTTCATGGAAGCCGTAGCCGAAGTAGCTGCCGCAGAACCAGAGCCGATCCTGGCCCTGCAGCTCGGCGAGCCGTGGCTGCGCATCCATCGCGGCCTGGTCGAAGACCGGATGGTCATAGTCCATCTCGGCGATGATGGTCTCGTCAGCGGGCGGGCGCGGCGGATTTAGCGAGACCAGATAGTCCTTGTCGGTCTTGAGCCCCTGCAGCCGGTTCATCCAATAGGTGACCGACACGGCGCGCGAGCCATCCTGCGCCACCTGCGAGAGATAATTCCAGGACGACCAGACCTGCCGGCGCTGCGGCATCAAGCCGCTGTCGGTGTGCAGATAGGTGCGATTTGGTTGATAACGGAAGCAACCGAGCAGTGCTTGTTCGGCGGCGCTCGGCTGCTCCAACAGTGCCAGCGCCTGATCGGCGTGGCAAGCCAGTACCACCTCATCGAACCGTGCGCATTGGCCCGAGGCCAGAGTGATCTCGACGCCGTGCTCGGTGCGCCGCACAGCGCGAGCTGCATCGAGGCGGATCTGCTCGCGCCCGATCGCATCGACGAAACGCTCGACATAGCGCGCGCTGCCGCCGCTGACCGAGCGCCAGAGCGGACGATCGATGAGGTTGAGCAGGCCATGGTTATTGAAGAAGCGCGCTAGGCTCTCGGCCGGGAAATCGAGCATGGTGTGCGTCGGGCAGGACCAGATCGCGGCCGCCATCGGCAGCAAAAAGTGATCGCGAAAAGCGTTGCTCATGCGCTCGCGCTCGAGCAGCGCGCCAACGCTGAGCCCATCGAAGCCGCCCTCGCGCAGCATGTGCTTGCAGCGCCGATTGAAGCGCACGAGGTCGGCGACCATGCGCAAGAAGCTCGGGCTGATCAGGTTGCGCCGCTGCGCGAAGAGGGTGTTGAGGCTATCGCCCGAATATTCGATCTCGCCTGGGCCGATGGAGGCCGAAAACGACATATCGCTCTCGCGCGTGGCCACTCCGAGCTGCTCGAACAGCCGTGTCAGCAGTGGATAATTCGCGATGTTATAGACGATGAAACCGGTGTCGATGGCGAGGCGCTGGCCTGACTCATCGACATCGATGGTGTGCGTGTGCCCACCAATGTAAGCGTTCTTCTCGATGAGGGTCACTTGATGCTGCCGGCCCAAGAGCCAAGCTGCGGCCAAGCCGGCGATTCCGCTGCCGATGACGGCGATCTGTTTGCGCATACGAGTAGGGTGTCTGATCAATGTCGAACTGCTGCCGGCAGGAAATCTGGACAAACTCAAGCATTTTCAATGCCTGAGCGGTCGGCTTCCATGCCTGCGCGGCGGCTGTGCCGAGGTTGGAAGGGGGTCTGGCATGATGACTTGGCGTTGCCGGACGCTGTTAACGCGACCGCCGACAACCCTGATTGTCGCAGCGCACCATGACCGGGTCTTGGTTGTCGCAGAACACGCGATGGAGTTCTTCGCGGCGGTTGCTGTTGACGAGGGTCGCGCCGCGCGCATCGAGATTGCAGCCAGCGGCTCTGGCGTAGCGCTCGGCATAGTAGGCCCAGAGGCCGACCGGGGTGTCGCTGAAGCGCGGTTCGATGACGGTTGCTTGCGGAAAGATCGGGCTGGTCTGGAGAAAGCGTTGCCAGCGTTGCTCTAGCGAGCGCAGGGCGTCTTGCAGGTTGGCGCGGTAGAGATGGGTCACATCGGTGCGCCATTCGTGCGCGCTGCCGCTCCACCAGCGTTCCTCGGCCTGAATCGAGACCCGAGTTCCAGAGCTGAGTTGTTCGAAGTCGGTGCGGATGCGCAACTGCGTGGTCTCGGGTGGCTCAGCGCCGGGCGGGCCGGCGCTGGCGGGTTGTTCCAGCGGGGTCTCGAAGACGATCCGATCGGCCGTGCTCTCGATGAGCGTCCAGCCGCGCGCGAGGGCGGTATCCAGGGCGAGCGCCTTGACCCGGGGCAGGGCGGAATGGGCGATCAAGACGTTGGGGTCGGTACTCGCGGCCCTGGTCGCGCTGGAGGCGGTGAGGCTGAGAGCGAGGAGCAGGAGGCTGAGCGCTTGCATGCCGCAGGTGTTGTGGCTGGGGGTTGGGTTAAGGGCGAGCCCGGCAGACACCGCCTTGGCAACTGAGCATCAGTCTGTTGCCGTCGGTGCACTGGACCTCGTAGATTTCCAACGCCGGCGTGGCCTTGAGCATCACGGCGCCGCGCGCATCGGGATGACAACCGCGCTCGCGCGCCGAGGCCTCGGCATAGAAGGTCCAGAGTCCGCGCGGGGAGACGTTGTCGAGGACCAGCATCTCGTTGATGTCGCTGGTCTCGGTGTCCGTGAACTCGTCTCGAATCCTGCCGGCCGGGCGCCGCAAGGCGGGCTGCTGGAGCCTGACCGAGGAGGCTGGCGCGGGCGCGCTCGCCGGTGCGTCGGCGTTCGTATGAGCGGCTGCGGTGTCGGCTGCGGCCGTGGTGGGCGCAGCCTGTGCCGGCTCGGTGGGACTCTCGGGCAGCGCGTTGGCGCTGGCCTCGGCGATGACCACGGCGTCGGGATCGGGCAGCAGCGGAATCTCGGAGGCGATACGGGTGCGATTCTCCAGCCAGGCGTTGGCGAGTGCGTTGAGCGAGAGCAGCAGGGCGTCTTCGTAGTCGTTGGTGTAGTCGATGCGCCGCTCACCCTCGGTGCCCGGCTGGACCACCACATACGCCTCCAAGCCGACGAGGATATCGCGCCCACGCTCGCTCAGCCGGGTCTCGACCTGGAGCCTGGGCGTGCTGGGATGCCCCTCGGGGTTGAGCATGCGCGCCTGTGGCGAGTCTGGCGGCAGGTTGCGTTCGAGCAGCAAGCGGTGCTCAGCGGATTCGACGATCCGCCAACCTTTGCTCTGCGCCATGCCCATGGCCAGCAGCCGCGCTTGCTCGACTCCGGGGCCGGGTAGCTGGATTTCCGGTCCGGTTGCGCCGACGATGGCCTCGCTGATCTGGCGAGGGGGCTGCGAGGCGCAGCCGCCCATGATCAGACTGGCGCAAAGAAGGAGACCATAGTAACAACACTGCTTCACGTCGCGCTCCGGGTGTTATCGTGCCCCCGGGATGCTAGCACAGTGCAGCGCGCTTGCAGACGAAGATGGAGCAGTACGCTGGCGCAGTCAGCCCCAGTAGACAAGCTGGCGCGCCTTTGTGCACCATTGATGGTTCGATTGATGACGTGGTAGCTCGACTTTTTGGAGAGAATGCGATGGCAGGCGGTGGCATCAACAAGGTGATCCTGATCGGCAACTTGGGCATGGATCCCGAGGTGCGTTATATGCCGAGCGGCGATGCAGTCGCCAATCTGCGCATCGCAACCAGCGAGAGCTGGCGCGACAAGACCACTGGCGAGCCGCAGGAGCGCACCGAATGGCATCGTGTGGTGATCTTCGGCAAGCTCGCCGAAATCGCCGGACAATATCTGCGCAAGGGCTCCAAGGTCTATGTCGAAGGCAGGCTGCAAACGCGCAAATGGCAGGCGCAGGATGGGCAGGATCGCTACACCACCGAGGTTCTGCTCAGCGGGCCGCAGGCGGTGATGCAAATGCTCGATGGGCGCGGCGGTGGCGGCGGTGCTAGCGCTGGCGGCGGCGAATCCAGCTATGGTCGCGCCGCAGCGCCGGCTGCGGCATCCAGTGCCACATCCAGTGCGGCGGCCCCTAGAGGCGAGGATGCGCCCGCTGCCAGTCACGCCCCCAGCAGTCGCGCTCCGACTGGCTCGGACACCGATTTCGATGACGATATTCCGTTTTAAGCCATGATCGATACCCCCCGCATCCTGCTCATTGGCGCCGACGGACAGGTCGGTTGGGAGTTGCGCCGAACGCTCGCCCCCGTCGGTCAGGTCATTGCCGCCTCGCTCGACGGCGCAGACGGGCCAACGGTCGATTTGACCGATCCGGCCTCGTTGCGCCAGCTGTTCCACGAGACCGCGCCGGATGCCGTGGTCAATGCTGCGGCCTACACGGCGGTCGATAAGGCTGAAAGCGAGCCCAAGCGCGCGCAGGCCATCAACGCCGACGCGCTGGCCTTGATCGCGGAGCTGTGCACCGCGCCGCGCATCCCGGTGATCCATTATTCGACCGATTTCGTCTTCTCGGGCGTGACCGATCATCCGTATCGCGAGGATGATCCGGCCGAGCCTCGGAATGTCTATGGCCGCACCAAGCTCGCCGGCGAGCAGGCACTGTTGAACTCCGGCGCGCCGGCCTTGGTGTTTCGCACCGCATGGGTGTATGGCGTGCGCGGCAGTAATTTTCTGCTGACCATGTTGAATCTCTTTTGCGAGCGCACCGAATTGCGCATCGTCGACGATCAGATCGGCACGCCGACCTGGAGCCGCATGCTGGCCGAGGTGAGCGCTCAGATCACTGATCGCATCTTCCATGGCAACCTGGATATCGAGCAGGTCAAGGGGCTCTACCATGTGACCGGAGGGGGCGCGACCTCCTGGTTTGGTTTCGCCGAGGCAATTCGCGAGGCCACCGGCAGCCAGTGCCGGCTGACGCCGATTCCGACCAGCGAATATCCGGCACCCGCGCCACGTCCGGCCTATTCGGTGCTCGACACCGGGCATTTCCGCCAGACCTTTGGGCTCGCCTTGCCGGATTGGCGGCAGTCGCTCTCGCTCTGTCTTGCGGATCTGCGCGAGCAGCGATTAGCGGCCCCTGCGGCTCGGTAATCGTCGGTCTACTATCCGTGACGCTCCGCTTGTTAAGAACAGGAATTATTCATGCAAAATAACTATCCCGGCTTAAGTGCAGCGGAGGTCGCCGCCTCGCGCTCGCAGTGGGGCAGCAATGCGCTGACCCCTCAGGAGACGGAAGGCTTTTGGGACAAACTCAAGGGTAATTTCGAGGACCCGACCATCATCGTGTTGATGGTCGCCTTGGTAATGATCACCGCGCTGGCGCTGTTTGGCTATGCCGAGTGGTACGAGGGCGTGGGTATCGCCATTGCGGTGCTCATCGCCACCGGCGTGGCGACCTGGTCGGAGTACAAGAACGAAGGTGCCTTTCAGCGCCTGTTGACCGATGCCTCGCAGATCCAGGTCAAGGCGTTCCGCGATGGCTCGAGCTTGGAAATCCCGATCGATGACCTGGTCGTCGGCGATGTGGTGCTGTTGCAGCCGGGCGATAAGGTGCCCGCCGATGGCATCGTCCTCGCCGGTGAGCTGACGGTCGATCAGGCCTCGATGACCGGCGAGTCCGAGCCGGTGAACAAGAACGCGGTGCCGAGTCGGGAGGTCGCCGCCGAGGTGGCGGATCTGCATGATCCGCATTGGGTCTTCCGCGGCTCGGTGATCGAGGACGGGGAGGCCGTGGTCAAGCTGGCCGCCGTGGGCGACAAGACCTTCTACGGGCGCCTGGCGCAGGAGATGAGCGGCGAGGACCGCGAAACCCCACTGCAGGCGAAATTGGCGATCCTCGCCGGCCAGATCGGCAAGTTCGGCCTCTTTGGCGGTATCGCGATCGCCTTTGCCTTCATGGGCCAGAAGCTGTTCATGGAGCGCGGTCTGACGCTGGCCACGCTCGGTCCCTTCCTCCTCGATTGGGCGAATTGGGGCGCCTTGGTGAGCGATTTCGTCACCGCGATCATCCTGGCGGCGGTGATCATCGTCGTTGCCGTCCCCGAGGGGCTGCCGATGATGGTCGCGATCGTATTGTCGATCAATATGCGCAAGCTGCTGCAGGACCGGGTGTTGGTGCGCAAGCTGCTCGGCATCGAAGCCGCCGGCAGCCTCAATGTGCTGTTTACCGACAAGACCGGCACGCTCACGCGCGGGCAGTTGCAGGTCTCCACGGTGGTGCTCGGCGATGGTCAGCAGTGGCAGGAGTTTGCGGCGTTGCCGGAGTCGATGCGCGCCTTGGTCGGCACCTCGATCCGGCTCAATACCATGGCCGTGCTCGATGTCAGCAAGCCCGATGCGGTCAACATCATCGGCGCCGATCGCACCGAGCAGGCCTTGCTGCGCTTTGTCGAGCCGGTGCTGCGCGAGCCGGACCCGGCCTCCGTGGTCGATATGGTGGCCTTCAGTACCGCACGGAAGTTCTCGGCGGTGCAGCTCGAAGGCGGGCCGGCAACCACCCTGATCAAAGGGGCTCCGGAACCGATCCTGGCCCGCTGCACGCAGATGCTCGATGCCGACGGCCAAGCGCGGCCGCTCGCGCACGCCGAGCTGGACGCCACTCTGAACGCCCTGGCCGAGCGCTCGATGCGCTTGCTTGCGCTGGCGGTGTCGGACGCACCGATTGGCGAGCATAAGGCGCTGCCGGAGCAGATGACGCTGGTGGCGGTGGTCGGCCTGCGCGACGAACTGCGGCCGGAATCCCGCGATGCGGTGCGCATCGCACGCGAGGCGGGCGTGCACGTGGTGATGGTCACCGGCGACCGGCACGAGACCGCGCGCGCGATCGCCACCGATGTCGGTCTGCTCGATCCGGGGACGGGGGTGGCGATGACCTCGAAGGAGATCGAGGATCTCTCGGATGAGGAGCTGAAGGCGGTGCTGCCGCGCCTGCAGGTGGTCTCGCGCGCCTATCCGCACACCAAGAGCCGATTGGTCCAGGCGGCGCAGGAGATCGGCCTGGTCGGCGGCATGACCGGCGATGGCGTCAATGACGCCAGTGCGTTGAAGCGCTCCGATGTCGGCTTCTCGATGGGTAGCGGTACCGAGGTGGCTAAGGAGGCGGGCGATATCGTCCTCCTCAACGATAACTTCTCCTCGCTGACGCGCGCCGTGCTCTATGGCCGAACGTTGTTCAAGTCGATCCGTAAGTTCTTGATCTTCCAGCTTACGGTTAATGTTTCGGCGATTTTGGTCGCGTTCCTCGGGCCGTTCTTCGGCTTTGACCTGCCGTTGACCATGGTGCAGCTGCTGTGGATCAACCTGATCATGGACACGCTCGCGGCGCTGGCCTTCTCCGGCGAGGCGGCACTGGAACGCTATATGCGCGAGAAGCCGATCCCGCGCGATACGCCGATGATCAGCGGCGATATGTGGTCATCGATCCTGATCAATGGGTTTGCGATTGCGGGGTTGAGTATCGTCTTTTTGACCTTCGATCCCATCAAGGCGTTATTCCATGACGACGTTGGTAACTTCGATGAAGCAGCCTTCCTGACCGGCTTCTTCGCCTTCTTCGTGTTCATCAACAACTTCAACAAATTCAATGCGCGTACCGAGAACACCGATCTGTTCGAGCATCTGACGGAGAACCGCTTGTTCATCATCGTCGTCGCGCTGATCTTCACCCTGCAGATCGTCTTCACCTACTTCGGTGGCGAGGTGCTGCGTACCGTGGGGCTGAGCCTTGGTGAGTGGATCTGGGTGCTACTGTTTTCGGCGGTGATCATCCCGATCGATCTGGCGCGCAAGACGGTTCGCGATAAGCTGGGTCTGCATCCGGTGGAGCCGTTTGAGAAGCCCTAGCCTCTATTGGCCAATGAAATCGGTTGAGCTATTTGCGGGCGCCGGGGGACTCGCCATGGGCGTGTCCCTTGCGGGTTTTGAATCTCTAGCGGTGGTCGAGTTGGATCGCTGGGCTTGCGACACCATCAGGGAAAATCAAAAACGCGGTTATCCGGTAGTGTTTCCCGCAACCGTTGATGTCGTCCGAACCTTGCAGCCGAAATCCTTCATTATCGAGAATGTGAAAGGCTTGACCCGTTCGAGTTTCGCCAATTACTACCAATACATCCTGCTGCAACTGGAATTTCCAGACGTCACACGCAGGAATCATGAAAGCTGGCTCTACCATCTCAGGCGGCTGCAAGTCGAAAAAACCTCTGGCGTGCTGCGCGCGTCGGGGCTCGCCTACAATGTCGTTCCCACATTGGTGAATGCAGCTGATTACGGTGTGCCGCAAAAACGCGAGCGCGTCTTCATGGTGGGCTTCCGTTCCGATCTTGGCATCGAATGGTCTTTCCCTCGTCCGACTCATGGCTTGGATGCCTTGCTTTATTCCCAGTGGGTCACTGGTGAATATTGGGAACGTCATGGTGTGGCCAAACACCGGCGCCCAAAGGTTCCGACAACATTGGACGCTAAAGTTCGTCAATTAGCGTCTAGTTTCCATTTTTTCCACGGAAAGCCATGGCGAACGATTCGTGATGCCTTGGTGGGTCTGCCAGACCCACGCCAGCGTGAAGCCAGGGCGTGCGTGGGCGGATCGATGTCAATCTCGCGAGGAAACGGCGGCACAGATCATCACCGAAGTCAGAGACTACCTTCGCAATCACCCACCGCCAGATGACTCAGCCATCATCAGCGGGTGAGCGTCCCATGCCAGTGCTTCTCGCTCGCTGCGCGCATGACGATGTGCTCGGCCCAGGCGCTGTGGGTCGCCAACTCGCACATGGAGCCGCCGTATTTGAACACGGCGCGCTCTTCGCCGAGGATGCGTTGCGCCACCTCGAGGTCGCTGGGTGAGACGCGGAAGCGATGGTCGATCAGTGGGAGTTGATCAGGGTGGATCGCGGTCTTGCCGCAGAGGCCGTGGGCGAGGTCTTCGCCAAGTTCTTCCTGGAGAATCTCGGGGCAGTCGAGGTGTTCGAACACCGGCGCGGTGAGCTGGAAGCCATGCGGCTTGAAGACGGTGACCAGGTTGGCGATGGTCAGCCCGAGCGGGGTGCGATAGAGGGTGCGATCGCGCGGACGCCGAATGCCGAGGATCGACAGCAGATCGTTGCCGCCGATGCGCAGCGCCAGAATGCGTTCCTGGTAGCCACGTTCGAGCATGTAGTCGCGCAATTCGGCCATGCGTGCCGGCTCGAAGACGTCGCGGGTCTCGAGCGTCGGCATGCAGACGTAGCCTGATCGGCGGCCACCGAGCCGATCCATGTAGGCGTCGATGTTGCGCATGTCGAGCTTGGGGAAGACGAAGCCGTCGAGCTTGTCGATGCCGGGTAGAGCGAGCAGCCAGGTCAGGATCTCGGGGTTACGCACGCGCACGAAGCGCAGCGTCTCAGTGCTCGGGCGCATCGTATCGAGGCAGTGGCGCAGATTGTCGAGCGCGGGGCCTAGGGCCTCGGCGGCGACGGCGTCCTCGGTGCAGAAGATGACCGAGCGCAGCTCGGGCCATTTGCAGCCATTAGCGATCGATAGGCAGTCCTTGTGGGTCACGGGGACATACAGGGAACCGCCCAAGCGATAGGCTTCAAGCATGGGCGCCCCCTTTGATCAACGCGATGGCTTGATAGGGCAGGCTGGGATCGACCTCCCAGCGAACCGCTTTTTCGGCGGCGAGTTGGCGCAGATGCGCCACCTCGGGGAGTTCGGCATCGCGCAGGATCAGCAGCTCGGGCACGCGCCGCAGCAGCACGCGCGTGGCCTCGCCGATGCCAGGCTTGATCAGGTTCTCGTCGCGGATGGCGAAGCGGGTCTTGAACTCAGCGATGAGGCGCTGTGAGCGAACCCGCGCTGGGGTTGGATCAATGGGATGGGGCGTAGGCCGGTAGCCAGCGCTCATCTGCTCGCGAATCGCCTCGCGCAGTGCATCGACGAACCAGAGCGAGCGATCCTGAGGTGCGAACTCGGCGTAATAGACGCAGCCATGGAAATCCTGCGGGCCGATCTGCGCGTTGAGGATGGAGCGGCTGACGAGTCCTGACAAGGTCGCGTTCATGATGCTCGAGGGGATCAGATAATCGCCATCCGAGGGCGCCATTCCGACCCCGGCGAGATCGGTCAGGGCATAGAGCGTCGGGTCCAGTGTGACGCCCGCATGCTGGGCGAAGTCGGTCAGGGCGTGCCGCAGTTCTCGGGCGATGACCCCCTTGCCAGTCCAGCCATCGACAAAGACGATGCTGGCCGGATCGTGGCCGGCCTGCTCGAGCACATAGCGCAGCGCCTGTCGATCGATGCCGCGATCGCGAATGATCGAGAGCGAATAATGCGTCGCCGAGCGGGCGAAGAGGTCGGTCAGGGTGTGCTTGAGCACCACGCCGACCGGGGTGCCGGCGCGCGCCAGCGAGAGCAGCGTGATCGCATCGGGGCGTTGGGCGGCGATGATGGCGGCGAGATCGAGTAGTCCGCGTGCCATGCGCACCCGGTTCATCGCCCAGGCCTGCTCGAAGAGGGCTATGTAGCGCGGCGAGGGCAGCGATTCGCGGCTCAGCATCTCGCTGTAATGGCGCTGCCCGCTCTGGATCAGCCGTTCCTTCTCAGCGATCGGGATGGGCTCGAGCTGGATCGGCGTGAGCAGGAAGCGCACATCCTCGGCGCGGTAGCTGCCGTGAAAGCAGGAACCCCGAGCAGACTGCGGTTGCAGCGGCAGCTGCGGATGCAGCGGCTGGGGGTGTTGTTCCAGCGGATCTCGGTCCATGGGCTGTACGCGGCGATGAAGTGAGCAGGCCGGGCCGCGCGCGCTAGAGCAGCGGGCGGCCGAAGGTCGCGGCGAAGAGTTGCGTGTCGCGCGGGGTGATGCCGTAGTCGCATGCGGCGATGAAAGCGCCGTCGATGAGACTGTCGCCGATGCCGATCGTGAGCCATTCGTCCCCGTTGTGAGTGAGGTGGTCGATCAGATAACGAACGGCGTGCTCCTTGCCGACCCCCTGCGGGATCACGGCCAGATTGTTGTCATTGCGATGCACACGGTAGGCGCCGCCCTGCGCGGCGAGCCAGGGCTGGATCAACTCGGCGTCGAGCTGTGCCAGATCCGCATCACGCCCATCGCGATACTTGGCGACGAAGTAGAAGGGCCGTTCGAACTCGCCGACTAGGCGAACCCGGGCCGCGAGGCGCTGCGCTTGGATGTGAGATTTCGCGCGCTCAAGCAGATTCAGGAGATCCGCGCGCGCGTTCTCGGACACCCCGCGCATACGCTCCAGCCACTCAGGGTCGGGCGCGCCACTCGGATCAAGCAAAACGCCTCCGTAGACCAGGATCGACCAGCTCTCGAACGGCAGATCGACCCGCCGCAGCGCGTCCAAGTCGCGCGCCGTGGTCGGCACCAGGGGGGCGTCGGCCCCCAGCCACTCCCAGAACGCACGCTGCTTTTCGGTCATGAACGAGTGCGCGCTGCCGTCCCGGAGCCTCGCCACCGGATGCAGCACGCCCTCCTGCGGGCATTTGCGATGGCTCTGGAAGAGGGTGTCGTCCAGGTCCAGAAAGACCAGCGTGCGCACTCTGTGTTTAGGCGAGCGTGTTGAGTCGCGGTGTGTAGCAGAGATGATCACGACCGAGCCGTTGGCGCAAGGAGGCGAGGCCGGCGCGTGGCGTTTCGTGGCACAGGATGATTCTCGCGTATGCCTCGGGCACGGCATTGTAGAGATAATTGGCGATGCCTTCACGATAATTGTCGGCAAAGACCAGCCGCTGCTCGACATCCGCCCCGATCAATAGCGGAGAGCGGGTCGTTGACTGCACGAAGACACGGAGCCCCAAGGCTTCCAGCGCCTCGCCGACACAGAAGGCGAGGTGCATGAATTCGCCAGTGCCGAGCACCAGCACCGGGTCGTCTTGACGCAGCCCCCGGGCCAGCGCGGCGATCTGAGCGGGCGGCAGTCGCAGGAGGCGATCGGTTCCCAAACGGCCCAGATCGAGCGCGAGGTCGGTGCGAGCAAGGCGGTTGTCACCGACCGCTGGAGGCGCGTGCTCGGGAAAACGATAAGCGGAATCGGGGGTGAACCAAAACCGACCATGAAGAGCGGCGATGCCATCGACCGCGAGCCCGAGCCGCTGGCTGCAGTGCTGTTCCAGGTCGGGGCCGCTGAAGTTCGCGATCGACAGGAAAAAGACCCGCTCGAGGTGGGGATTGATGCGCTGATAGGCTTCGACCACATTGCATAGGGTATTGCCGGTGGTGATCTCGTCATCGATCAAGACCAGCTCCCTAGCGCATTGGAACATCCGTCTCAGCTTGGGCTCGGTCGGCAGGTACAGCAGTTGCTCGGGCGCGTGACAATGTGCTTCTTGAAAGCTCAGTGCCTGGTGACCTTCGATCCGATACCGGGTCGAATGGATGAAGAGCGCTTCGCTGCTGGGCCATCTCTGCTTGGCGGCCTCGAAGACGCCCTGGCCGAGGCCTGTGGCGGTCTCGGCCAGGGCGATGAACACGCAAGGGCTCGCGCCCAGCGCCAGCCGTGCGGCGAGAAACGCGTGGATCTCGCGCATGGCGCTCGGCGTGGCCGGCCAGTGCTTGCCCAGCACCTTGCTCAGAAAGAGAAAACCGCGCTTCTCGTTGGCACGCGCGGCGAAGCCGCAAAGGGCGTCTAGGGCGAAGGCCGAGGCCTGTACCCGCACCTGCAGGGTGCCGGTCGCGAGGGATATCTGGCGTTCGTTCGTGCGCATTATCTTGTAGTTTGAACCGATGCTGCCTACCATGGGCTGGCGCGCTTTCGGCGCGCGTTTTCACACACATGATCAGTGCTCGCAAAGCTGTGGAGGTTCGCGATGGGTGTCTCTCTCTCGAAAGGTGGTAACGTCTCCCTCAGCAAGGAGGCTCCGGGCCTGACGGCCATCGATGTCGGCCTCGGCTGGGATTCCCGGGTCACCGATGGCTCGGCGTTCGACCTCGATGCCTCGGCCTTTTTGCTGAGCGACAGCGGTCATGTGCGCAGCGATGCCGACTTCATCTTTTACAATAATCTGAGCGGCGCCGACGGTGCCGTCGTGCACCAAGGCGACAATCTGACCGGCGAGGGCGAGGGCGACGATGAGGTGGTCGTCGTCGAGCTGGGCAAGGTGCCGGCGGATGTGCAGAAGGTGGCCTTTACCGTCACCATCCACGAGGCCGAGACCCGCAAGCAGAACTTCGGTCAAGTCAATAATGCCTACATCCGCGTGGTCAACAAGGCCGATGGCAAGGAGATCGCCCGCTACGACCTGTCCGAGGATTACTCGATTGAAACGGCGATGATCTTCGGAGAACTCTATCGTCATGGGGATGAATGGAAGTTCAAGGCCATCGGTCAGGGCTTTGCCGGCGGACTCGCGCCGCTGGCGAAGAATTTTGGCGTCAATGTCGGCTAGGGAGCCCAAGCATGAGTATTTCCTTGACCAAAGGTCAGAAGATCAGCCTCTCCAAGCAAGGAGACAGCCTGTCGCGCATCTTCATGGGCCTCGGCTGGGATGCCGCCAAGAAAGGTGGCCTGTTCGGCGGCTTGTTCGGCGGTGGCGGCGGCAACATCGATTTGGACGCCTCCTGCCTGGTGTTCGATGACAAAGGCACCGTGCTCGATGAGATCTGGTTTCGTCAGCTGCAGGGCATGGCTGGCGCGGTCGTGCATACCGGCGACAACCTGACCGGCGAGGGCGAGGGGGACGACGAGGTCATCAAGGTCGATCTCTCCCGGCTTCCGGCCGAGGTCAAGTCCTTGGTGTTCACCGTCAACTCGTTTCAGGGCCAGACCTTCAACGAGGTCGATAATGCCTTTTGTCGGGTGGTCGATGAGGCGTCCGATCGGGAGCTGGCGCGGTTCAGCCTCAGCGAGGCGGGCTCGCACACGGGCTTGATCATGGCCAAGCTCTATCGCCACAATGGGGAGTGGAAGATTCATGCGATTGGCGAGAAGACCAATGGCCGCACCTTCCACGACATGATGCCCGCGATCCAATCGGCTCTTTAGCGAGCCAGGGGGGAGCTTGAGCGCTGCTGTATTGACACCCGGTGCCAACACGACCCTACCCGCAGCGCAGCGGATCAGAGTGGCCGTGGGCTGGCAGCCGACACAGGTGCCGGGGATGGAGGTCGATGCCTCGGCCTTCCTGCTCGGCGCGGAGGGTAAGGTTCCGGATGACGCGCACTTCGTCTTCTATGGGGCGCCGTCCTCACCAGATGGCGACGTGCGTCTTGATACGGATGCGGGCGATCTCATCGGCTTCGAGATCAAGCTCGCCACCCTGCCGGCCCGGGTGGCATCGATCGACATCTGCGTCACCATCCACGAAGGTCAGGCCCGCAGCCAGCGGTTCGGCGACCTTGAGCGCGTGTTCGCGCGCGTGCTCGACGGCGACACCGAGGTCGCTCGCTTCGAGCTGCCCACGGCTGGCATGCAGGAAACCGCGATCACGCTGCTGAGCCTCTACCGGCGCCATGAGCAATGGAAAGTGCGCGCGCTCGGCCAGGGCTTCGTCGATGGCCTAGGGCCGCTGGCGCGCCTGTATGGAGTCGAGATCAGCGAGGAGCAGCGCCCGCCGCCAGCACCGCCTAAGCCGGATACTGCGCCTGTCCCCGCTCCGGCACCGGTCAACCTCTCGAAGGTCACGCTGGAGAAGCGCGGCCATTCGGTGTCGCTGGAGAAGCAACAGGACTCCGGGTTCGGCGAAATTCTGTTCAATCTCAATTGGAACCAGCATTCCGGCGCCAAACGCGGCGGTTTCTTGAGCGGCCTCCTCGGCACGGATTCCTCGGCGATCGACCTTGATCTCGGCTGCCTGTGGCAACTCGAGAACGGCCAGACGGGAGTGGTCCAGGCGCTGGGCAATGCTTGGGGGCACTATCAGGGGCCGCCCTTCATCGTCCACGGCGGCGACGATCGCACCGGGGCCATGGCCGAGGGCGAGACCATCCGCATCAATGGCGATCGGCTGTCCCAAATCCGGCGCATCCTGGTGTTTGCCTTCATCTACGAGGGCGCGCCGAACTGGGCCGCCGCCGATGGGGTGGCAACGGTCCGGCTTCCCGGGCAGCCGGACATCGAGGTCCGGTTGGATAACCCCTCCGCCGGCCAGGGGATGTGCGCGATCGCGCTGATCGAAAACGACGCCGGACGACTCAAGGTGACCAAAGAGGAGCGCTATTTCCGTGGACATCCAGAGATGGATCGGGCCTATGGCTGGGGCCTGCGCTGGGTGGCCGGCAGCAAGGATTGACACGCGCTTTGGGTGCGGCGAACCTGTCGCGCCTGTGATGTTCAACGCCGACCCGATCGAACCGGCGGGTCGGCTTCAGATGCAAGAGTTAAAACCTAGGTGTTAGTATGCTAACTTACGCAGACATACAAGACTAAACGCGAAGCGCACATGCCCAGGTATGTCCCATCCCGAGAGGCCTCTAAGATATTAGGACTCCATGCCAACACCCTCCGAAAATACGCCAACGAAGGGCGCATTAGCACCTACCGCACTGCCAGCGGGCAGCGTCGGTTCGACGTTGACTCCTATCTCGGAGATGCCGTCGACGCTAAGCCCTCTGTCGTCTGCTATTGCCGCGTGTCTTCGCCTGCGCAGAAGCCAGACCTCGAGCGCCAAGTCCAGTCGATGCGAGAACGCTTCCCCGAAGCCGACATCGTCCAAGACATCGGCTCCGCCCTCGACGATCAGCGT
>PWTO01000288.1 GCA_003562815.1 Chromatiaceae bacterium | reverse complement strand
GTAGCCACAGGCGTCCAGCCCGTCGCTGATGCGGCGCGCCAGTTCCTTGAAGTATGCGTCGTGGCGCTTCGGATCGAAGGCGTCGTGGAGCACGATGGCATTGTCCTGATCCGTGGTGATGGACTGGTCGTTGCGCGCGAGGGAGCCGTGCACCATGAAGCAGTAGGGAACCGGGGGTGGACCCAGATCGGCCTCGGCCAGCTCCACTAGGCGGCGCATCAGGCTGCGGCCGACACTCGACATGGCCCCGCCGATCATCCGCGAGGTCGCGCCCTCGTCGACCAGCCGCACGAAGGAGGCCCGCACCTCGGGCGTCAGGCGCGCCAAGCCCTTGACCGAGGTGCGGCTGAAGATGTTGTTGACCAGATAGACGCTGTTGTTGGTCTCGTAGCGGACGATATCCGACAGGTCCACCACCCCCACCGGACGGCGGCGGTGAAGAACCGGCAGCAACTTAATATTGTTGCGCAGCATGGTCAACATGGCCTCGTTGACCGACTCGCTGGACTGGATGGTGATGAGCTTGCCGTGGTTGATACTGGCGAGGGGTGTCTGCGCCGAAGCCCCGGCGGCGATGATGCGTTGCCGTAGATCCTTGTCCGTGATCATCCCCGTGAGCAGCCACTGCCGTCCCTCGGCGTCGGTGAACATGCCGTCCGAATCGTCGTCGTTGCCGGGCTTGAGCAACAGCACCGAGGAGACGTCGTTCTCGGTCATGAGGCGTGCTGCCTCCTGCACGGTGGCGGATTCCTCGATCATCACGGGCAGGCGGGAGATGAGCCGACGCACCCGCGTGGCGATCATATCGTTGTCGCGTTGGCTCTGTTCCACCGTGCTCTTGAGCCGTGAGCCGGACAGCTCGACGAAATCGGCAAAATCGTCGTCCGTGGCGCAGAGGCGGTCGAAAACGGGCTTCGGGATCAGATAGAGCAGGGTGTCCTCGATGGCCTGCACCGGAAAGCGCACCTGGCGGCCGCGCAGCAGGTCGAACTGCCCGAAGATATCCCCCTCGCCGAGGCGGTTGTAGAGCTGGCCGTTGTGGAAGTACACCTCCACCGCGCCGCTACGGATGTAGGACAGCGCCTGCACCGGACCGTCCCGCTCGGAGATGGTGGTGCCAGCCTTGGAATAGGCGATCTCGACCGCGCCAGCCACCTCATCGAGGAGATCGTCGTTCAGTCCGTCGAAGGGCGGATAGCGGCTGATGTGATCGCGAATCTCCCGGATTTCTGCTTCCATGGTGCCCCCGTAGCGATTCCGAACCAACGTCATGTTAGCGCAATGGCCTCTGAGATAAAAACCTTAGGGCACGAAAGACTTGTGGTATCCCTGCCGCTCCGCGAGCGCATTGGCGCACCCAATTTGCTGGCTCAGCAAGACAGACCATCGGATCGAGGCCCTTTGGATCACTAGAAAATCCGTCGCCCACGAGATAAACTAAACGACCATGTTGTATGTGAACGACATGTCGCTTACTAAGAGCATGTGGGAGTCGCACACACGCGACGCCGCATGACGGCATGCCCTGGAGTCATCAACCCAGGTCGTCAACTCACCACCGAATCGATCCCTCATGAAACATTCCACAGCGCGCACCGCAGGCGATTCTCCCAAGTCGTCGCAGCCAACCCCTCGAAGCTCGGGAACACTGCTGGCAATCGGCCTCGCCGCGATTGTCGGTGCCCCGGAACTGGTCTTCGCCGCCGCCGATCCCGCCGCCCTTGAGCGCCGTGTCCGCGAGCTGCAACGACAGCTCGATCAGGCCCAGGCCGAACTCGCCGAGGCCAGAGCCGAGACGGTTGCCGCGACCGCGAAGGCCGACGCCGCCGAGGCCGAGCTGGTTCAGGCCGGATCGCCGCAGGCGGACAAGATCCAGGTCGGGCCGCTGACCATTGGCGGTGCCATGCGCGCCAACTATGTGCTCGGGGACTATCCAAATAGGCAAGGCCCCTCGCGCGGCGGAAACGGCGGTAACGTCGAACTCGACACCTTCCGCATCAACATGGCTCTGAAGTACGAGCAGTTGGTCGGTCAGCTCGAATACCGTTGGTACGACGGCTACAACTTCCTGCATACCGGCTGGCTGGGCTGGGATTTCGACGACGGCAGCCAGATCCAGGTCGGTGTCAACCGGGTGCCCTTCGGACCCGGTCCCTATGGCGTCTCGCAGAGCTGGTTCTTCGATCAGCACTACTATGTCGGCCTGTCGGATGACATGGACCTCGGCGTCAAGTACGTCACCAGCATCGACAACTGGGACATCGATGTCGCCTACTATGCGCGCAGCAATTGGAATGGGCGCGGAAACAGCCGCGACAGCGCGCGTTATAGCTATGGCCCTGTGATCTGGGATGCTGGGCTGGCGCCAAACGGCGACCTGATCGGCGCGTTACCGAACGGCTACCAGGAACGCAATCAGTTCAACGTTCGCGCCATCTACACGCTCGATCAGGGCGCGGTCGAAACCGCGCTTGGCGCCTCATTGCAATACGGGCAGGTCAAGGGGCGGCGCGCCGATGACGGAGACCATTGGGCGGCCTCGGTGCACATGACCAACAGCTGGAACAACTGGCTGTTGGCGGCCCAGCTCACGCGTTACCAGCTCAACATCGATGACGACAACCCACTCGGCACCGATGAGCTGCTGCCGATGGGCGCCTATGATTTCGCGTGGCCGGTGGCAACCGACGCTTGGCTGCCGGCGATCTCGCTGAGCTATCTCTACGAGACCCGCCAGATTCCCTGGCTGGATTCCGTGCGCCCCTATGTCGAGTACAGCAGCATCGTCAAGCAGCAGGGTGACTTCAACGATAGCCAGCTCGCCGTGGTCGGCGCCGCCTGGGCTCGGGGCGGATGGTACATCTATACCGATCTCGCCTTCTCCGACGGCAACTACTTCGTCGGCGACAAGGGCGACAACTACAGCAACATCGTCGATGGGGTGGGCGACTTCGGCGTCAACGGCAACGACGATTGGAATTACCGCTTCAATATCAACTTCGGTTACTACTTCTGAGGGTAAACGCGCGCGGCCGCCGCTTCTGCGGCCGTGCGCGCTCGGTGTCCGGGCTCAGAGTTCGCCGGTGACCCAGTAGTTGATACGCGCCTCGTTGTTCTCGATGTAATTGGCGATCGCCTCTTCGTACGACGTCTCCCGGGCCTCGTACATGGCGGCCTGCAGATCATCGATGGGGATCTGGATACGCGAGATGAAGCTCGCCGCATCGATATCCTCTTGGTAGAAGCCCGTGCGCGCCAGGGCGACCACGCGCTCGAAGCTGCCGAGCACTTCCTGGGGGTCTTCCAGGTAACGCAGCTCATAGGCACCGAACATCCAGTGCGGGCTCCAGGCGGTGACCACGATCCACTCATTGCGGCGCGTGGCACGCTCCAGGGCGGCGGTCATGCCCGCACCCGATGAGATCTGCAATTCGTAGCCGTCAAGGTCATAGGCGTCGAGGGCTTCCTGGGAAAGACGCGTCAGGCCGGCGCCGGGATCGATCCCCGTGATGGTTCCCTTGAGCCGATCCCTGACCTCGTCTTGCTTGAGATCCTCGATGCTGCCGAGCGTCTCTTCCGGGATATAAGCCGGTACTGCCCAGCCCAGCCGGGCATGGGTGTAGAGGATGCCAAGCGGCACCACATCGTTACACACTCTTTCCATGTAATCGGCATGCGTGCCCGGCTGCCAGGACATCAGCATCACATCCAGATCGCCGCTGGACAAGCCCTGGTATTGCGGTGCGATATCGGTCTGCACCAGCTCGACCTCATAGTCCATGCGCTCCTCGAGGATGCGCTGGGTCAGCTTGGTGACGAATTCCGCATCGGACCAGGCGGTCCAGCCGATCTTGATGCTGTTGTCGGCGGCATAGGCGGCGCTGCCGAGCGAAAGGGCGAGAGCGCCCGCCGTTAAGGCTTTGAGTGAGGTTTTCATGAACATCGCGAGTCCTCTTGACGGTGGGTGGATGGAGAGCGCTGGAAGAACCGGCGTAGCCGGGCGATGAACGAAGGCGGCCCGCCAACGCGGCGGACGATGCCGAAGCTCTGAGTGATGCGATCGAGCAGGATCGCGAGCAGCACGACCCCGAGACCGCCCTCGAAGCCGAGCCCGACATCGAGCCGTTGAATGCCGGTGAGCACGGTGTTGCCAAGCCCGCCGGCGCCGATCATCGAGGCGATGACGACCATCGACAGGGCGAGCATGATGGTCTGATTGATCCCGGCCATGATCGAGGGCATGGCCAGCGGCAACTGCACCTTGAACAACAGCTGACGGCTGGTGCAGCCGAAGGCCTTGCCGGCCTCGACATGCTCGGCGCTGACCTGGCGGATGCCGAGATTGGTCAGGCGCACCGCCGGCGGCATGGCGAAAATCAGGGTGGCGATCGCGCCGGGCACCTTGCCGAGGCCGAAAAAGATCGCCGCCGGAATCAGATAGACGAACGGCGGCATGGTCTGCATGAGATCGAGCACCGGGCGGGCGATCGCCTCCAATCCATCATGCCGGGCCATGCCGATGCCGATCGGGATACCGATGAGCAGCGCCACCAGGCTTGAGGCGATCACCAAGCCCAGCGTCGAGATGGTCTCGCTCCAGATGTCCATCCCAAACAGCAGCACCATGGCGGCGATGGCGAAGAGGCCGAATTTCCAACCCACGCGCCAGGTCGCGAGCAGCACGATGACGAGCGCCAGGATCAGCGGCGGAATGCCCTGCAGCAGCGCCTCGAAGGAGTCGATGACAAATGCCAGCACCTCGGCGATGCCATCGAGAACGCCGGTGAGGTTGGTCTGTATCCAATCGACCCCGGCGGCGACCCAGTCGCCGATCGGGATCTCGAAATCGGTGAGGTCATTGGCCATGGCTTAGGTGGTCTTATCCAGTGTCTGCAGCAAGACGGTCTTGTCGACGATGCCGCGATAGCGTCCCTCGGCATCGACGATGGGCACCGGAAACTCGCTCGCGGTGACTTGGCCGAGCACCTCGGACAGCTCGGTGTCGGCGGCAGCAGGCTGGACCTGGGTGAGAAAGGCGTCTTCCCAGCGTGAATGCGCGCTGTCGCGACCGGCCTCGGCCAGGGAATTGAGGCTGACCATGCCGCGATAGTGGCGGTCGGTATCGATGACGATGCCGAGGCTGTGACCGCGCTCGTGCAGTTGCGCCAGGGCCGCGCGCACGTTCACGCCGGTGCGCTCGAAGACCGTGATGGCGCGGTCCGAGGCGATGTCGCCAGCACTGAAGACCTTGCTCACGTCGACGCCGTGGAAGAACGAGCGCACATAGTCGTCGGCCGGGTTGGTGACGATCTCCTCCGGGGTGCCGATCTGGACGATGGCGCCGCCCTCCATGATGGCGATGCGATCGCCGATGCGGATCGCCTCGTCGAGATCATGCGAGATGAAGACGATGGTATGGGCATGGGTGCTCTGCAGGCGCACCAGCTCGTCCTGCATCTCGGTGCGGATCAGTGGGTCGAGGGCCGAGAAGGCCTCGTCCATCAGCAGGATCGGCGCATCGGTGGCGAGGGCGCGGGCGAGGCCGACGCGCTGTTTCATGCCACCGGAAAGCTCATCGGGGTAGCTGTCGGCATTGGCGGCCAGGCCCACGGTGTCGAGCGCTTGGAGCGCGCGCTCGCGCCGCTGCGTCTTGGCCATGCCGGAGACCTCGAGCCCAAACGCGGCGTTCTCGGCGACACTCTTGTGCGGCATCAGCGCGAACGACTGGAACACCATGCTCATCGAGCGGCGGCGCATGGTGATCAGCTCTTGCTTCGACATCTGGGTGATATCGACGCCGTCGACGATCACCTGGCCGCGGGTCGGCTCGATCAGGCGGTTGAGCATGCGCACCAGGGTCGATTTGCCCGATCCCGAGAGCCCCATGACCACGAACACCTCGCCTTCGCGGATGCTGAAGTCGGCCTTTTGCACGCCAACCGTGGTGCGGGTCTGTTCGAAGATCTCCGCCTTCGAGAGCCCTTGATCGAGCAGTTCTAGGGCTCGGTCAGGCTCGGGTCCAAAGATCTTGTAGAGGTCTTTGACGACAACCTTATCTTGCATGGGCCTGGATATCAGGAGGAGTCGGCGATCTTAAGGGTCCAAACTAACAGGTTAGCCGGCGGCTGTCTTGATGTGCGGCGCTAGCGAGGGTGCGGATCAGCGGTCCCGGCTGACGATATAACGCGCGATCCAACGCAGCGGATCGGCACCCGCGCCGAACGGCTCGAGGCTGGCGAGGGCGTCCGACACCAGGTCGTTGGCGGCTTCGTGGGCTGCGACGATACCCAACAACGACGGATAGGTCGCTTTCTCGTGGGCGGCATCGGCACCGCTCTGTTTGCCGATGACATCGGTTTCGCCCTCGACGTCGAGCAGGTCGTCCTGGATCTGGAACGCCAGGCCGATGCACTTGGCATAGTGATCCAGGGCCTCGGCCTTGGCCGGCTCCAACTCGGGACAGGCGAGGGTGGCCATCTGCACGCTGGCGCGGATCAGCGCGCCGGTCTTGTGGATGTGGATGTTCTCGAGCATGACCAGATCGAGGTCGCTGCCTTCGGACTCCAGATCCAAGGCTTGGCCGCCGGCCATACCGATCGAGCCTGCGGCGCGCGCCAGCGCGGCCGACATGCGCAGGCGCGCGAGCGCCTCGGGAGCGGCCGTGACATCCTGCGCCAGAATCCCGAAGGCGAGGGTCTGCAGCGCATCGCCAGCAAGGATTGCGGTCGCCTCATTGAAGGCTTTGTGGCAGCTTGGCCGTCCACGCCGCAGGTCATCGTCGTCCATCGCCGGCAGATCGTCATGGATCAGCGAATAGGCATGGATCAGCTCGACCGCAGCGGCGCCGGCATCGACGCGCTCAGGCTCGAGGTCGAGGGCCCGCGCGCTGGCGTAGGCCAGGGTGGGGCGCACGCGCTTGCCTTCGCCGAGCACCGCGTAGCGCATCGCCTGATGCAGCCGCGTCGGCGGCTGCTCGGCGGCGGGCAGGACACGCTCCAGGGTCCGCGCCACCCGTTCTTGGCAGTCTTTGAGAAAGGTCTTGAGGCGGGGGGCGTCTTGCATGGGGCCAATCGCTTATCGGTGACGGGAGGGGAATGCGGAGGTCGTCCGCTACTCGGGATCAGTCGCTCGGGGGAGGCATGGCGCCGACGAACGGCTCGGGTTCGGCGTCCTCCGAGGGCTCGCTGAGGATACGTATGCGTTGCTCGGCCTGATCGAGCGCCTGTTGGCAGCCACGGCTGAGCCGGATGCCCTGCTCGAAGGCGGCGAGCGAGGCTTCCAGGCCGAGGTCGCCGCGCTCGAGCTGATCGACGAGCGTCTCTAGCGCCTGCAATGAAGCCTCGAACTGCTTGGGGTCGTCGATCTTGTCTTCGCTCATTGGGCGTTTGAACAGAGGTTTCACTCTAAGTTAACTTAGCTGGCTTTGACCGGTCAACGCGGCCCTAGGGCCAGATCGGTTTTTCTCTGTTAAGGAGCGTTCGACCCCGCGATGAGCGGTAATTACGATGCCTCGGCGATCGAGGTTCTCAGCGGCCTGGACCCGGTGCGCAAGCGCCCGGGCATGTACACCGATACCACGCGTCCGAACCATCTCGCGCAGGAGGTGATCGACAACAGCGTCGACGAGGCGCTGGTCGGCAAAGCCACCCGCATCGATGTGACCCTGTACCAAGACGGCTCGATCGAGGTCTGCGATGACGGGCGCGGCATGCCGGTGGATATGCACCCCCAGCAGGGGCTGCCCGGCGTCGAGGTCATCCTGACCAAACTGCATGCCGGGGGCAAGTTCACCGCAGGCAGCAGCTACCGCTTCGCCGGCGGTCTGCACGGGGTTGGTGTGTCGGTGGTGAATGCGCTCTCCAAACGTTTGGAGGTCTGGGTCAAGCGCGATGGCCAGGAATATCGCATGGCCTTTGCCGATGGCCACAAGGTCGAGGCGCTGACCCCGATCGGCCGGGTCGGGCGCGGCAACAGCGGCACGCGGCTGCGCTTCTGGCCCGATCCGGGGTATTTCGACACGCCCAAGGTCTCGGTGCGCCAACTGACCCATCTGCTGCGCGCCAAGGCCGTGCTCTGCCCGGGGCTTGAGGTGCGCTTTCGTGACGAAGCCAGCGGCGAGGAGCAGCAGTGGTGCTATGCCGACGGCTTGCGCGACTATCTGAGCGAAGCGCTCGGTGGTGCCGAGCGGGTGCCGGAGGTGCCTTTCGTCGGCGCGCTCGAGGGCAAGACCGAGGCCGCAAGCTGGGCCGTGACCTGGCTGCCCGAGGCGAGCGAGCAGGTGAGCGAGAGCTATGTCAATCTGATCCCGACGGTGCAGGGCGGCACCCATGTCAACGGCTTTCGCAGCGGTCTGACCGAGGCGGTGCGCGAGTTCTGCGAGTTCCGCAATCTGCTGCCGCGCAACGTCAAACTGGCGCCGGACGATGTCTGGGCGCGCGCCAGTTGGGTGCTCTCGGTGAAGCTGGCCGATCCGCAGTTCTCCGGTCAGACCAAGGAGCGCCTGTCCTCGCGCGAGTGCGCGGCCTTCGTCTCCGGCGTGGTCAAGGATGCCTTCAGTCTCTGGCTCAACGAGCATGTCGGCGACGGCGAGCGCATCGCCGAGATCGCCATCGGCGCCGCCCAGGCGCGCTTGCGCGCCGGGCGCGCGGTGACGCGCAAGCGCGTGACCCAGGGGCCGGCGTTGCCGGGCAAACTGGCCGATTGCACCGCCACCGACCCCGCCCGCACCGAGCTGTTCCTGGTCGAGGGCGATTCCGCCGGCGGCTCGGCCAAGCAGGCGCGCGATCGCGAGTTCCAGGCCATCATGCCGTTGCGCGGCAAGATCCTGAATACCTGGGAGGTGGACCCGGCCGAGGTGC
>PWTO01000273.1 GCA_003562815.1 Chromatiaceae bacterium | reverse complement strand
TCCTGCAGGTCCGGTGTCAGCAAGGCTTGCAGGGTGCCGCCCCAGGCCCAAAAATAGACGATCTCATAGGCGCGATAGTGGCGCCACAGCAAGGTCCAGGCGGTCAGCAGCATGGCCAGGCCGCACAGATGCAAGGGTAAGACCCCGGTCCAGGGTTCGCCGTAAAACTGGATGCGCAGCCAGAGGCTGGCGACTTCCTGCAGCAGTAAGATGAGCCCCAGCAGTTGGCCGAGGTGCACCTGCCGGGCTGGGGAGAGCCAGTGTCGGGCGGCGAGCGGCAGGGCGAGTCCAACCAGGGCCACCAGGGCCAGCGCGAGCAGATGCGCGGTCTCAAACAGGACGAACGGTTCAGCGTGATGCAACGGGATCTCCGAGGTGCCGGTGGACGCGGTTCCGATCGGGGCGACGCCGACGCCATCGCCGGCGCGCCTCGGATCGACCCTGCCACATTACAGCGTCCGATGCCAGTGCGGCCGATTGCCGTGCTGATCGCCATGCTGATCACAGCGCTGCTGACGCTGCCCGGCTGCGCCGCCCAGGTCACCGTGCCGACGCCGGGTTCCGACCATCGGCCAGTACTGCTGCTCGACCATGGCCGCCACAGCAGTCTGGTGTTGACCCGCGCCGACGGCTCGCTGGTGCGCTATGCCTATGGCGATTGGCGCTGGTACGCGAAGCGTGAAACCGGCGCGTTGCGGGCACTGCCGACCCTGTTTGTGCCGACCGCCGGAGCGCTTGGCCGAGGCACGCTGGCAGGTCCGCCGACGCCGGCCGCGCTGCGCCGACAGTGGCCCGACGATCAGCTTGAGATCCTTGCCGTCAGCGCCCCGGCCATCCGCATCGATGCGCTCGTGGCGCGTTTGGAGCGCGTCTTTGCCGACGCCGAGCAGCGCCACTTCAATCGTCGCTTCGGACTCGAATTCGTGCCGGACCCGCGCGATTATACGCTTGCTGACAACTCCAACCACCGGGTCGCCGACTGGCTGCGCGAGCTGGGCTTGGAGGTGCGCGGCAATCCGGTCTTCGGCCACTGGCGCCTAGTGCCGCGAGCCGGCGCTGCGTCTTAGCCTTCCAAGGAAGGCTGACCCGCCGAGCGGGCCGCCCCCGTGGTTAGAGGCGCTGAACGCCCCCGTCCTGCGACTCAGCCCTCAAGCGCTTCGTAGGTATGGGTGGTGCGGAACAGCAGCCAGAGGCCAAAGATGGTCGCCAACACCTCGGCGGCGAGAATCGACACCAAGGCCATCAGGCTAGCGAAATCCACCGCCGACACCCAGGATCCATCGGCTGCGGTTTGGACCGCTTGAATAGCCGCCAAACCACCCTGCGGCGCCGACATGAAATAGAACAACAACTGCGCGACCTCGATCATCATGAACAGGATCGAGAGGAGGATCCCCAGGCTGCTCGCTAACAGCCCCACCCACACCGTCCGCGTCACGCTGCTCTCGCTGGGGCGCGTCGCGGTGTTGCTAATTTTACGTCCTAAGCTCGGATAGCGGGAAAACCAAAAGACCACGAAGACTAGCAACAGCAGATTAACCACGGCGAGATAGCTCACAATCGGCAAGCCTTGACGCGGTCCTGTGATACTTCCGGAAAAAGTGAACACATAGAGCATGAGGAGCACCGGAAAGGCGCCCATCACGACTTGCACCCAGAACCCGATGCGACCGGTGCGCTGGAAGGTCTTAGCAAGACCATCGACCTTAGAGCCGTGAAGATCATGGACAAGTTTCTGCAGCATAGTTGACCTCATTCGCCTGCGCGGCGACTCGTTGACAAAAGAAGCGGGACATTTAATCACGCTCATCAAGCACCTAACGTCAAACAAAAACCAGACACATTGAGGGGTCGATGAGGGTACAACGCACTCAGGAGCGGCAATCGGCCCCCGTTTCGTCCTCGCTACCCTTCACCCGCTCACGCAGGGTCTGCACCAACACATACAGCGGCGGAATCACGATGATGCCGAACACCGTCGCCGCGATCATACCGCCAAGCACCACGACACCAAGCGAGACCTGACTGGCCGCACCGGCGCCGGTCGCCAGCACCAACGGCAGCATGCCGAGGATGAAGCTGAACGCGGTCATCAGCACCGCGCGGAAGCGGATACGTGCCGCATCGGCTGCCGCTTGCTGGACCGGCAAGCCCTCCTCGCGCAGCTGCTTGGCGAACTCGATCAGGATCGCATTCTTACTGGCCAGGCCGATCAGCATCACCAGCCCGATCTGAGTGTAGACGTTGTTGTCCAGCCCCACTGCCCAAGTCGCCGCCAGGCCACCGACGGCGGCGATCACCACCGAGAGGATAACCGAGGTCGGCACCGTCCAGCTCTCGTACTGGGCGACCAGGAACAGGTAGACGAACAGCAGCGCCAGCGCCAACACCACCGCCGCTTCGCCACCGGCCTGCACCTCTTGGAAGGTGGTGCCGCTCCAGTCGATCGCGAAGCCGTCCGGCAGCGACGTGCGCTCGATCTCCCGCAGCGCCGCGATGCCCTCACCGGTGCTGCCAACCGGTGTCACATTCACGCTCGCCGAGCGGAACATATTGAAACGCCGCGTACTCTCCGGCCCGAGCACCGGCTCAATCGTGACCAGCGACGCCAGCGGCACCATCTGCCCACGCGCGTTGCGCACATGCAGCCGCGACAGATCCTCGGGGCTCATCCGAAACGGCGCATCGGCCTGCAGGAAGACGCGGAAGGTGCGCCCGAACAGGTTGAAGTCGTTAACATAGAGCGAGCCGAGATTGGCCTGCAAGGTCAGGAACAGATCCGACAGCCGCACGCCCAGGGTCTCGGCCTTGTTGCGGTCGATGTCCAAGAACAGCTGTGGCGTGCGTGCGCTGAAGGTCGAGAACGCGCGTTGGATCTCGGGGTTTCCATGGGTGTTGATGATAAAGCCCTGCAGCGCCTGCGCCAGCTCATCCGGTGGCCGGCCGGCCAGATCCAACAGCTCCATCTCGATCCCGCCGGCGGTGCCCAGGCCCTGGATCGGCGGCGCGGCGAAGGCGAACACCGTCGCCTGGGGGATCGACAGCAACTGCGGCTGCACCCGCGCCAGCACCGCCGCAGAGCTGCTCTGCGCCCCCGGGCGGTCGTCCCAGTTCTTCAGGATGGCGATCGCCAGACCGCCGCTGGAGCGCACCCCAGCCAGCAGACTGAAACCAGCCACGGTGAGCACATGGTCGATCTCCTCCTCGGCCGACAGCATCTGCTGCACCTGTTCCAGCACCGCGCCAGTGCGCGCCACCGAGGAGGCATCGGGCAGCGAGACATCGACGAAGAAGTACCCGGTATCCTCGCTCGGGATGAAGCCAGTCGGCACCTGATTGAACAGCCAGCCGGCGCCGACGCCGCTGGCGATGATGACCAGCAGCGCGACGATCGAGCGCTTGCCGAGGCTTGAGACCAGCTTGGCGTAACCGTTGCGGGTCCAGTCGAGCCCCTGGTTGAACCAGCGCAGCGGACCGCGCGGCGCGCGCGAGGGACGCAGCAGCAGACCGCAAAGCGCCGGGCTCAGGGTCAAGGCCACCAGCGACGAGATCGTCACCGCCACCGAGATGGTCACCGCAAACTGCAGATAGAGCTGGCCGGTGATGCCGGGTAAAAAGGCGGTCGGCACGAACACCGCATAGAGCACTAGCGTGGTGGCGATGATCGGGCCGGTGACCTGCGCCATCGCGCGCTTGGCGGCCTCCTTAGCGCTGAGCTTGTCTTCGTCGATCAGGCGCTGGGTGTTCTCGACCACGACGATGGCGTCGTCGACGACGATACCGATGGCGAGGATGACCGCGAACATCGACACCGTATTGATCGACAGCCCGGAGGCGAGCAAGATCGCAAAGGTGCCGACCACCGAGACCGGAATCGCTAGCACCGGCACCAGCGTCGAGCGCCAATCGCCAAGGAAGATGTAGGTCACCAGGATGACCAAGGCCAGCGCCTGCATCAAGGTGATGACCACATTGCGCATGCTGATGCGCACGAAGTCGGTGGTGTCGTAATAGATCGCGTATTCCAGATCGTCCGGGAAGCGCTCGGCGATCTGCTCGAGGGTCGAATAGACGCGGTCAGCGGTCTCCAGCGCATTGGCGCCGGGCGAGAGGTAGATGCCGAGCGCGGCCGTTGGCGCCCCATCGATCCAGGCATTGGCATCATAGGTCTGGGCGCCGAGTTCGATGCGCGCGACATCGCCGAGCCGAATGGTCGAGCCGTCCGGATTGCTGCGCACCAGGATCGCCTCGAACTCAGCGATCTCGGTGAGCCGCCCCTGCGCCTGCAGACCATAGGTGAAGGCGCGGCTCTCGTTGCCGGGAGGTGCGCCGAGCCGGCCGACCGCGGCCTGCAGGTTCTGCCGGCGAATGGCATCGACCACCTCCGCCTCGCTGACCCCGAGCGCGGTCATCACCTGCGGGTCGAGCCAGATGCGCATCGCGTAATCGAGCGGCCCAAACTGGCTCGCCTCGCCCACGCCAGGGATGCGCGCCAGCGCATCGCGGATGTTGATCTCCATGTAGTTGGAGAGGAACAACCGGTCGTAGGAGCGTTCTGGCGAGAGCAGATTCACCGTCAGCAGCATGTTGGTCGACTGCTTGCGCACCGAGACACCCTGCTGGGTCACCTCGGACGGCAGGGTCGGCAGCGCCAGCGCGACCCGGTTCTGCACGTTGACCGCAGCGATGTCCGGATCGGTGCCGACGGCGAAGGTGACATCGAGCCGGTAGCTGCCGGTGTTGTCACTGGTCGAGGTCATGTACAGCATGTCGTCGACGCCGTTGACTTCGGCCTCGATCGGCGCGGCGACGGTCTCGGCGACCACCTCGGCATTGGCGCCGGGGTAACGACCCTGCACCGAGACCTGCGGCGGCACGATGTCTGGGAATTGCGCGACCGGCAGCACCTGAATGGCGATGGTGCCGGCGATGATGATCACCAGCGAGATCACCATCGCGAAGCGCGCGCGATTGATGAAGAAGGCGGAGAACATGATGGATCAGTCCTCGCGATAGAGCGCGGTCGGGGTCGGTTGCACCAGCATGCCGGGACGCGCCTTCTGCAAGCCCTCGACGATCACATGCTGCCCAGGCTCGAGCCCGGACAGGACGATCCAGTCAGTATCGATGCGGTCACCGAGGGTGACGCGCACCAGCTTGACCTGGTTCTCGGGATCGACCACCAGCACTAGGCGCCCGGCCTGATCCTGCTGCACCGCGATCTGCGGCACCACGATGGCGGTTTCGGGTTGGGCCGCACTGGCCACCACGGTGACGAACTGGCCTGGCAGCAGCAACTGTGTGTCGTTGTCGAAACGAGCGCGCACGCGCACCGTATCGGTGGTTTGATCGACCTCGGGATCGAAGAAATCGAAGCGGCCGGGCGCTTCGAGCATCACGCCATCGGCCAGGCGGATGTAGGGCAGGAACTGATCGCTGCTGTCCTGCATCCGCCGCACCGCGAGCATCGCGCGATCATTGATCGGGATATTGACGAAGATCGGGTCGATGCGCACCAGCCGCGCCAGCGGTCCCGACGCCGGCCCCACCACGGCGCCCTCGGCGAAGGAAGCGCGACCGATACGGCCATCGAATGAGGCGCGAATCTCGGTGTAGCTAAGCTCGATCTCGGCGCGCTGCTGCGCCGCCTGCGCCGCGTCGCGCGCCGCGCTCGCCTCCTGCTCGGCGGCGACGGCGGCATCGAGCTGGGCCTGGGTGGCACCGCCGCGTTGGATCAAGGGCTCAAGCCGCTCGCGCTGCAACCGCGCGTTGGTCAGCGTGGCCGTGGCGCGCTCGACATCGGCACGGCGCGCGACCAGCGTGGCCTCGAACGGCTCGCGTTCGAGGCGGAACAGCAGATCGCCGGCCTTGACCATCCCGCCCTCTTCGAAGGTGCGCTCGGTGAGGAAGCCGTTGACCCGCGCAATCAGATCGACGGCATCGATCGCTTCGACCCGACCGACGAACTCCATGCTCGGCGTCATCTCACGCTCCACCACGGGCGCCACGCCAACGGCTGGCGGTGGCGGCGGTGTACCGGTGCCGGCTGTTTGAGTGCCTGGCTCGCAGGCGACCAGTCCGATCGCGCTCGACAGAAAAAAGAGACCCAGGATTCGCCGCATGAGGACTCCGTGATGGTTGAGTGAAGGGGATGAAGACGCTTGAGCCAAGTCGGTTCGATGCGCGGAACAGTACTCGATCCCGAGTCGGTCTGCTCGATAAAACAGCCTGTTGAATGAAACAGTCCGGTCGCCTTCAGTGCCCATTGAGCACCCTGCCCCAGAACAGCAACGATAGAACGAGCAAGGCCAAGCCCGCGACTGGCCACTGCCTCAGCCGGCGGTCGAGCGCCTCGACGCCAGCGCCGATCACGCCGGCTTTGACCGCAGCACCGCCGCAGCCGGGAATGGCGCCGCCGTATAGAATTGGTCGATTAGGGCTGCTTCCAACCAAACCAGACGCAGATCACGCGGGGTCATAAAGTCTAATCGGGTTAAGCAGGATTGGCAATGTCAACAAGATGATTGGGCGAATACAAAAAAGACATACGCGAGCTAAGAAAAATATCGAACATGCTCATTTTTAATGTTAAGATCAATCGATCCTTCCAATTCATCATGACCACTTGTCGCACCGCCTGTTACAACGCCGCGAAGGGGATGCCGATCAGCTTTTCATCCAGCTGGCGTGGCTGTTCGTCGTTGTTGACGAGAATGCCGTAGCGACAGCCGCGTTCGCGGACAAAATCGCGCAGTGCGCGCAGTGATCGGGCACCCACATGCTGGGTATGTTTGATCTCCAGCGGTACCAGGCCGAACTCGCCTTTGAGTACCTGAGCGACGACCCGACCCGTTGCAGGCCAGGGTCAGGTTGCTGACTCGATCCGAGCCGCCCCGGCTCTTGGGTTTAAGTTTGAGAATACAAGGTTACTCAGCGACGACGTCGCCTGTTCGTCGGTCTGACGATCGGCCTAAGCAGGCGGTCTGGTCGGTCAAAGCGGTTTTCCGCTAAGCTGGCCCCCGTTGAAAAGCGTGCATGAGTGACAGCCACGATCCTTTACCCACAAGCGCTGCTCTGGCTCCTGCTGCTATTCTCAAGCGCGACCGCAATAGCGACCGCGAGCGCAGATTCGACCGTGACCTTACCCACCTCGAGCGCTGCCCTGGCGCTCGAGGGCTTCGATCTTGCCGAAACGACGCCGCCTAACTCCCTCTCCACGCGACTACCGATCCGCAAGGAAGCACCGGATCTGCCCATGGTCGCGGGTGAGCTGGAGCGCATCCTCGCGCTGCCTCCGCAGGCCTGGCAATCCGGCACCGACCCGGCTGTACGCGCGTCCCATTTCACGCCAACAACCCTCTGGATGCTCGGCGCCATCGAGAACAGCTCCGAGCACCCGATCGAGCGCTGGCTGGTGCTGCAATCCCGGCGACGCTGGGACGTGCGCTTGTTCGCCGTCGATGCGAAGACCGGCGCAGTGGTCGCTCAATACGCGTCCGGACAGCAGGTTCTGATCGAGGAACGGGGCCTCTCGATACCCGAAGCCAGCTTTACCGTCAACCTTTCGCCGGCGCAGCGCTTGCTGCTCGTGCTGCGTCTCCAAGACAAGACCTTCGGTCCGGTCGTCGCCACGCTTTATGACCCCGAGACACGCGAGCGCCAGACCGCTCGCATGCACGAGGCCTTGGTGGCGCTGCTCGGGTTCATCCTCGCGATCGTGCTGGTGCTGCTGGTGCAGGGCGACTGGCGCTACATGATCGTCGCGATCTGGTTGGCGGGGACCGCCATCTATGAGTTCGTCTACCTGGTGCCGCTGCAGCCCAGACTGTTTCCGGCACTGACGCCCTACTTCGTGCCGATTCTCACAGTGAGCGGCTCGCTGGCCATGGCGGCCTGGTCGGCTCGCAGCATTCGCAAACGGCCTTACGGCAACCTCCTCATGGCCCTGTTCGGCTTCTATTGGATCGTCGTGCTGGGCCGGATCATCGTCATCAATGGCGTGATCAACCTCGATCTCTACAACGACTCGATCATGCTGCTCTATCTGTTCGCGCTATTGTCGTTTGCGTTCGGCATCGTCGCCATCGAGAGCCGCAGCCGGCGCGATCTCGCCGCTGATCTGGAGCGCCAACTCGCCGAGCGCGAGGCCGCCGAGCGGCAGCGCACGCTTGAGCAGCAACGCCTGGAGAACGCCAGACTGGCCGCAGCGGTGGAGGAGCAGACCCGCGCGCTGCGCGAAGCCAGCCGCCGTGACCAGGCCGATAGCGAGGCGAAGTCGAACTTCCTCTCCACCGCCAGCCATGAGCTGCGCGCACCCTTGCATGACATCCTCGGCTACGCGCAGCTGTTACTGCGCCAAGCCGCTCCGCAGGAGCGCGAGCGTCTCTCCGTGATCGAGAAGAGCGGCCACCAGTTGTTGCGATTGATCGATGAGATCCTCGACTTCAGCCGCGGTGACGCCAAACCCATCGTGCTCGACAGGGCACCGCTCTCGCTGGCGGCTTTGGCCGCAGATCTGAAGGCGAGCTATCAGCCCTTGGCCGCCCGCAACGGCAATCGACTGAACACTAGCATCGACGTCGGCGAGTCCGATTGGGTCATCGCCGACGAGCGCCGAGTGACCCAGATCCTGCGCAACCTGCTCGGCAATGCCTGCAAATTTACCCAAAACGGCGAGATCGAGCTGCGCATCGAACGGCTTCACCGATCCGCTCGCACTGGCGCTGATCGCGCGCTGGCAGAGCCGGGGTCAGCAGCGGGCGCAGAAGACACGGGGGAAGGACAGCTCCGACTGCGCTTCTCCGTCAGCGATACCGGGATCGGCATCCCGCCCGAGCATCAAGCCGCCATCTTCGGGCCATTCAAGCGCCTCGACCGCTACGATCGAGAGCCTGGATTGGGCTTGGGTCTGACCATCAGTCAGCAGCTAGCGAACGCGATGGGCGGGCGCATCGAGGTCAGCAGCTCGCAAGAGCCAGGCTCCGGTAGCCGCTTTAGTGTCGATCTGAACCTGGCCCAAACCGATACCCAACCAACGTCTAGTGTCGAGCAGCAGCCTGAGATCCTCGGTTATCTCGGGCCACCGCGAACCTTACTGATCGTTGATGACCTCGCCAGCAGCCGCGCATTTCTGGCCGAGAGCTGCGAGCACTGGGGCTTTGATGTCTTGCAGGCCGACAACGGTGCGCAGGCGCTTGAACGACTGCAGCACGCAGATCCAAGGCCCGATGCGGCGTTGGTCGATCAGTTCATGCCGCAGATCGACGGCTGGGAATTCCTGCGCCAGGTGCGTGAGTCAGCAGTGCATCGCACATTGCCCGTGGCGGTGATCTCGGCCGCGCCGCTGAAGCGACCCAAGGGCTTCGCGCCCGAGATCAACTTTGATGACGCCGCGCTGAAGCCTCTCTCCACCACGGCCTTGGTTGACATTCTCGAACGCCTGCTCGGGCTGGAGTGGGAGTACAGCGAGACGGCCTCGGATTGCATCGACAGCGGGCCATGGGATCAAGCGCAGTCCATGGCGGACTTGCTACCGGCGCGCTCGCTACCAGCGCACTGCTGCGCGGAACAGCTCGCCGAGCTGCGGCGCCTGCTCTCCCTCGGCGCGCTCATCGGCATTCGGCAGTGGGCGCAACGCATGAGCCAGACCCATCCCGACTACCTGAGTCTCTGGCAAGCGATCGAACGCCGCGCCGCCAGTATCGATCTCGACGGCCTGCACGCGCTCGCTGCTCAGCTCGATCCAGCAGCCTGGCAGGCTGCCGCCAAGGCCGCGTCCGAGAGGTAGTGTTGACCCTGTAATCAAGCGGACCTGCCGCTCGGCGCTCCAGACGGTCCGCCCGCGCCTTCATACGATAGCCAACCCGATCCGCGATCAACTGGATCTGCAGATCCGTCTCCAGTAACAGGCTACGCCCCCGCTCTAGGCGCATCTCTTGTAGGTATTCATAGGCGCTCATCCCAACCTGTTCGCGGAAGATGCGCGTCAATCGCTGCTGATTGGTCCCGACCCGATGCGCTAATTCAACTGCGTTTGGCGGGTCGATGAGCCGCTTGGTCAGCACCGCGACCGCATCGGTAAAGAGACGCTGGTCGAGCCGATTTGCCGAGGCCGACAGCGGGATGTCATCAAGCTCATCAAGCGCCTGGCTGCTCAAGGCGCTTAACTGTTGGTGGTTGCCGATCCGCAGGTAGACCCGCGCGAGCACCTCCTGCTCAGAAAAGGGCTTGGTGATGTAATCCACCCCACCTGCGGCAAATCCGCGCAATTTATCCTCTATCTCAATCGCCGAGGAGAGAAAGATCACCGGGATCGAGCGCGTGGTTAACGACGCCTTGAGACGTTGGCAAACGCTAAACCCATCCAACCCTTGCATCCGGACATCGAGCAGGATCAGATCGGGCTGACCTTGGGCGGCAATTCTCAGGCCGTCTTCGCCTGTCTGCGCGACCAAGAGGTCAATATCGCGACCCTTCAAGTAGGCGATCAGGAGGCCAATCGATGCCGGTTGATCATCAACAATCAGGAGACGCGCGACGTTTTCGGCCATGCTGATGAGTTTCTTACCGTTAAAACGATTCGCCATCTTAACCGAGCCAATCGCCCGATCGCAGACGAACAGGCTCGCGTTATAATCTTATGTTGACGCAGCAAAGTTTATCGGTCTCGGCCCTGAGCAGTGCAATGCTTTATGCAGCAACCGGCCGATAGGTCGCGGCCTCAAGGTGAGTCGATGACTATCGATCAAACATGTCATTCAGTGCAACTCCAACCGAGATCGTGTTCTGCTTGAAATTGTAATCGATCAGGGTATCGCCGTAACCGCTGAAGCCGACCAGATAGCCGCGCAGCGGCCCAACGAGCGCTGGTGTCATCCAGCTTGCACGCACGGCGCCCTTGGCCTCGGAGAGGTTACCGCGCGCCATGAGCGTAAAGCTATGGTCACGCCATTTGTAGACGGCGGTCATATCGCCATGGCCGTAATAGTCGGTGATGTCGGGGTTGTCCTTATCCGAACGCTTGTCATCGATCCTGACCCAGGGTCGGATCAACAGCGCGAAGTCGTCCTTCTCGATCCCAATCTGGGCGATCAGCCGATCCCAACTGCGCGAGATGGGATCGGCGCGGCCATTGGATTCGTGCGTATAGCCTAAGCCGAGTAGGTTCCACTCAAAGCCGCCAAAGGAAAACCCTGGCTGCCAGGTCGCCATTAGCTCGGGCATATAGTTGGTATCGCGAAACGGGCTTGAGTTTTCGTCGTTGTAGACTTGCCAAAAACTCTGTTGGGTGTACGCGAACCAAAATCCGAAGCGACGATCATCGGTGGCCCATAAGCGGCTCTTGAAGCTGATCTGAAAGGCGGCCTCGACGTTATCGAGACCGTTGTTCGACGTCTCGATTGCGCTGAACAGCGGCGTAAAAGGCTGGTCGTTGATGCGGCTCTGGTAGCGCACCGGATTCAGATAATTAGGTTCATAGAGCTTGATAAGATAGCGATCGCTATCTGGATTAAAGCTCCAGGCGCGCTCGATCATCGACTCCGATGACCGTGAAGGCGGTGGCGACGTCACTGACGGCGCCGCTTCCGCCGTTGATCTGTCAGCCTTGGGCGCGCTCATCGCTTGTCGTGTCGCTGTGCGCGGCTCGCTTGTCATCGATGTCGCGCGCGGCGCTGGCTCAGGCAAACGGCCACTGATCCGATCATAACAGGCAAGGCGACGCTGATCGTCGGTGATCTTGGCGCAGGGTTGCATCCCTGCTGCCGCCTCAGCCGCTACCGGCAATAGCGTGCAAAATAGCGCAACCAAACGACCTCGGCTATTCATGGATGAAGAGGAAGAAAAATAGAGCAAGATCGCTCGCCTCCAGTGCGTTCGGTTGAGTTATTGCCTACATGATCTGAGCGCGCGAAGTGTAGCACCTTCAATGCGCCCCCGTTTGTCAACCCCCAACAGTGCTTAGAATGTCTCGCTGAACCCTCTATTCGGATGCCGATGGCATCACCTAGCCTTGAACCAGCGCCCCAACCTTGCCCCTGAGATGCCGAGTGACCCAAATCCGCAGTCTTCTGCTCGGCACCTTGGTTTCGGCAAGCGCCTGGTTGATGCTATCGATCACGGACTGTCATGCATCCAGTCGCACAGCAAGCTTAGCCAGCGCCGGGCCCTCGGCAGAGAATCCTCTTGGGACGCGCTCCGAGACTCTCGCCTATACCTTGACGATCGAAGCGCTCGGCGACGCAGTGCTCGACCGCACCATCAGCGACAGCTCAATGCTTAAGCGCCTGCGCGAGGAGGCGCCAGTCGGTGCGTTCGGACTGATCGCACGCGCCGATATGGATCTCGATCGCATCGACCTGGTGCTTCGCAGCGTGGGTTACTACGACGCGCTGATCGAGATCCGTATCGCTGGTCTCGACCACACTGACAGCGCCCTGCTACCAAGACTCGAACAGCGTGTACTAGGCGCCGATAGCCGGGTTCCGGTGCAGGTCCAAGTGCAGATCGACCCAGGGCCGCTGTACCGGCTCGGCGAGGTGCAACTCGATGGCCCGGTTCCACCCACGGCGCGCGCTGCTTTCGAGCTGCGGCCCGGTGGGCCCGCCAGTGCGCTGGAGGTGCTCGCTGCAGGCGCGGCTGTGCTCGAAGCCTTGCGCGAAGATGGCTTTGCGTTCGCGCGGGTACCGCCGCCCGAGGCCATCGTCGATCATCGTACCCGCACCCTGGCGGTCAGCTACCGCGCCGAGCCGGGCGAGCGTCTGCCGCTTGGCGAGATCGAGATCGTCGGGCTCGATCGATTGCGCGAGGGCTATGTGCGGCGCCGACTCGGGCTGAACGCGGGTGAGCCCTTCAGCCCCAGCCGCCTTGAGGCCGCACGGCGGACGCTGATGCGCAGTGGGGTCTTGGCCTCGGCACGGCTAACAACCGGCATCACGCCAGACGCAAGCGGGCGGCTCGCGCTGCGCCTCGAGGTCGTTGAGCGCACGCGCCGAGTGCTGCGGCTCGCCGGCGCCTACTCCAGCGACGAAGGCGCCAGCCTCTCGGCGGCTTGGAGCCATCGCAACCTGTTCGGCGGCGCCGAGCGGCTGACACTGGCTGCGGAGGTCAATCAGCGTTCTGCCGGGCCGATCGGGGACATCAATGATTCGGCCAGCGTCGCCTTGCGGATTCCGGATCTGTGGCGGCACGATCTGGATCTACAACTCAAGCTCGGCGCCGTCAGCGAGCGCCTTGCGGCCTATGATCGCGATGCGCTCACCGCGTCGGCCCTGCTCGAACAGCGCATCTCGTCGCGGCTCAGGCTCGGCGCCGGCCTCGGCGTCGAGCGCGCCCGTCTCCTGCAAGAGAGCACTGCCGAGCACGTTGAACTGCTGTCGTTACCGATGATACTGGACTGGGATGCAAGCGACGACCCGCTCGACCCGCGTCGCGGCTGGCGACTGGCCGCACAACTGACCCCGACGCCAATGGTGCAAGGCAATGGCGACCCGTTCGTGAAGATCCGTTTAGTGACTGCCGCCTATCTCGATCTGTCTGGACGCGCAGGCAGTCGCGGCGATGCCCTCGCAACCGAGGCACAGGCCCTGTCTCGCCCTGCGCTGCTTGGCCGCCGAGTGCTCGCCGCGCGGCTGTCGATCGGCCACCTCTTCGGCGCTCCTTCGAGCGCGATCCCGCCCGATTGGCGTTTCTATGCCGGCGGTGGCGGCTCAGTGCGGGGCTACCCGTTCCAGTCAATTGGCCCACGCACCGCTAACGGCTCGCCCGCTGGCGGTGACACCCTGCTCGAAGGCACCCTGGAACTGCGCCAGCGCATCGGCGAGCGTTGGGGGCTTGCGAGCTTTATGGATGTCGGCGATGTCTCCGCAGACGGATTCAGCCATTTCGGCGCTCTCGCGATTGGCGTCGGATTGGGTGCGCGCTTCCACACCCCCGTTGGACCGCTGCGGGTCGATCTTGCGACCCCGCTGACGCTTGCCGAGGACGACCCGCCCGTGCAGCTTTATATTGGCATCGGCCAGGCCTTCTGATGGGCCGGAAACAGAGGCGCTTTTGGACCTGGACAAGGCTCGCCTTGGGCCCATCGCTGTCGCTTCTTGTTGCCTTCGGGCTGGTCATTGGGCTCAACAGCGAGAACGGTCCTGGCCTGATGGCCAGTGCGATCAAGGCAGCCACCGGCGGTCGGGTCCAGATCACCGGACTCGGCGGCTCACTGCCGTTTGCGCCTCGGATCGAGCGACTGGTGCTCGCCGACGCCGAAGGTCCTTGGCTGCGCATCGATCAGGCCGCCTTGTCGCTCGCGCCGCGCGCGCTGCTGAACGTCGAACTCGAGATCCAATCCCTGAGCGCAGATGCGGTTGAGGTGCTGCGCACACCCGCAAGCAGCAATGGCTCCGGCAGCGCTTGGCTCCTCTCCCTTGCCATCCAGCTGCAGCATCTCGAGATCGGCACCCTGCAGCTCAGCGGAGTGCTCGAAAACGCGCCCGATTTGGCACTCCGGGGCTCCGCTGCGCTCGCCAGAGACGGCAATCTGCAGGCGAACCTCGCGATCACCCTCAGCGATGCAAACCTGGCACTGCAGGCTGAACTCGATGCCCAGCTCGACCAGTCATGGGTCCGCTCTGAGATTCGGGTCACAGGCATGAAGGCACCCGGCCTTGCGGGCGACTTCACGGTGCGGGCGACAGGTCCGGTCGCGGCCCTTGAACTCACTGCCGACGGACGGCTACAGCTCGCGCAGCTAGCCGCTGACAACGCAATCCAGCTCAGGGGCAGTGGGCAGCTACAGGCATTCGAGCGCCAGCTTTGGCTCAGCACCGCTTCGCTTGATCTGCACGGACAGGGATTGCGGCTGCTCGAGCCGGCGCGAATCGATTTTAGTGACGGACTGAGCATCGACGCGCCAGCGGTCCAGCTCTTCGCCCCGAGCGCGACACAGACACAGCAGGCAAACGGCCAGCTCGGGATCAGCGGTCGCCTGGTACCGGCGCTGGCGCTCGACGCGCGGGTTATTGATCTCCCGCTCGCAACCCTGATCGCCTTGCTGCCCAGCACTGTCCCGCTGCCTGATCCATTGCGCGGCATGACTGGCCTGATCGCTCTTGAAACCCGACTCGATGGAACAGTGAGCGCGCCGCTTGGCCGACTCGATTTGCTCGCCCGCGAGGTCCGTTGGCCCGACGGCATGGGCCGCAGCCTGCCTCCCGGCGAGCTGCGGCTGGCGCTGCAGTTCGGCGCCACGGCAACGACGATCGAGGCGCTGGCCCTGGTCGGCACCCGAGCGTCGCTCGAACTGACTGGGCAACTCGGCGACTTAGCGCTGCGCGCCTGCGGCCAGATCGATACCTCGCTGTTCAATCCCTTGCTGAGCGCCGCTGGCCGGCAATTGGAGGGGCAGATCAGCCTAGACCTAGGGATCGGCGGCCGTCTTGCGCAGCCAAAGCTCGACGGTTTGCTCGAGCTTGCCCACGGCGCCTGGCGGGATCGTCGGCTCGGCTTGGTCTTGACCGAGATCGACGGTGCACTGCGGCTCGCCGATGAGACGCTGAGGGTCGAGCGTCTGAGCGCCAGCGCTGGCCCGGGAGACATCCAGCTAAGCGGGACACTGGGCTGGCTTGCTCCAGACCAGCCGATCGACCTCGCGCTGAGTGCGCGCAAGGCCAGCCCGTTCCAGCTCGACCAGCGACACCTGCAAGCGGACGCCGACCTGCGCCTGCGCGGCGCACTGGCACGAGGCTCGGAGTTGAGTGGTCGCGTTCAGTTCGAACGGATCGATCTGCGGATTCCCGACCGCCTTCCGGTCACTGTGGCCCGTCTCGAGGTCAAGGAGGTGGGCGTCCGGCGCCAGCCACGGACCCACCGGCAGCGCTCGCAATGGGCCAACGGCAATCAGGATGCCGGCTGGTCGCCAGCCTCGATCGGGCTGGACCTGCTGATCAGTGCCCCACGGGCGCTGACCTTAACCGGTCGCGGCATCGATGCCGAACTCGGCGGCGAGATCAACGCCCGCGGCTCGCTCGCCGAGCCGGCGATCATTGGCGACTTCCGGCTGTTGCGCGGCGACTATGCGCTCGTCGGCCAGCAGTTGCGCTTCACGCGTGGACGCATCGGCTTCGACGGCGCATCGGTGCTCGATCCAACACTCGACCTTGAGGCGCGGGTACAGGCTGCCGGAGCAACCGCAATCCTAGCGGTCGAAGGGACCGCGCGCGCGCCGGAGATCCGCCTCAGTGGCGAGCCCGATATGCCGGAGGACGAGGTGCTCAGCCGGCTGTTGTTTGGTCTGTCGCAGTCCCGACTCTCCGCGCTGCAGGTCGCCCGCCTCGGCCTTGCCGCTGCATCCTTGGCGGGCATCGACGGGCTGGGCATCGGTCTGCTCGAGCGCACCCGCAGCGGGCTTGGGCTCGATCGGCTACGCCTTGGACAGGAGACCGATGTGACCGGAACCCGTAGCCGCGAGTCGATCCTCGAGGGTGGTCGTTATCTGAATGAGCGCGTCTATCTTGGCGCACGCCAGGGTGCGCGCTCGGGCGAGACTCAGGGCGTTCTGCGCATGCAGGTCAGCCCGCGGATTCGCCTGGAGACCGATGTCGGTGCCGATAGCGGGGCGCGCGCCGGGGCCGCCTTCGAGCTTGAGTATTGAGCGCTGGGTGTGCCCGCCTTTCACCGGCGGGTCTGCGCCTGATGAGCGACTGATGAGCGCTTGCTAAGCGCCTGATCAGGCTGGCCACTCGCGGCCAGGTCTCGCCGCAGGATCAGGATCAGCTCTTTGACCGCCTGCGGATGATCGAAGCCACCGTGGCCGGTCGGCACGACGAGTTCCGATTCAGCGCTCGGCAGGTGCGCACTCCAAAAGGGCACAACGCCATCGGAGCTTTGCGCGAGTTCGCCACGCCGCCCACGGTTGCCCATCACCGAGTGCGCAGGCACCTGAATCTCGGCCGCATCGAGCACGCCCAAGAACGGCGAGTCTGGCGATAGGCCCTGGATACTGGTCGGCAAGGCACCGTCCTCGAACCCCACGAGGCGATCGGCAACCGCCTGAACCTCGTGACGCAGCCAGTGTGGTAGCTGGATCAGACGCGAAAACCAGAGCGCGGCATTGAAGGTGGCGAGCCGGCTACCCCGATGCGGCGTGAACATGAACACCACGCGGCTGACATCGCTGCGAGGTTCGAAGATCAACGCCTGATGCACGGGGCTGCTCGGCGGCAGTTCGCTGACCCCCGGCGCCACCTGCTCGGCCGCCGCAGCATCCAGCCCCGCGACCTGGGCGCGCGCGAGCACGCCGCCCATGCTGTAGCCCACCAGCACCATCGGCAGCTTGAGCCCATGGTGTTGCGCCGCTCGATCCAGTTCTTGACGAAGCTGAAACGCCGAGAGCGGCACCGGCTGGGCCGTCGGATAGTAAAAGAACCAGATCTGATAGTGCTTGCGTACCATCGGCTCCGCCAGCAGCTCGCGCACTAGCCGATTCCACATCTGCGGCGTCGTCATCAAGCCGTGCACCAGCACCAGAGGTCGCTTATCGGGATCGAATGGCTGCAAGAAGGTGAGCCGCGACTGACCCTCAAAGCGATCCGCACGCAACAGATAGCGCAGACCAGCGAGCGGACGCGGCCCCAGTGCGCGAGCGGCATCCAGCGGCGCATCGAGGTCCATGGCGACCGGCAGCGGCTGGCGCTGGCCGTGCGGTCCGGCGGCAGGACCGAGATCGATCGATTCCACGCGCAGCGGATCAGCGAGGGCAACCTGGAGTTGGTCGGTCTCAGGTACTGGCAAGGCCAGGGCCGTCATCGGCACCCGGTAGCCGCGTCTGGGTGCGTTGGCCCCGCCCGGGACGATATGCCCGACTGCCGGGGTACCGAGCCCAGGACGCTGCAGGCCAGCATCCGGCTTGGGAGGCCGCCGCACCGGATCGATCTCGGCCAACTCCCGTGGATCGCGCCAGTCCGGCGGATCAGCGGGCGCCATGCTCAGCTCGGGTGCGGTCCGACCCTCGGCAACTGCGGGCAGGACGCGCTCTAGGGTGCGCCGATACTGGGCCTGAGCCTTGGCGCGCTCGGCGTCGCTGGCCTGCGTCGAGCCGAGCAGCGCCAGGGATCGTTCGATGCGCTCCCGGGCCAGTGCTGACGCCGGGGCGGGCTTGGTAGGTACGAGCGACTGACAGCCGCTCAATGCCAGCACGATCAGCGGCAATGCCAGCCACGCCGATTGCCAAACAGGGAAAGACGAGGCTGGCCGCTCAGATCGTTGCGGATCTGACCACAAGGCTGGTCGAATCAGCGCCAAAGCGGATCGCTGGGTGGAAACCAACGCCTAGTCGATGTTGCCACGCCGATGTTGATCGAACAGTGAAACCAAGAAGCCCATACGATTCATCTGAAAACACTCCACTCTGAGTAGACATCGTTCCGCGCAGCGTTGCGATGTTGGCAGCAGCGCTGATGAGCGCTCAACGGCAAGGGTAGTCCTTGGCCAGCGCCCGCACCAGACCAACCACTGGCTGTTCCCCCATGAGCCTGGCGTCGCCCTGGTTGGCTTTCGCCCAGGCGATAAAAACCATAGCATGCAGGCACTGAAGCGTCAGCGCTATCAATGCCGCACGTCCGACGGCAAGCGCTACTCGGTACTCACCTGCGGTCGTTGACGTCCTGACCGCACGCAGAGGCACAGCACTGATGATGAACCCCCTCCGTTTGCTCAAGCGCCTGCTTAAGCGCCTTGGGCTCTGGATCCTGATCGCGACACTCGGATTCTTGACCGGCGTCGTTGTCATCTATGTGCTCTGGGTTCGCAGTGGCCCCCCAGTGCAGCTCTGGCATACCGTTGAGCTTGAAGAAGAATTTAGCGCCGAGCGAGCCAATGAGATCAGGAGCTTTAGCGACTACCAGGCGCTCGAAACGCGTCTGTTTCAAGAACTTGACGATAAGGTCTACGCAAAGACGCCAATCGGCCCCGGTCAGGCGCTGAATCGCTTCAGCGCCGGCAGCGCCTCCGACCCCAGGGACCGAGACCCGAACTGGAACCACAGCTTTGAGCTGGTGCCGGAGCAGCCGGTGGGCGGCGTCTTGCTGCTACATGGGATGTCCGATGGGCCCTACAGCCTGCGCGCGTTCGGGCTTGCCCTCGCCGCGCACGGCTACCAGGTGCTCGGCCTGCGCATGCCCGGGCATGGCACGGCGCCGGCGGGGCTGCTCTCGGTGACTTGGGAGGATATGGCGGCCGCCACGCGGCTCGGCATGGCACATCTGCGCGCCCAGCTCGATGGCAAGCCGCTGCATATCGTCGGTTACTCGACGGGCGGCGCGCTCGCGCTCGACTACGCGCTGAACGCACTGGCTGCAGCCGAGACGCAGAGCAGCCAAGACGATGCCGCGCAGATTCCGGCGAGCCTAGTGCTGGTCTCACCGGCGATCGGCATCACCCCGGCGGCTGCGGTCACGCCCTGGCTGATCCGTCTCTCGCGGCTGCCTGGCCTCGAGCAGCTGGCCTGGACCACCGTGCTACCCGAGTTCGACCCGTTCAATTACAACAGTTTTACCGCCAATGCGAGCCTGCAGGTCCACCGGATGACGCGCTCAATCGCCGCGCGCGTGCAGCAGCGCGCCGCTCAAGGCCCGATTGAGCACTTCCCGGCGACATTGGTGTTGCTCAGCGTCGTCGATGCGACGGTCTCGCCGCAGGCGGCGGTTGACAACCTGCTTGGGCAGCTCGCACCCGGCAACCATGCCCTCTTCCTCTATGACATCAACCGCTATGCGGTGACCTCGCCGCTGCTGGTCACCGAGCGCGCCGCCCTCGCCGAGCAACTGCTTGCCGATGCAACCCTGCCGTTCGAGCTGACCCTGATCGCCAATGCGAGCCCAGACACGCGCCAAGCGGTCGCCTTGCGCAAGCCACCCTTCAGCGCCGATCCCACCGAGCGCAAGCGGCTCGCCGAGCCCTGGCCCCAGGATGCGATCTCACTGTCGCACATCGACCTGCCGTTTCCGATCGACGATCCGCTCTACGGTCGTTATCCGCCTGAACAGAGCAGCAAGGTGTTCCTGGGCCAGCTCGCGGTGCGCGGCGAACGCGGCGTGTTGAAACTGCCCGCCCAATGGCTCCTGCGATTGCGCCACAATCCGTTTTACGCCGACCAAGAGCAGCGTGTGCTGAGCTGGGTGATCGATGCCAACCAGCAACCGCCGAACCCAGCAGCCTCCGACCTCACAGCCGACTAGGGGTTCGGCCTTGTTAATCAACTGGCCGCCACCTAAAGTACATCCATTCAAGTATTTACATCAAGAAACCATGAACGCCCTCTCTCACTTCAGCGCCCCGGCGCGCGGCTTGATTGTTGCCGCCGCCTTTGCCTTGGTCGTCACCCTCCTGAAAATGGCCTCGTCGCTACTGGCGCCGATCCTGCTAGCGGTCTTCATCGCCATCGTGGTCTCTCCCGCACTCGCTTGGATGCGGCGCAAGGGCATGCCCAAATGGGCCGCCTTGGTCGTGATCGGATTCGTGCTCTTTGACGTCGGCAGCCTCTTGGCGCTGGTCATCTCTGGCGCCTTCGAAGGCTTTCGCGGTAGCATCCCTACCTATCAGGAACGTTTGACCTTGCTGACGGGTCAGCTCGGGGTCTGGCTCGAGGCGGTCGGTGTTGACCACTCAGGCGATGCGGTACCCAATCTGCTCGATCCGAGCAAGCTCATGATCGGCCTGCGCCTGCTCTTGTCGAACGCCGGCGGTGTCTTCGCCAACGGCCTGCTGGTGCTGCTGACGGTGATCTTCATCCTGCTCGAGGCCTCCAGCCTCTGGGCCAAGCTGCACGCGGCCTTTGCGCTCAGCCCCGAGGGCGAAGAACGGATTTGTCGGCTGTTTGGCTCAATCAACCGCTACATGCAGATCAAGGCGACGACCAGCTTTGCCACGGCGTTCTGTGCCTATGTGCTGCTCTGGTTCCTCGGCATCGACTTTGCCGTCTTCTGGGCGATCCTGGCGTTCTTCCTGAACTTCATTCCGGTGGTCGGCAACATCGTCATGATGATCCCGCCAGCGCTGCTTGCGCTGGTGCAAGCCGACCTGTCAACCGCACTGATGGTCATCGTCGGCTATCTGGTCATCAACACCGCCATCGGCAACATCATCGAGCCACGCGTCATGGGCAAAGGGCTTGGGATCTCGACCCTGGCCGTTTTCCTGGCGCTACTATTCTGGGGCTGGTTGTTTGGTACCATCGGCATGTTCCTTGCCGTCCCACTTACGGTCACCTTGGTCATCGCACTGGATGCCAGCCCGACCACGCGCCCGATGGCGATCCTGCTCGGGCCGGAGGTCGAGACGATGCCAACCCCCGAGCAGGTCAATCAGCCCGTGCTCGATGCGGTCGCCATGGATACGCCGCCGCAGCCAGACTGATACGCCCCCGCGCTTTTGGCCTATCATCGCCAGGGTTTGAAATGATTGACGTTGTGTTCCGATACTCATGGCTGTTTCCCTCTCGTCCATCGCCCTAGTCGGTCTCGCCCTAGTCGGTCTCGCCCTGCTCGCTCCGGCCACGGCCGACGAGGTCATCCTCAGCAACGGCGATCGCCTCACGGGCGAAGTCGTCCGGCAGGACGGCGGGCGCCTGCAGCTGCGGACCGACTACGCCGGCGAGATCAGCATCGATTGGGAGCAAGTACGCGAGGTTCGTCTCGACAAACCGGCCCCGGTGCTGCTCGACAACGATGAGGTGATCGATATCGCCGCCGTGACCCGCGATCAGGAGCAGTTGCATCTCAGCCGCCCTGGCGTGAGCGAGCCGATGACGCTCGCCCCCGAGCGTGTGCAGATCATCGAGCCGGAACCCTGGGAGACGGGCGCTGGCCATCGCCTGAGCGGCATCGTCAACCTCGGCCTGCAAGACCGAACCGGCAATTCCGAGAGCACCGAGATGGATCTCGATTTCGAACTCAACTATCGCCGCCGTTGGCAAGAATGGCAGACCACTGGCCAGCTTGAGTACAACCAGACGCGCAGCGTCAAGACCACCGAGAATTGGAGCCTGCGCAACAAATACACCCGCCGGTTTCCGCACTCACCCTGGTACGGCGCGGCCTGGCTGCGGTTCAATCACGACCGCTTTGCCGACCTGCGGTTGCGCTCTCTGGTTGGTCCCGCCCTCGGCTATCAATTCGAGGCCGACGACGAGACCCGTCTGAGCGCGGAGATCGGTCCCCTCTATGTGCACGAACACTTCTACGATCAGCCGGACGCGGCTGTCTGGGGACCGGCGTTGTTCGTCGACTACGAGCAAGTGCTGATCGCCGAGCGCCTCCAGTTTTATCTCAATGGCATGGGCTTCAGCACCCTCGGCGGACAAAGCCAGGATCTGTGGACCTCTTGGGCCGGGCTGCGGGTGCCGCTCGTCGGCGGCTTCGTCGGCAGCCTCGAATACCAGATCGACTACGACAGCACCCCTGCGGAAGCGACCAAGACCACCGACAAGGCGCTGCGGCTCAAGCTCGGTTATCAGTGGTAGTCAAGGGGCGCGATGGCGGAGCCTGCGCCCTAGCGAGCCAGGCTGTTTTTGTAGATCCGTCCGTCCTTCATGATCACCAGGAAGTTGTTGGCGGCATCGGCGACCAACGACAGGTCTTCGAGCGGATCGCCATCGACGAGCAGCAGATCGGCCAGTGCGCCCTCTTCGACCACGCCGAGCCTGCCCTCATAGGGACTGCGCGGGCCGGAGAGGGCGAGCAGCTCGGCATTATCCGCCGTCGCCATGCGCAAGGCCTCGGCCGGGGTGTACCAACGCGTCATGAGCGCCAGCTTGGCGCCCTGGCGCTTCGCGTTCTCCGCGTTGAAGAGAATATCGGTGCCCCAAGCGGTCTTGATGCCAAATTGCTTGGCCAAGCGATAAGCGCGATCGGTGCCGGCATACATTGCGAGCTGCTTGCGCCGGTTCATCGAGCCTTCGGCATAGGGCGAGGGCTGATCGTCGATGAACGGCTGCAGGCTCCACCAGAGATCCTGCTCGGCGATCAGTCGCACCGTCTCCTCATCCAGTAACTGGCCGTGCTCGATACTGGCCACCCCCGCCTTGATCGCTTGACGCACGGCGCGTGGCGTGTAGGCATGCACGGCAACATAGGTGCCCCAGTTCTCCGCCGCCTCGACCGCAGCTCGCAGCTCCGGCACCGTGTATTGGCTCACATCGAGCGGATCGTAGCTCGAGGCGACACCGCCGCCGGCCATCAGTTTGATCTGCGAGGCGCCGAGTGCCAACTGCTCGCGGGCGCGCTTGCGCACCGCGTCAGGGCTATCGGCGATCACCGCAGCGCCGACCCGCTCGCTGAACGAGAAGGCATCCGGCGCCGCCGGCAGCTCACTCGGCAGCCGGAAGTCGCCATGACCACCGCTCTGGGAGATAAAGGCGCCCGCCGGCCAGATGCGTGGCCCCGGCACCAGCCCCAGATCGATCCCGCGCTTGAGCCCGAACACCGGGCCACCCAGATCGCGGATGCTGGTGAAGCCGCGCATCAGCATATCCGCCGCCGCCTTGGTCGCGGCGACATTGAGGAACCCGAGATCGCTGGTGAGGATCGCCTGCTGCGACAGGGTGGCGTACATCACATGGGTGTGCGCATCGATCAGCCCCGGCATCAGGGTGCGGCCAGCGCCCTGGATGCGGGTGAGTTCAAGCTCGGCTGGCGGCGTGATCGGCTCCGGTGAGAGCTGCGCGATCTGGTTGCCGACCACCAACACCTGCATCGGCTCGGTGAGCTGCTCGGCGGTGCCGTCGAAGACGCGCACGTCCTCGAACAGGACCCCACGCGGGGGCGTTGGAGAGGAGGCTGCGGTACTCGCTGCCATTGAGGGTGTAAAACACATCAGGATCAAGAACGCGATTTGTCGGTGATGCCACATGAGCGAAGATCAGCAATCCTCGGTACACTGCGCCGCGCGACCAGCACGGATGTCGTGATGATCGCCGAGATAAGCGAGCAGTCTAGCAGCTCAGTCGGCCGGCTTGTGACACCACACAACGTCGTCGGTATCATCCCGGATTTGGGTCAGTCAGGAGCGGTCAGTTGCAAAGAAGGCGTTCAGGGGTTGCCACCTATGCACTGTTGCTGGGTCTGTCGAGTCTTCTCCTGGGTCTGTTTCTCTGGACCTCGTATCAGCGGACCTTGGAACTTCAGGAGAGCCGCCTGGCCTTTTCCTCCGAACTGATCGCCGAATGGGTGCGCGGGGCCTTCGTCGCCTCGGATTACCTGTTGCGCGACATGGCCGCCCAGATCGACCCCGATGAACTGCGCTATCCCCATCCCGACCCTGTGGCCCATGCCGATCTGAGCCAGCGGCTCGAGCAACGCTACAAGACCTTTCCCCATGCCTTTATCTATGGTGCCTTCGATCGCCAGTGCGTGGTCACACATGGCAACGCCAGGCTCGGTTTCGACGCCAGCGAGCGCGAATACTGTCAGCGGCTGCAGGCCGATCCCGAGCTCGATAGCCTGGTGACGCGTGGCTTTCGCGCCAATATCGGCCCGGTGAATGTGACCCATGCACGCGCCCTAAGGGATGAAGACGGGCGCTTTCTCGGCCTGGTCGCCATTGCCCTGGATCTCGAGTTCTTCAGCCAATGGCTGGCCCGCCTGGGCACGGGTCGCCTCGATTCCCTGGCGATCGAGGACGACCAACAGATGCTGCTGGCGCGCTACCCGCCGGTCCCGCAGGCAATCGGGCAGCTGTTCGACGACCCAAACATGAATGACTTCTTCGCCTCCGACGAACGGTTTCGGGTCCTCCCCTCCGCGCGCTCTCCGGTGGACCAGAGACACCGCTACTGGGGCATACGGAAGGTCGAGGGGACTCCCTATACGATCATCCTCGGCATCGATCGTGCCAACTGGTTGGCGGACTGGTATCGTCTGGCCTGGCTGGCGGCGTTGGGCTGGATCCTGATCATGGTGCTGGGGTTTATCGCCCTGCGCAACTACCTGCGTTTGCTCGAAGGGCGCAACGCATTGCATCAGCAGGCGCGCACGGACCCCTTGACCGGGATCGCCAACCGTTCCTACTTCGCCGCGCTGGCGGAACGCGAGATCGCCCGAGCGCAGCGGACTCAGGGCTGGATCGCGTTGCTGATGGTCGATGTCGATCGCTTCAAGACCATCAACGATACCCATGGTCATCATGTCGGCGATCGCGCCCTCAAGACCTTTGCCGCCTGCTGCAGCCGTGTCACCCGCGCCGAGGACGTCGTTGGCCGCTGGGGCGGTGATGAGTTCGTCGTGCTCATCGGCCAAGATCGAACAGCCGCGCTTGGCCTCGCCGAACGCCTGCTCGAGGAGATCAGGGCGGCCAAGATCCTCAACGATCAGGGCGAGCCTTTGAGCCTGAATGCCAGTATCGGCCTCGCCTGCTCGCGCGCCGATCATCCCCTGGACCTGGATGCCTTGCTGCATCAGGCCGATCTGGCCATGCTGGAGGTGAAGCGAAGCGGGCGTGGGCGGATTGGAACCGCGCCTAGAACCACAGAAAACCATTCCAATGGCACATGAGCCGAACAGTGCTGCTCACGGCCCCGGTCTCGACATCGACCCAGCGAGCGGCCAAGCGCTCAACCTGACCTTGGTCGAGGCCGGTCAAGCCGCCGTCTATCGACGCTACTGCGCCGATCCGCGCTACCTCCGGGCCGAAGCCAGCGCCGCCGGGCTCGGCATCTGGAGCACGCCCGGCGATCACCAACGGCCCTGGGAGTGGCGGCGCCGTTGAGGCTGTAGGCTCACGGCGATGAACGCCAAGCATGGACCAAGCCCTCTGGGCCGAATCAAACACCACGGCTGACGCTAAATTTGACCGAGATCATTTTTTTGCGGTCCAACAGGATAAAGCGTTCGTTGGTGCCTATTCCTGATGGGAATAATTGCTAGACTCGATCGAGGCGTTGCGTGCGCTTGGGGCAGAGGATTGGGGAAAGTTGGGGGAAAAGGTGAGGGATCGCCGACAGTCGTGGATGTATCGAAACCGCTGATCGGTGGGGACCGGTCGAATTTCTGCACAGCACCAAACATCGGTATCCGTTCTGCGTTCGCAGTTTGTAACGAGGTACTCGTTTGCGCGTGTGTAAAATTCTTAATCATTTGAATGAGATTATGTGGTGCAAGCATGACTATATTTGAACGGTTAGAAAATTATATTGATTTTGAAAGCGCATCATTACGCGCAAAAGAACTAGCAAAAGAATTTAATGAGATTACAAGTGTTGATCGGTTTGAAGGCGGTTGGTCTGTATTGGTATCTTCGGCTGTCGTTTTAGCAATTTCTAATAATGCGAAAATACTGGATTCAAGTGATGAATACGACGATTACTCTGTTGCTGATCTCGCGCATGACTGCGGTTGGGATGATGTTGAAGCCTTCGAAATTTGTCAGCTAGGGTGGTAAGTAATTAGCCCTTTTAAGGCAACTCGTTGCACACACCTCCTGGTCGCGCTTGTAAGCTATTGATTTAAAATATATTGCAATTTTTAGTAGATAATTTTAAATCAATGAGTTACAAAGTTGTGTGCAATGATTTGCTTTTAAGGTGACGTTCTGGTGCTCTGTTGCAAATGCTTGATTATACCCTTACTGTACTCAATTTGAGAGCGTTGCCACGGACCCGCTTGCACCCGTAAGCAACTGATCTGAAAAATGCTTTTTGTGCGCATTAAAAGGGTTTACTATATTGGTGCTAATTCTGCCAACCTTTTTCTACGCATGGGATGGATACGATTTTGAAAATAGTTCCCATGTCGAGATCGTCAAAGAAAATCTTGTGCACCTCGGATGGGATATCGAAATGTATGGCTACGGTACTGGCGAATATAAGGATGTAGAAGTGCAATCAATCCGTGGCAGCAGGTCTGTCGCCGAGGTTGAAGTCTATGACTATAAAAACCGGTGAATATCGAGCATTCGATATGGACTAAAAAGTGCAGATCACGAACACACAATCTAACACGCTGCCCCAGTCGACGCAGACGCCGTCGCTGTCGCGCCCCTGCGGCTGAGCTTGGCGTTGGTTTTCAAAGTGCATCGTCATGCCCTTGTATCATTTTACCGATAGCCGAAACGTACAGACCATCCAGCGGTTTGGGCTGTTGAGTTGGAGACGCTTGTTAGATCGTGGTATGCGGCATTGGCCGGCTTCGAATGAGTTGTCAAGAAATCTTGATCGACAGCGGAATTTGGAAGACTACGTGAGGCTTTGTTTGCGTCCCGAGCATCCGATGGCAACATGTGCAATCCTTGAGAGGAGAGTGGATCGCTTGGTGTGGCTTGAAGTCAGTGATGCTGTGTTGCATTGGCGTGCGACACTATTCAGTAGTGATAACGCCACAAGCAATAGGGCGATCATTAACCGAGATTGGCGCACGGCCTACAAAAGTGAATCTAATCAAGCGGAAGTCCTTGTCGAAGGTAGCTTAAACGTAAGGTGGATAATTTTTCCAGTAGAGAACCAGTTGGTATTTGATGATGATATTCCATTCTAGCCAAGAGCAGTCCTGATGGCTTCTCGACCAATTTATATTCCCTGCTTTGACG
>PWTO01000102.1 GCA_003562815.1 Chromatiaceae bacterium | reverse complement strand
GCCGGCGATCACTGCGCACAAACTGGTCGCCGACCGCCTGAACCTCGACAAGACCGACTCAGCCGGCTTGACGCAACGCCGACAACGGCGGGCGCACCAACAGCCCATAGGTGCCCAGGGTGCCGGCGGCACCGACCAGCAGGCCGCTGCCGAGCACACCACCGAGCCAGAGCCAGGGGCTGAACGCGAAGGGCAGCCCGAACAGCTCGCGCGCCAATACCCAGCCGGTCAGCTCGGCGAACAGCGAGGCGATCAGCCCCGCCAGGAGCCCGGCGGTGGTCAGCTCCACCGCAAGCGCGACCAGCAATTGCCGCCGTTGCGCACCCAAGGCCCGCAGTACCCCATGCTCGGCACGACGCACCGCCAGGCTCGCCTGAATCCCGGCGTACATCACCAGCAGTCCGGCCAGCAGCGTGAACAGGAACACATATTCGACCGCCTGGATGCCCTGGCGGATGATGCCCTGCACCTGCTGCAGCAAGGCGTCGATATCGATCAGGGTGACGCTCGGGAACGCCCGCATCAGCTCGGTCACCAACGCCTCCTCGCCGGCTGGCAGGTAGAAACTGGTGACATAGGTGGCCGGTTCATTGGCAAGCAACGTCGGCGGGGCGATGACGAAGAAATTGACGTTGAAGCTATCCCATTGCACCCGGCGCAGGCTGGTGACCGGCGCCGAAACCTCGCGCCCGGCGATCCAGAAACGCAGCTCCTCGCCGAGATCGATGCCGAGCGTCTCGGCGATGCCTTCCTCGACCGAGAATTGCCCGGACGCCTCGGCCTCGGCCCACCAGCGCCCGGCGACGATCTCGTTGTCGCTCTGCGGTTGCACGGCGACGCTGAGATTGAACTCGCGCTCGGCCAGGCGCTGCGCTTGCGGGTCATCGTAGGCCTCTGGATCGACCGGCTCGCCGCCGATGGCCCGCAGCCGACCCCGGATCATCGGGTAGAGACCCGAGGAGTCGAGCCCTTTGTCGTGCAGAAAGGCTTGGAGTGCATCGACCTCGTGCGGCTGGATATTGATCAGAAAGCGGTTTGGCGCATCTTCCGGCAGGGTCTCCTGCCAACTGCGCAGCAGGTCCAGCCGCACCACGGCCAACAGCAGCAACGCGAGGATCCCCAGCCCGAGGCCGACGATGCTCAAGATGGCTGCGGTCGGTCGTCGCGACAGCCCGGCCAGCCCGAGCCGCCAGACGCCGCGCGCGCGGTTCGTGGCGAGCCCGGCCAGCCAGACCAGCAGCCCCGCGCTGAGGCCGAGCGCGACGACGCTCGCCGCGACCCCGCCGAGCAGCTTCCAGGCCAGGCCGGTATCGCCCGCCTGCCAAAGGATCAGCAACGCCAGCGCGCCGACGGCGCCCGCAGCGGTGATCGCGACCGAGGCCTTCGGCGGTCCCAAATCGCGCCGCAGCACCCGCAGCGGCGGCACGTCGGCGAGCTGCAGCAACGGCGGCAGGCCGAACCCGGCCAAGGCCACCAACCCGGTGCCGAGCCCGACCAGCGCCGGCGCGCCGCCCGCCGGCGGCAGCGCGCCATCGAACCAGTCTGCCAGCAGCGCCGCGAGACCGAACTGCGCCAACCAGCCGAGCGCGACCCCGAGCAGCCCGGCGATCAGCCCGAACAACAGCAAGCGCAGCGCGAAGACCCGGGTCAGCAGATGCCGGGGCGCGCCCAGACAACGCATCACCGCCACCGCATCGGTCTGGCGCTCGACCAGGCGCCGGCTCGCCAGCGCCATCGCCGCGCCGGCGACCAGCAAGGTGGTCAAGGCGGCCAGATGCAGGAAGCGACTGGCGCGATCGACCGCAGACTCGAACTCGGGGCGGGCGTTGCGCGCATCGATCAGCTCCGCGTTCGTTGGCAGCCGATCCGCGAGCCAATCGCGGTAGTCCGCAACAGCATCGGCATCCCCGGAGATCAGCAGTCGGTGGCGGGCGCGGCTCGCCTCGCCGACCAGGCCGGTCGCCTCGACATCGGCCATTGCCATCATCACCCGGGGAGCGATCTGGAAGATGTTGCCGCCCCGGTCCGGCTCATAGGCGATGATCTGGCGCATCGGCAATGCGCTTTCACCTAGGGTCAGGCGGTCGCCGACCTGTTTGTCCAACACATGCAGGAGGCGCGATTCGACCCAGACCTCGCCCGCCGGCGGGCCGCCCGGCACCTCGGTCTCGGCGCCGCCGAGGCGTTCGCGTAGCCTGAGCCGGCCGCGCAATGGATAACCGGTATCGACCGCTTTGACCTGCACCAGTTGACTGGTCTCGCCGGCGAAGACGACACTGCGGAAGGTCAGGGTGCGGGCCAGTTCGAGCCCGCGCTGGCTGGCCTCGTCGGCGAGCGCGGCGGGTATCGGCGTGGAGGCCTCGAGCGCCAGATCGGCGGCGAGCAGTTCACCGCCTTGGCGCTGCATCGCCGCCTCGATGCGATCGGTGAAGAAGCCGACGGCGGTGATCGCGGCCACGGTCAGGATCAGCGCGCCGGCCAGCAGATAGAGTTCGCCGCTGCGCCAGTCGCGGCGCAGCAGGCGCGCCGCGAGCCGCCAAGCCGCGCCGGCACCGGGCGCGCCAACACCGGGTGTCCCGGAGGACGTGCAAGGGTTCAGCGCAGAATCGCCGCCGCGATCGTTCATCGCAAGGCCTCCAAGTGGCCGGCGCTCATCCCGAGTCGGCGGTCACAGCGGCTGGCCAAGGCCGGATCGTGGGTGACCAGCACCAGCGCCGCGCCCGCATCCTCGCGCAGCCCGAACAGCAGATCGATGATGCGCCCGCCAGTGGCCTCGTCCAGGTTGCCGGTCGGCTCGTCGGCGAACAACACCTCGGGGTCGGGCGCGAAGGCGCGGGCGATGGCCACGCGCTGCTGCTCGCCCCCGGAGAGCTGGCGCGGATAATGGCCGCCGCGCGCGCCCAGGCCGACGCGCTCGAGCGCCGCCTCGGCGGTGCGCCGCGCTGAGCTGGCACTCACAGCGCTGGCCAGTTCGAGCGGGAGTAACACATTCTCCAGCGCGGTCAGGGTCGGGATGAGCTGAAAGCTCTGGAACACGAAGCCGACGCGCCCCGCGCGCAAGGCGGCGCGCGCGTCCTCGTCGAGCGGCTCGAGCGGGCTGCCGCAGAGTTCGACCGAGCCGCTGCTGGCGCGATCCAGGCCGGCGAGCAGGCCGAGCAGCGTCGATTTGCCGCTGCCGGAGGCGCCGACGATCGCCACCGCCTCGCCGGGTGCGACTTCGAGATCGACACCGGTGAGGATATCGATTGCGCCGCTCGGTCCCTGCACCTGCTTGGCCAGTGCCCGTGCGCGGCAGATTGGGCGTGCCCTGGTCGCGGCAGCGCTGACCCCCTTGGCGGTTTCCGCAACCGAGCCCATGCTGTGTGCTCGACCGTCCTGATCGTTATTCGGAGCCTGATCCCACATGCTGCGCATTCTCCTGTCGTTACTGTTGCTACTGCCCCTCGCCACGATCACGGAGGCGGCGCCGACTGTGCCGGCGCTTGATCGAACCGCCGATCAGGGCGCTGATCGCGGTGTCGGGTCGCTCATCGTCGCCGATGCCGCCGGGGCTCCCGAGGCCACCGAAGCGCCGGTGATTCTGATGCTCGGCGACAGCCTGAGCGCCGCCTACGGCATGCCGTTAGACCAAGGTTGGGTGAGCCTGTTGCAGACGCGCATCGATGAGCGCGATTTGCCACACCGAGTGGTGAATGCCGCGATCTCCGGGGAGACGGTCGCCGGTGGCCTGAGCCGGCTGCCGGCCTTGCTCGCCGAGCACGCGCCGACACTCGTGCTGATCGCGCTTGGCGCCAACGATGGCCTGCGCGGTTTTGCACCGGCTCAGATCGAAAACGATCTGGCGACGCTGGTCGAGCAAGCGCAAGCAGCCGATGCCGACGTCGTGGTGATCGGTGTGCGCCTTCCGCCCAATTATGGTCCGGCCTACACCGAGCGCTTTCAACGCCTGTTCGCCACGGTCGCCGACCGCACCGGCGTCGCGCTGGTCCCGAAGTTGCTCGTCAATGTCGCCGAAGACCGGCGCTTGATGCAAGCCGATGGCCTGCATCCGACCGCCGAAGCGCAGCCGCTGATCCTGGAGACCGTCTGGCCGGTCCTAGCTCCGCTGCTCGATCGGTGAGCGCGTTTGCGGGCAGCGATGAACGGGCTGAGTGGTCGATTCCACAGCCCTCGGTTATAGTGCTGCACCCTGCCGAGGAGCCCATTCCACCACTGGCGCCCCGCGCCCGCCTGGGAACCGATCATGCTCGACTACAACCGCGACGGGGCCGCGATCTACCGCGAGTCCTTCTCTATCATTCGCGCCGAGGCCAATCTCGCACGTTTTCCCGCTGATCTGGAGTCGGTCGCAGTGCGTGTCGTGCATGCCTGCGGCATGCCCGACGCCGCCGATGATCTAGCCTTTTCCGCCGATGCCGGCACCATCGGGCGCGCAGCGCTCAGCGCTGGCGCGGCAGTGCTCTGCGACAGCCGCATGGTGGTCGAAGGCGTGATCCGGGCGCGGCTGCCAGCGGACAATCCAGTCTACTGCACGCTCAACGATCCACAGGTTCCGGCCCTGGCGGTGCAGCTTAACAACACCCGAACCGCAGCGGCGCTGGAGTTATGGCGCCCGCATCTCGACGGTGCGATCGCGGTCATCGGCAATGCCCCGACCGCCTTGTTCCGGCTGCTGGAGATGCTCGATGAAGGCGCGCCGCGCCCGGCGTTAATCCTCGGCTTTCCGGTCGGCTTCGTCGGTGCCGCCGAGTCCAAGGCGGCGCTGGCCGCAGACAGTCGCGGCGTGCCCTATCTGACCCTGCTCGGGCGCCGTGGCGGCAGCGCGATGGCGGCGGCGGCGGTCAATGCGCTGGCGCGGGTGGAATTGTAAAGGCGCCGGTGCGGGGGGCAACGGCAGCGATAGATGGATCGCCGATGGCCAATGCGTAGCACAAGGACGCGGATGTGGGTGTCGTCGATGCGCGCAATGATCCGGTGATTCAATCCTCCAGGTCATCGTTTGTTTAGGTTTTTAGGAACAGCTGGATGGCGAGGATGCGACAGCCACGCGCGCGATGGCAACGGTCGCGTGCTTGCCATCGGCGCCGCGATGGGTCTGCTTTTCGACGAGTAACGCGGGCAAATCGTTGCCGATCTTGGCGCCAGTCTCGGCACCGGCCGCGCGCAGCGCCGCAGCTTCGGCCACCCCAGACGTGCCGAGGAGACGGCGCACGGTTTCGGAAGGATTGGCGACCGGGATCTGGGCCAGCTCGGCGGCGGGATAGATATGCAGCGGCCAGCCGCGGGTGGCGGCTAGGGCCTGGATCGCGATTTCGTCGCGCTTCTGGGCGACGCTCGCAAGCCGCAGCACGCGCGGTGCGTCGAGCTGTCGCAGCGCGGCATCGACGCAGTCTGCGACCGTCTCCAGCGCAGCACCGCGATCACAGCCGACACCGACGGCCACGGCGAGGGCGCTGGTGGACATCGCCGCTGGCGGTCGATACACCACCAGCCGTACCCCGAGCCGCTCGCCGAGCTGACCCATGAGTCTGGCCTAAGCGCGGCGCGCGCGGCGGGCGTAGACGAAGAACAGAACGCCGAAGAGGCCGGCGATATAGCCGATGCCGCCGATGATCTCGTGCAGGCGCTGCGTCTCGCGCAGGCGGATGAGTTCGCGGCGCAGGGGCCGGATCTCCTGTTGCACGGCGCTGGCGACCAGCGCCCTGAGCGCATCGCGCTCAATGGTGGTGGCTGCGAAGGCGTCTTGTGCGTGTTCGCGAGCGGGACCGTTGCGTTCTCGCACGGCGGGCGCATCAGCAATTGCGCGCGCCGGGAGTTCATCGACCGGCAGGGTGGTTTCGGCGATATGTCCAGCACCCAGGTCGGCGCGCAGGGTATGCGGCACGGCCGCGCTCGGTGTGAAGCGGAACAGGCCGTCGTCGCCAACCTTCGCCTCGCCTAGAAGCGCGCGATCAGGGCCGAAGACCTTGATGCGAGTGCCGGGCGCGGCCATCTGCCCGTTGGAGAAACCGACCTCACCCTCGATCTCGCTCCCCAGCGGCCAGGCCGAAATGACCACCTTGTGCGCCGCTGCCGGCGCCGCGGCGCATAGCAGTATGGCGATTAGCACAACGGGCAGCGCAGTGACGCGGGCGCGGGCGGATGCGCTTGCCGTGGCGGACACGCCAGCCGGGGCGGGCACGCCTGCCATAGCCGAAGGGGTGGCGACGATGCCAACCGCCGCCAGGCTGCTACCGCCAAGCAGCACTGGCAGCGACAGCGCGCCGTCTACGATGTGCATGACAAACGGTTACTCATTCTGCGGGAACGCCGCTTTTCATCCCGCGCCGCGCAGGCGACGACGGGAACCGCAGCGGCCTATGCTACGCTACCAGCGCCAACCCTGTCAGTCGGCACTGCGTTACATAATGATTTCGAGCCCATCGCCAAATCTCGACCCTCTGGGGCGACTCCTCTTGAGCACCGGCTGCATCGCGTTGATTGGCATGGTCCCGGCGACCCGCGCCAGATGACCCTCGCCGCCGGTGTGGATGCAGAGGTGAGTGTGGACTCAGGCAGCGAGCGCCACTGCCCGGCGCTATTCCTCTCCGCGACCGCATCCGGTCAGGGTAAGACGACGCTGGCCGCCGCGCTCGCCTGCCACCATCGCCGCGCCGGGCGTCGGGTGCGCCTGTTCAAGATCGGCCCGGATTTTCTCGATCCGATGATTCTGGCGCGTGCCTCGGGCGCCGAGGTCGAACCGCTGGATCTGTGGATGGTCGGCGAGACGGATTGCCAGCGGCTGCTCCACGCGGCTGCCGGCGAGGCCGATCTGATCCTGGTCGAGGGTGCGATGGGGTTATTCGATGGCACGCCCTCGGGCGCCGATCTCGCCGCGCGCTTCGGCCTGCCGGTGGCGGCCCTGATCGATGCGCGCGGCATGGGGCAGACCTTCGGCGCGCTCGCCCTGGGGCTGGCGCGCTACCGGCCTGGGCTGCGCCTGGCCGGGGTCGTGGCCAATCGGGTCGGCAGCGCGCGTCACGCCGAGATGATCCGCGCTGGCCTCCCCGCCGAGGTGCCCTTCCTCGGCGCCGTGCCGCGCCTCGATGAGGCCGCGTTGCCGAGCCGCCATCTGGGCCTGCTGCAGGCCGAGGAGATCGCCGATCTGGAACAGCGCCTGGATGCCGCCGCCGCGCGCCTGGCCGGCACGGCGCTGGCCGAGCTGCCGCCGTCGGTTGCCTTTCGTCCGCCGCCGCCCGCGCCGGTGCTGGCGCCGCGATTGGCTGGCCTGCGCATTGCCGTCGCCCGGGATGCGGCTTTCTCGTTCCTCTATGCCGCCAATCTGCGGCTGCTGCGCCAGCTTGGCGCCGAGCTGTGCTTCTTCTCACCGCTGCGCGACGAGACCGTCGAGGCCGATGCCGTCTATCTGCCCGGTGGCTACCCGGAGCTGCATCTGGATCGTCTGGCCGGCAATTGCGCCACCCAGCAGTGGCTGCGCTCGCATCTCGATGCCGGCAAACCGCTCTATGCCGAATGTGGCGGCATGCTCTATCTGCTGGAGACGCTGACCGACAAGGGCGGTCACAGCGGCCGACTCGCCGGACTCCTGCCCGGTCACGGCCAGCTCCAGCCGCGCCTCGCCGGCCTTGGGATGCAACGCCTGGCGCTGCCGGCCGGCGAGCTGCGCGGCCATAGCTTCCACCATTCGACCATGACCACCGCAGTCGCCCCTAGCGCCTACGGCATCCGCCAACACGACGGCGAGCGCGGTGAGCCGGTCTACCGGCTCGGCGCACTGACGGCAAGCTATCTGCACCTGTATTTTCCCTCGGCCCCAGAGGCGGCAGCGGCGTTGTTCAGGCGCGAAGGCGTCGAGCCCTGAGCCCGCTGGCCGGGCTGTCGCAGCGTATTGTTCGGTCTGCGGAATTGGGGTAGTTTCAGCCGCTCGCGCCTATTCCCGGACACTGAGGATCTGATCTGTTATGGCTATCGCTTCATCGGACTTGCAGACGTTGGAGGATCTCACCTATCGGGTTCTTTACCGGGGCGCCTTCGCGCTGCTCGAGGTGCACCTGCGAGCCGGGCAGACGATCAAGGCGCAGTCGGATGCAATGGTCTCGATGCAACCGACCGTCGATGTCGAGGGTAAACTCGAAGGCGGTCTCCTCGGCGGGCTGGGGCGGATGCTCAGCGGCGAGAGCTTCTTCTTCCAGACGCTGCGGGCCGCGCGTGGGGCGGGCGAGGCGCTCTTGGCCCCAGCGCAGCCGGGCGATCTGCTGCCGATCCATCTCGATGGTAGCCAGAGCTACATCCTGCAGAAGGACGGCTTCCTAGCCGCCAGCGAAGGTGTGCAGATCTCGACCACAGCGCAAAATCTGAGCCGGGGGCTGTTCAGCGGCGAGGGCTTCTTCGTCCTCAAGGCGAGCGGGCGCGGCATGCTCTTCGCCGAGAGCTACGGCGCGATCCATGCGCTCGAGGTCGGCGTGGGCGAGGAGATGATCGTGGATAACGGCCACTTGGTGGCCTGGCCGCAGGACATGCATTACAGCCTTGAGAAGGCGAGTTCGGGCTGGATCTCGAGCTTCACGTCTGGCGAGGGGCTCGTGTGCCGCTTTCGGGGACCGGGGACCGTCTATATCCAGAGCCGCAACCCGAAGGCCTTCGGAACCTGGCTGAGCGCTCTCTTGCCGACCAACCGCAGGAGCAATTAACAGTTGCTTGATTTCTCACCAGAGCTGTCTATACATATATGCAATATGAGCAGTCACTACAGCATCGGAGAATTTGCCAAGCGGATTAGTCGCTCGGTGCAGACCGTGCGGCGCTGGGAGCGCGAAGGGAAGCTGCAAGCCAAGCGGCTGCCGTCGGGGCACCGATATGTCG
>PWTO01000320.1 GCA_003562815.1 Chromatiaceae bacterium | reverse complement strand
GGCGCCAGAGCCGACGCCAGTGCGGAAGCGGCCACTCGATGACCTGGTCAAGCGCCGGGTGATGGGCCAGCAGCGGCGCGCACTCGGGCTGCACCAGCCAGGCGATGTGCGCCTGTGGATACGCGCGCCGCACGCTCGCGATCAGCGGCGAGGCAAAGACGATGTCGCCGATCGCGCTCAGACGGACAAGTAGAACACGGCGCGGTCGTGCTCTCGCCTCATCGGCGCCCTGGACGGCCGTGCCAACGCTGCATCGGAGCATTGTTTCCGCCCCCGGATCCGCGCTCGGAACCCTCATCAGTCGCCACCAACCTCAACGCTGTCGCGCCGGTACAGCGCCATGCTCAGCGCCGTGCCCGCGAGCAGCGCCCAGTAGCCACGGAAGTCCTGATGCACCATACGGAAATCGAATAGACTCCAGAACGCCAGGTAGAGCAACGCGAGGCTCAGGAACAGGCCCAGGTCCTGACCCAGGCGTCCACGCCGAACCGCGTCATAGACCGCCCAGAGCAACCCAATGGCCATCAGCATCCAGAGCCCGAAGCCGATCAGGCCGAGTTGGGTCAACAGTTCCAAGTAGCTGTTATGCAGGTGCTTGAGCACGCCATCCTCCGGATGCCAGATCCCGCCTGCGGCGGCAGCCAACCGATCGGCTGCGGTAGTCGCCATGCCCTCATGCGCGGCGTCTACGGCCGCTGCTTCAGCCCCAGCTCCGGCATCCGTTTCAGCAGTCGTCGCCGCGACGCTGGCGGCCATCAGCGGATAGCTGGCGCCGGGCCCCCAGCCGAGCCAGGGCCGTTCTCGCCATGCCTCAAGACCAAACCGTTGGGCATGCCAACGCAGCGTGAACGAGGTAATCCGATCGGCCGGCACGTCGCCGCGTAGTAACTGCTCGGCGACCGCTTGCTCCTCGTGCAGGCGCTGACCGATCTCGCTGGCATTCAAGCCAATCAACAGCAGGAGTGCGCTCGCCGCCACCAGTAAGGGCCGGTGCGGAATCCGTCCATGCCGCCGCCGCTGCCCGCGCAGCCAGAACCCAGCCCCGAGCAGCGCCACCACCATCAACCCAAGCCAGCTACCGCGGGCCTGGGTCAGCACCACGCCTTCGGCGAGCAAGACCAGTGCTGCCAGCCAGAGCGGCAAGCCCCACCCGCGCCGCCGGCCATCGCTCCGGTACCAGCAACGCCGGCGCAACGCCAGCAGCCCAATCAGCGCCGTTCCTGCATAGAGGGCATAGGCGAGTGCCGGAAAGCCGAAGCCCGGGCGCGAATCCAGAAACGTCTTGGCATCGCCGAACAACAGCGCCCACTCCAAGCGCCACAGGCTGCCAAGCAAAAGCCCCATCAACGCCAGCAACAACAGGCGCAGCACAAGCCGTTCCTCACCACGCAGCGCATAGGCGATCGGCACGATCACCGCGAGCTGCGCCCACCTGAACGCAACCTCCCAGTGTTGTTGCATCAGCCCGACGCTCGCAACCCACGATAAGAACGCATGCAGCAGACAATAGAGCGCAAACATGAGCGTCAGCCAGACCAGCGCATGACGCGGCAGCTGAGGCTGGGGCTCGATCAGCAACTGCGCTAAGAGCCAAAGACAGATCAGCGCCATCCCGGCCGAGACCCCAGCCGGTGCCATGAACAGGCTGATCGAGAGTCCATAGAGGCTAAACAGGCGCAAGCGCTCTAGCAGAGCGTTCCAAGGCAAGGCGATTGCAGGGGTCACGAAGGTAGTCGCGCGAACATGGTGTCGTTGAGAAGCGTCTTCGAGGGTGAACAACAGCAGTGACAGCGTCGAACAGGGTACTATAACCGGGCTGCATCGTTGACCGTCACCCTCCATCCTCCCGTCACCCCAGCGGCAGACGCCCAACGTTCCCTCCGCAGGACGGGGCTTCTCGCGCAAGACCGATGAACGCATTGAGCATGGCCGATCACAGAGCACGCACGCATTCGAGCGCTAGCCCGAGCCCCCGCGCGCCACGACAGCGACTCGCACTCATCGGCTTTCGCCAGGGGAGCGGCGGCGTTGGGCGCGTGATGACAACGCTGATCGAGGCCTTGCTCGATCGCGGCATCGACATCGATTTGCTGCTGCCGAGCGCCGAGCATCCAGATCTAAGCGCGCTCCGGGGCGAGGTCACGCGTTTCGTCATCGATCTCGATCGACTCAAACAGGCCGAGTCGACGCTGCTTGCGTATCTGCGCCAGCGCCGGCCCGACGCCATCCTCAGCAACCGCGACCAGAGTCATCGACTGCTCCTGCGGCGCACGCTCGCCGGGGAGCGTCCCTTCACCGCTTTTCGCGTTGGCACCAATGTCCCAGAGCGGCTCAAGCGCAATAGCCCTTGGACAGCCGCCTGGAATGGCTGGCGGCTTGCCGCGCTTTATCGTCAAGCCGATCTGCTGATCGGCAACTCGTCCGGGGTCAGTGCCGCCTTACGGCGCATGCTGAGCCGGGGATCGAGACAGCGCCCACCCCGCATCGAAACGATCCTAAACCCGGTCGATGCCGAAGCCATCGCCCGCCTAGCCAGTGAGCCGATCTTGCATCCCTGGCTCAAGCAGAAGACCTGGCCGGTGATCGTCAGTGTTGGCCGTCTGGTGCGCGCCAAACAGTTCGGCCTGTTGCTGCATGCCTTCGCGTTGCTACGGCCCGCACTCGACGCGCGCCTGATGATCTGCGGCAGTGGCGGCCAACATGATCGGCTGCAGGCATTGGCGACGCGGCTCGGGATTGCGGATCGAATCGAATTGCTCGGCTATCAGTCGAACCCGTTTCGCTACGTCGCCGCCGCCGACCTGTTCGTTTGCTCATCGCTGTTCGAGGGCTCGAGTAATGCCCTGATTGAGGCCATCGCGCTCGGCACGCCCTGCGTCTCGACCGACTGTCCAAGCGGCGCGCGCGAGATCCTCGACGACGGCCGCCTCGGCCCCTTGGTGCCGGTTGATGACCCGGTTGCCTTGGCTGAAGCGATGCGTTCGGTGCTCGAGGCGCCACTACCGGCCGAGCGCCTGCGCGCCGGTGCCGCGCGCTTCGACCCCAAACGCAGCGCCGCGCGCTATGCAGAGGTGCTTCGGTTGACGGGGACGGACTAAGGATTGGCTCGCGGCGAACCATCAGCGGCCGAACGCATCGCAATCTTCGCCGCCACCTCGGGCCACAGCGGCGTCGACCGTATCCTGGTCAACCTGATCGAGCAATGGGCTGCCTGGGGGCTGCGGATCGATCTGCTGCAGGTGCGTCGGCACGGCCCCCGGCTTGAACCTGTCCCGGAAGGCGTGCGCTGCATCGATCTCGGCTGCTCGCATGTGAACAGCGCGCTGCCAGCGCTGGTGCGCTATCTGCGGCGCGAGCGCCCGAGCGCACTGCTCTCGGATAAGGATCGCGTCAATCGCATCGCGATCCTGGCGCGAATGCTGTCTGGCTCAAACACCCGGCTCGCCGTGCGTCTCGGCACCACGGTCTCGGTCAATCTCGCGAGTCGCGGGCACATCGAGCGTTGGCTGCAGCGCGCCTCGATCCGCACGCTGTATCCGCTCGCCGATCGCCTCATCGTGCCTTCGGTCGGCGTCGCCACCGATTTGGTCGAGCAGTTCGGCGTTGCGCGCGCGCGCATCCAAGTCGTGCAGAGTCCCATCGTCTCGGCGCGGCTCGAACACAGGGCGCAGGCGCCGATCGCACATCCCTGGCTCGCGGCCGGTGAACCGCCGGCGATCCTCGGGGTTGGCGAACTCGGCGCGCGCAAGGACTTCGCCACGCTGCTCCGCGCCTTCGCGCTGGTGCGAGCCGAGCGCCCCTGTCGGCTGCTCATCCTCGGTCGCGGCCGCCAGCGCGAACGGCTGCTGGCGTTAGCGGCCGAGCTGGGCGTCGCGGAAGCGGTCGACCTGCCCGGTTTCGTCGCCAACCCCTACCCGTACATGCGCCAAGCGGCGGTCTTTGCGCTGAGTTCACGCTGGGAGGGCCTGGGGATCGTCCTGGTCGAGGCCCTCGCCTGCGGCACCCCGGCGGTCAGCACCGACTGTCCCTCCGGACCGCGCGAGATCCTCGGTCCCTGCTGCCCACGGGCACTGGTGCCCGTGGGCGACCATCAGGCCCTGGCGCGGGCGATCGGCGAGACCTTGACGCATCCGCCAGCCCCATCGGCATTGAGGGCGCGTGCCCAAGCGTTCTCGGTCAGCGCCAGCGCTCGCGGTTATCTGGCCGCGCTCGGCATGAGTTGACTTGCTCAAGTGGCGAGTTGCGCGCGCCAATCCGTTTATCAGAACTCCGTTATACTTCGCCAGTCCGAGCGCGGCACCCAGCGCTTGAGAACCCCCTGATTGCTCCCGAGCAACCGCGCAAAGTTGCCTGGCGCTCGGCGGTGGCGCCGTTCATCCACACCCTGTTGCGAGCCGATCCTGTCTTGTTTATGGGCGCACGCCGACTGCTTGCCGTTTCCATCCTATTCTTTGCGCTGGCCGATCTGTGGCTGGCGTTTCCGCAGATCGATCTCGCCGTTGCCGGTCTGTTCTCGACGCCGGAGGACGGCTTCGTCGCGCGCGGTGCCTTGTGGGAGCAATTCATGTATGGCTCGATCGATGAACTCCTGGTCATCGTCGGCCTCGGCCTGATCGGCGCCTGGATCGTCGGGCGCCGGCACAGCCCGATACGCACCGGGCACGCCAGCGATGGCGCTCGTGCTGCGCATGCCTCGCCTCGTTGCAGGCGGCAGGTTCTTCGATCCGTGGCAAGTCGCGTCACGGGGCGGCGATTGGCTTTTCTGCTGCTCTTGCTCATGCTGGTGCCGGGGCTGCTCGTCAACCAGGTGTTCAAGACGCACTGGGGCCGGGCGCGTCCGATCCAGCTCGAGCAGTTCGGCGGCCATCGGACCTTCTCGCCAGCCTTCGTCGTCTCCGACCAGGGCGGTAGCGCCTTCTCGTCCGGCCATGTCGCGGCCGCAGCCTGGCTGGTCGCGGTACCGGCGGTCTTGTTTGGGGTCGGCTCCGTCTGGACCGGCCTGGCCCTGCTCTATCTCCTGGCGATGGCGCTCGCCCGCATGGCCGCCGGCGCGCATTTTCTCAGCGATACGCTGACCTCGATCCTGCTGGTCTGGCTGGGCTTTCTCATCCTGCAACGCCTGCTGCCGTTTGAGTCCTCAAGCGAGGCATCGTCCGAGACACATGACAAAAGGCTGCGCGTACTGATCATGCTCGGTCTGCTGGGTCTCGCCGTGGGCTGCGAGACCCAGCCGATCGTCGGTTCAGGCCCCGAGCTGGATCTGGAGCAGCTGCGGGAGTTGGTTGCAGCCAGCGACTGGGAAGGCATCGTGGCGGCCACGATCGCCTGCAACGCGGCCTCCGATTCCTGCGCCGAGACGCACGCGATTCGTGCCGATGCCTGCTTGCGCCTCGCCATTCAGCAGCCCACCGATGCGCCCGCGCCCCGTGGGCGCACCCGCGCGCTGCTCGACGCGGCCGAGTCCGGCTATCGCCAGGCATTGGCCCTGCAGGGCGCGCGCCAATCGCCCAGTCTGGCCTCCTATCACGGCGGCCTGCTGCTGACCCTGAGCGAGCGGCGCAACCGGCTCGATACGTCGGTGCGCGAGCACAAGCTCGAGCGCGAGAATAGCAAACTGCTCAAGGCCGCCGAGAAGGCGCGCGCGCAGGTACCGGAGAGTGCGCTCGGCTTCGTCTACGGCGCCTCGGCATTGGTCTATCACGCGCTCTTGACCGAATCCGGACGCGCGCGCTGCGTTGAACTCGAACAGGCCGAGAGGCTACTCGGGCATGCACCCGAGCCACCGAGCGAGCTGATCGCTGAAAAGGCGCGGCTGCAGACGCTGATCGAGCACGGCTTGCGCGAGAGCGATTGCACCGCCGCCGAGCGGGAGCGCGGGTGAGCGCCGCTGGCATGAATCCTGTGCGCCCGACTCCAGTCGCGCCACTAGCCGCGCCAACCGGGCTTGCAGGCCTTGGTTGGGTGTTGCTGCTGATCCTCGGCGTCACCGCTTGGCGGCTGCTGATGGCCGACCTGCTTCCGGTGATGCGCGACGAGGCCTATTACTTCGATTGGGCCGGGCGACTCGCCTGGGGCTATTTCGATCATCCGCCCGGGGTCGCACTGCTCGGGCTCGGCATCCGGATCGAGCCCAGCTCCACCTTGGCCGCCCGCCTCGGCACGGTCGCGGTGGGCAGCGCCTCGATGCTGGTGCTCTGGCGCCTCTACCTGGCCAGCGGTCTCAGGCCTGGCAACGGCCTACTGCTGACACTGATCCTCTCGGTCGCGACCTTCCCCGGACTCGTCGCCGGCGTCATCGCCACGCCGGACACCCTGCTGTTGCTGTGCTGGCCGTTGGCCTTGCATGAGGCCCTGCGCGCGCTCCAGGGTCAGCGCCGTCGCTGGCTCACGGCGGGTCTCGCGACCGGGCTTGGGCTGCTCGGCAAGTACAGCATGGCGATGATCGGCCCGGTCTTCCTCTGGGCGCTGGTGCGCGCCGACCCGCGCGCGCTGCGCACGCCTTGGCCCTATCTCGGCGGGCTGCTGGCGCTGCTGGCGTTCACGCCGAACCTGCTCTGGAATGCGCATAACGATTGGCTGACCCTGCGGTTTCAGTTCGGGCACGGCTTTTCGACCGATAGCGGCCCGATCAGGCTGGCGGCAGACGCCCTGCCCGCCGTCGTCGGCGCTCAGGCCGATGCGCTCGAGCCGCCGAGGCCGATGAACTGGAGCGAGCGCTTCTCCAGCCTCGGCGGCTTCATCGGCGCGCAACTGCTGTTCTGGGGGCTGCTGCTGGTACCGATCGGCAGCGCGCTTTGGCGTGCCGGTCGAGGCGCTTGTCAGGGCGCGAATGAACGCGCTAGTCAGCGCCCCTGTTGGCGCGTTGCGGGCACCAGACCGACGTGCGATCGAGCGACCAGCACACTCGATCCTGCCGCTGTCTCGCTGCTCGGTGCGGCGGCTTTGGTCCCCCTGGGCGTGTTCGCGCTCGTCGCGCTCGGCAGCGAGGTCGAGGCGAATTGGGCGGCGCCCTATCTGATCGGTGCCGCGCCCTTCGTCGCGCTGCTGCTGCGGCGCTGGGCTGGCGACGACCGGGATCGCCGCTGGGCCAGCCGCTGGGCTGGTGGCTGGGGGCTGGCGGCCGCTGCTGGCAACCTGGTGCTCATCAGCGTTTATGCGCTCTACGCGATCACCGCCTTTCCCCCCTTGCCGGATGCGGCCGGGCGTGTACTGCGCGAGAGCCGCGGCTTCGCAGAGTTGGCGGACTACGCCGCGCGCCTGCCCGCGCCGGTGGTCGCAGATCGCTATCAGTTCGCCGCCATGCTGAACTTCTATCAGCCTCAGCTCGCGGTCAGTCAATGGCCCGGCATGACCCGACCGTCGGAGTATGGACGCGGGCGGATCGCGCCGCTGCCAGACCCGCAAGCCTTGCGCCAGACCGGCTTCTGGCTGCTGGCGCACAAGTTCTCGCCGCCGCAGATCTCGGGCTTCGACGCGGTCGAGACCCGCAGCCTGTACAGCTGCCCCGATGGCCGCTTTACCGTGATTGAGGGCTCCGCAGCCCGGGAAGCCGGTGGCTGCGACGATCCGGCCAATGTCTGGCAACTGTATCGCTACCGAGCCGCAGCAGCGCCCTGAGACGAGGCGCGCGCATACTCAGCCGAAAAGCAGCCGTTGGCACCTGCGCCACCTGCGCACAGGATACCTACTCCAGACTCTTGGAGACGACCTCGTAGACATCGTTCGAGAGTCCTTCGACCTCGAGGATACGTTCGAGCTGGTCGCGCTGGAGCCGTTGGCGGCCTGGGTCGTAACGGCGCCAGCGCGTCATCGGATAGAGCAGGCGCGAGGCGATCTGCGGATTGAGCGGATCGAGTTCGAGGATGCGGTCGGTGAGGAAGCGATAGCCAGCGCCATCGGCGGCATGGAAGCGCACCGGATTGCCGCCCGCGAAGGCGCCGATCAAGGCCCGCACCCGATTCGGATTGGTCAGCGAGAAGTCCGGGTGCGCGAGCAACCGTTCGACCCGCGCCAAGGTCTCGACGCGGCTGCTCTGCGCCTGCAGCGCGAACCATTTGTCGATCACCAGCGGCTCGCTCGACCAGCGCCGATAGAAGGCCGCGAGTGCTTGCTCACCGGCTTCGGTTGCAGTCTCGACCAACATCCGCAACGCGGCCATCACATCGGTCATGTTCTGTTGCGCGTCAAACTGTTGCCGTGCCAAATCCAAGGCCTCGCCATCGCCCGCGCGGACCAGATAACCGAGGCAGAGATTGCCGAGCGCACGGCGCCCCATCGAGGCATGGCTCAGATCGAACGCGCCCGCGCTACGCGTGCGCTCGTAAGCAGCCAGCAGCGGCGCGCGCAAGCGGCTCCCAATCGCGGCGGCCAGCGTCTGGCGGGCGCGATGGATGCCATCGACATCGACTACCGGCATCCGATCGCCGAGATAGCTCTCGGCGGGCAGGGTCAGCACCTCGGCGATCAGCGACGGGTCGGCCGCCTCGTCGGCGAGCGCCCGCGCGAAGGCGTCCAAAAAGCGTTCCGGCACCGGCGTTCCGGGCACCTCGACCATCGCCAGGAGCAGGCGCTGGGCCAGCGTCTGCGCCGCATCCCAGCGATTGAAGCCGTCGCTGTCATGCGCCATCAGGAAGCTGAGCTGGGCATCGGTGTAGGGATAGTGGATCTGCACCGGCGCCGAGAAGCCCCGCAGCAGCGACGGCACCGGTTGCTCGGCGAGCCCGCTGAAGACGAAGGTCTCGACCGGCTGGCGCAGTTCGAGCAGGCGCGTGCCCGGCGCCGGAGGAGTCGTCTCGCCCTGCAGCTGCAGCGGCAGATCCCGACCCTCGGCGTCGAGCAGACCGAGCGCGAGCGGGATGTGCAACGGCTGCTTCTCGGTCTGCCCCGGCGTGGCGGGGGTGTGCTGGCGCACCTCGAGC
>PWTO01000315.1 GCA_003562815.1 Chromatiaceae bacterium | reverse complement strand
GTGGACGAGCTGCACACCTTCGACGGCGCGCAGGGCACCGATCTGGCGATGCTGATCCGCCGCCTGCGCCATCGGCTGGGGTGCGATGGCCCAGACGGTGCAAGAGTCGATACCCGTGGCGATGAGCGAGGCAATGGCGATGGCCGTGGCGATGTTCGATTCGATGTCCGATCCAGTGCCCGAGCCGATGCGAGAGCCGATGCCCGGTTCGATGCAAAAGCAGATGCTCGAATCGATGTTCAAGACGCGGTGGGGCGGCTGATCTGCGTCGGCACCTCCGCCACCCTGGGCGATGCCAGCAACACCCGGCCACTGCGCGAGTATGCGGCGCAGATCTTTGCGACCGGCTTCGATGCCGATGCGGTGATCACCGAGCGCCGCCAGGGCTTCGATGCCTTCATCGGCGATGAGGTGGTCGAGCATCTAGTAGCCGATGACGAGACCGCGCTCGAGGCGATCGGCGAGACCGATTTCTACCAGCCCGAGGCGGCGGTGCGGCGGTTCCTGCCGGCGTTCTTTGCCGAGCCGTCCGTACTCGCCGAGCTGGATGCCGGCGTCGAGACGGCGCTCGGGCGGCTGCGCCTGGGACAGGAGCTGAAGAAGCACCTGTTGTTCCAGTCGCTGCTGCGGGTTGCCAGCCATGGCCCGGTGACGGTCGGCGAGATCGCCGACAAGCTCCAGCGCACGCTGAGTCGCCGCTTGGCGGCCGAGGCGCCGGCGCTGGTGATTGCGCTGCTGACGCTGGTGGCTTGGGCACGCGCACCGCATGCCGGGCAGCGGGTGGAGGCGGCCACGCCGGTGAGTCGCTTGAACTTCCTCGTCAGTCTGCGCATCCAGCTCTGGCTGCAGGAGCTGCGCCGGGTGGTGGCGACGGTGAGCCGCGATCAGGAGGAGGTCGTGCTGCAGTCGGAGTCGGCGGTGCTGAGCCAGCGTGAGCGTCTGCGGCTGCCGGTGGTGCAGTGCCGGGATTGCCACGCCACCGGCTGGTTGACCATCAAGCGGCCGCAGGACAGCCGCGTCGAGCAGAACGCGGACAAGATCTACGCTAGCTATTTTGCGCGCCATCAAGACACCTTTTTGGCCCGTCTCTATCCCGATGACAGTGCCGCGGGGAATGGCGCTCTTGGTGTTGGCGCGGGCGCGGGCGCGGGTGCGGGTGCGGGTGGTGCTGACGCAGGTGCTGCTGACGCGGGTGGTGCCGGCGTAGGTGCTGGCGCTAGTGTCGCTGCGGCGACAGGCGTTGGTGTGGGTGCTGGCGCCGGAGCTAGCGTTGTCGGCGCGAAGGTGCCATCAATGACGCCAGTGCTCGAGCAGATGCTCTGCGGACAGTGCGGGCACCTGGGCAACCGCGCCATCAGCGAGTGTCCACACTGCCAAAGCGAAGATCTGCTGCCGGTGAGGGTCGCCTGCGGCACTCGAGCACGCCAGCTACGGGCAGACAAGGCGAGCGGCCGCAGCGAGCGCGAGGTCACCGTCCACGACGATACCTGCCCAGTGTGCGGCGTGCGCGGCGGTCAACTCATCATCGGCGCCCAGACCACCAGCCTGGCCGCGCATGCGGTGGAGCGTCTCTGGTCGGCACCACTCAACGATCACAAGAAGCTAATCCTGTTCTCGGATGCGGTGCAGGACGCGGCCCACCGTGCCGGCTACATCGAGTCGAAGACCGAAGGCCACCTGATGCGTGCCGCCATCGCCCAAGCCATCGCCAGCCTGCCGCCTGCGCTCGCTTGGGACGAAGCGCTGGAGCGCATAGGACGCCACTGGCGTGTAAATTTTTCCCCCCGTGACTTCGTCGCGCGCTTCATCCCGCCGAGTATGGAGCATCTGCGCGACTGGCGGCAGGTGCTGAACAGCGGCAATCTGCCCGCGGGGTCGCTGCTGCCGGCGATGCTCTGCCAACGCATGCAGTGGCGCGCGATCGAGGAGCTGGCGCATCGGTCCGAGCGGGGTCGGACGCTGACCAAGGTCGGGATCGCGGTGCTGTTTCCGGACCTGGAGGCGTTGCGGGCGCTGACGCCGGCGCTGTGCGCGGAGCTACGGCAGGCGGGCGGCGGGCTCGAGACGCTGGACGAGGCGCAGGTGTTGAGCTGGGTGGTCGGCACCCTGCTAGCGCTGATTCGCGCCGGGGCGATCCTGCACATGGGCCTGGAATCGTTCGCCGAAATGGGCGACTTCAAAAAATTTGAGTTCGCGCCGCAGCGTGAGCCCTGGATACCGCACCGCCGCAGCGATCAGCCGCGCTTCCTGACCCGAGAGGCGGGGCGGCATGGCTTTCTGAACCTGGAGGAGCGCGCGACCAATCCCTTGCTGAGCTGGGCGCGCTTGGCGCTCGGGGTCGATCTCGGCTCACCCGGGATCATCACGCTGGCCTACGAGGAGCTGCTCAAGACGCTGGAGCAGGCCGGGCTCGGTCGGTTTCTGCTGCTGGAGCAGCAGGGGCTCAAGGTGCGGGTGTTTGGGCTGCGTCCGGAGCGGCTCTTGCTGCACTGCGAATTACGACTGCTGACGACGCCGAGCGCGGCCCAGTCGCTCTGGGTGCCGGCGACGGAGGCCGAGGCGCTGAGCGGCTTGCCGGCCTGGAACAGCCCGCGCGAGACACTGCGCCCGGCGCCCGCACCGACCCGCAACTGGTGGCACAGGCGCCTGCAGCGCGGCGATGTGACCCGCGTGATCGCGCATGAGCATACCGGACTGTTGGAGCGCGATGAGCGGCTCGAGCTGCAGCAGCGCTTCATGGCGCCCGAAGGGGCCGCCGAGCCCTGGTTCGAGAACCTGCTCTCGGCCACGCCGACGCTGGAGATGGGCATCAACATCGGCAGCCTGTCGAGCGTGATGCTGGGTGGGGTGCCGCCGAATCAGGCCAACTACATCCAGCGCGTGGGTCGCGCCGGGCGCCGGGACGGCAACGCGGCGGTGCTCGCCATCGCCGATGCCTCGCCCGACGGGCATGATCAGTATCACTTCGCCAACCCGCTGGAGATGCTGCATGGCGAGGTCGAGCCGCCGGCGATCTATCTGAACGCCGCCGAGGTCTTGCGCCGTCAGCTCTATGCCTTCTGCTTCGATCACTGGGTTGCCGAGGAGGCGCCAACGCTGCCAGAGCGCTTACGCGATGCGCTGGATCAGGTGGCGAAGGGCGAGGCCGACCTGAGTCAGTTTCCGTACAACTATCTCGATTTCGTCAATCGCCACGAGCCGGTCTTGTTCGCGGCCTTCTGCGCGATGCTGGCCGATGAGCTGCAGCCGGCGACCCGGGAGCGGCTCGAGCTGTTCATCAGCGGCAGCGATCAGCAGAAGCCACTGCGCGCGCGGTTCCTGGCCTTCTTCGAGGAGACCAACGCCGAGCGCGGGTCTTGGAAGAAGCGGCGCACGGCGATCGGCGCAGAGCTCAAGCGGCTGAAGAAACGGCCCGTGGATGAACAGACCCTGGCCGAGATCGACCTGCTGGAGAAGGAGCGCGCCGGCCTTGGCCAGCGCATCCAACAACTGAACAACGAGCAGCTGCTGGAGGCGATGACCAATGCCGGGCTGCTGCCCAACTACGCCTTCCCGGAAGAGGGCGTCTCGCTGACGACCATCATCCACGGCAAGCGTCGCAGCGGCGAGGAGTACTCGGTTCCGGTGCACCGCTACAGTCGGCCCGCGCATGCGGCGCTGGCCGAGTTCGCGCCGCGCAATACCTTTTACGCGCACAAGAGCAAGGTGCAGATCGACCAGGTCGATCTTGAGGGCGAGGCGCCGGCTGAGTATCGCTTCTGTGCCAAGTGCCATTATCTGGCGCCGCTGACGGCGGCAGAGGCGAGGGCGTCGAGCTGTCCGCAGTGCGGCGACAGCAGCTGGGCGGACGGCAGTCAGGTGCGGCCACTGCTACGCCTGCGGCGCACGGTGGCCAATGTCAGACAGACCAAAAAGACGCGCATCACCGAGACCGACGAGGCGCGCAATCCGCGCTTCTACGCGCGCCGGCTGTTGATGAACTTCGAGACCGCCGACGTGCGCTCGGCCTGGACCCTGGAGTCCAGCCAGGCGGTGTACGGCTTCGAATTCATCGCCAAGGCGCAGTTCCATGATCTCAACCTGGGCCAGCCAGCGCCCACGGCTGGCGCGGAGCAGCTGACGCTGATCGCCGGTGACGATAGCGCCAAGAGCGGGTTCTCGCTCTGCAAGAGCTGCGGCATGGTGCAGCCGGCTGGCGGCAGTCAGGCGCGCGAGCGGGAACGCGAGCAACTGCATACGCCGGATTGCCGGGATCGGCATGCCGAGGGCGACGCGCATTTGTTGGACCGGCTGTTTCTGTATCGTGAATTCGAGTCGGAATGCCTGCGCATCATGGTGCCGAAGGGCTTCGGCTCCGGCGAGCAGACCACCTATTCCTTCATGTCGGCGTTGCAGCTCGGTTTGCGCAAGCGCTTTGGCGGCAAGGTCGATCATCTGCGTTTCGAGACCATGTCCGAAGCCGGCGCGGATAGCGGCTCGGGCAAGACCTTTATCCTGATCTACGATTCGGTGCCGGGCGGCACCGGTTATTTGCAGCAACTGCTTTCGGGGGAGGCGGACACGCTCGTCGCGGTGCTGGCGGCTGCGCATGCGGTGATTCGCGACTGCGCCTGTCAGACCCGGCCCGAGCTGGACGACGGCTGCTACCAATGCGTCTTCCATTACCGGCAGGGGCGCAACCGTCAGCACATCTCCCGCCGCACGGCGCTGGAGATCCTCGACGAGCTGGTCGAGGGCCGCTTTGAGCGCAAGCAGTTCAAGTGCCTGTCCGAGCTCTACATCAATCCGGCCTTCGGCTCGGAGCTGGAGCGCCGTTTCCTGCCGGCGCTGAAGGCACTCGGCGGGCAGTTCGATGCCAGCAGCGAGCGCTTGCCGGTGGTTCAGGTCACCCAGGACGTCAAGGCGGGCAAGACGGCTTACCTGCTGTCGGTGGGCGCCCACAAGTACTGGGTCGATACCCAGGTGCCGATCGAGGATCAGGCCACCAGCCAGACCCTGTGCCTGCCGGATTTCGTGATCTCGGCGACCAAGGCCGCCAGCCCGATGAGGCCGATCGCCGTCTTCGTCGATGGCTGGGCGTTTCACCAACAGTCGATGGCCGCCGATGCGCGCAAGCGCGCGACGCTGATGTTGCGCGGTGACTATCGGGTCTGGTCGCTGACCTTCGAGGATATCGAGTCGGCGCAGAAGCAGAGGGCCGGAACCGACCTGCCGAGTCCGCTCGCGGTGCTGATGACCAAGTCCGGCGCCGCGATCCCGTCTGAACAGCTGGCGCCGATCAGTCACTCGCAGCTCAGCGGCAACGCGATGGCGCTGTTGCTGATGCTGTTGGGTGATTCTGATCCCGCACAGCAGGACCCGCTGGCGGCCTTGGGCGCGAGCGGGCAGCATCTGCTGGCGCGCACTGTGCTGCGCTCGGATGAGGTGACGAATGAGGTGCGCGAGCGCGCCGAAACGGTGTCGAAGGCCTTGCCGGAGTGGCTCGCGATGGAGACCCATCAGGTGCATCTGCAGGGGCCTGCGAACGGGCATCTGCACTGGGTCGGCAAGGCGGAGCCCAAGTTTCTGACGGGTAAGGCGACCTCGGATTGGCCGTTGGCTGGCGCCTTGATCTTGAACGATGTCCTGAACGATCCGCCGAGCGAGCGGCTGAACGAACCGCTGAACGACCTGACGAATGATCCGCCCAATGATCTGGCGAATGATCGGACCGGAGATACGCTGAGCGCGGCACTGGCCAGCAAGACGCCGAAGGACAGCCACGCACATTGGCGGCAATGGCTACGGATCAGCAACCTGCTGCAAGCTGTGCCCGGCGTCGCCTTGCTGACCGAGTCGATGATCAACACCGGTCAGACCCTAGCGGTTGCACAGCCAAAGCCGGCCGAGCCGACTGCCGCCCCGGGCGGTTGGGGTAAGCTGTTGGACGAGGCGGAGTTCCTGGGGCGTCTCAGGCCGGGCTTCGAGCGGCTGAGCGAGCGCGGTGCGGCAGCGCCAGACGCGATCGGTGTCGAGATCGAGGATGGCGACGACTATCGGGTGGCCGAGGCGCTCTGGGGGGCCGCGAGGCTCGTCTTCCTCACCCCCGCGCAGATGGAATGCGCCGCGAGTTGGCAACAGGCCGGGTTTGCCGTCATCGAAGAGGCCGGCGACTGGTGGCTGGCGATTGAGTCAGCCTTGAATGGGCAAGATGCATGAACGGACCAAGCCGATGAACCAAGACATCAAGATCATCGTCAGTAACGAGGTGATCAAGCGCATGACCGCGCTGCCGGCGGCGGTGCAGAGCAAGGGCTTGGAGTTCATGCTCAAGTTTCAGACCGATCCGCGCAGCCCGGGCATCAATTACGAGACCATCCACAGCGCCAAGGACAAGAACCTGCGCTCGGTGCGGATCGACCAAGCCTATCGCGGCATCATCTTTCGGGCACCGAAGGACAACGTCTTCGTCTGGCTGCATGTCGACCAGCACGACGATGCCTACCAGTGGGCGAGCACGCGCAAGATGAGCGTGAACCCGGTCAACGGTGCGCTGACCTTGACTAACCTGAACTTCGTCGAGGAGACGGTGCAGAGGAGGGCGGCCCCTGAGCCCTCGGAGCCTGATCCGGTCTTCGCCGAGTTGTCGGACCGCGATCTGATGGCGATCGGCGTACCGGAGGAGATGCTCCCCGCCGTGCGCACCATCCGCTCCGAGGGCGATCTGGATGCGATGCGCGAAGAACTGCCGGTGGAGGCCTACGAGGGGCTGTTCCTGGTGCTCGCCGGCGACTCGGTCAGCAGCATCCTGAGCGCGCGCGAGACCCGCGTCGATCGCGAGATCGATACCGAGGATTTCGCCAGCGCCGCCGATCGCGACGAGAGCCGCTCGCGCTTCTATGTGGTCGAGGGCGAGCAGGATCTGCAGGCGATCCTGTCTGCGCCGCTGGAGCAGTGGCGGGTGTTTCTGCATCCGACGCAGCGCCGTTTGGCGACCCGGAACCTGAACGGCCCCAGCCGCATCCTGGGCGGTGCGGGCACCGGCAAGACGGTGCTGGCGATGCACCGGGCCAAGCATCTGTCAAGCCCGCTTGTCGGCAGCGATCAGCGGCTGCTGTTCACCACCTTCACCACCAACCTTGCGCTGGACATCGAGGACGGACTCAAATCGATTTGCGCGCCGGAGCAGCTGAAACAGATCGACATCATCAACCTGGATGCCCTGGTGTTCCGGCTACTCAAGGCGCGCCGCTACGAGCATGAGATCGCCTTCGATTTCGAGGCCAAGTGCGCGCTGGCCTGGGACGCGGCGATGGTCGACTTCGATCCGTCGCTGGGTGTGTCGCGCGCATTCGTGCGCGAGGAGTTCGAGCAGGTGGTACTGGCGCAGGGGTTGGCGACGCGCGATGACTATCGTGAGGCGCCCCGGCGCGGCCGCGGCCTCATGCTCTCGCGCAAGAAGCGCGACGCGCTCTGGGAGATCTTCGAGAACTATCGGTTGCAACTGAGCGCCAAGGGCCTGAAGGAGCCGGACGACGCCTACCGCGACGCCTGCACCTTACTCGACGCCGAAGGCCGCCCACCCTATGCCCATGCGGTGGTGGACGAGACACAAGACTTCGGCCCGCAGGCGCTGAAGCTGATCCGCGCATTGGTTCCGCCTGGCCCCAACGATCTGATGTTCGTCGGCGACGGTCACCAACGCATCTACGCCAAGAATAAGGCGGCGATGAGTCGCTGCGGCATCGACATCCGTGGGCGCGCCAAGAAGCTCTATCTGAACTACCGCACCACCGAGGAGATTCGCCGCGAGGCGGTGTCGTTGCTAGAGAACCTGGAGATCGACGACTTGGACGGCGGCAGCGACGAGATCGCGCGCTACAAATCGCTACTGCACGGGCCGGCGCCGGAGCACATCCGCGGTGCCTCGATGGAGCGGGTGCGTGAAGGCATCATCGAATTCATCGCCGCCTGTCTCGAAGACAATGTCGACGCCAAGATCGGAGTGATGGCACCGACCGGCAAACTGCGCGACCAGCTCGCGAAGCAGACCCGCGACGCTGGCTACAAGGTCGCCACCGTCAACCACCGCGAGCGCCTGAGCCGCAAGGACGCCCAGATCTTCGCGATGACCCTGCATCGGGCCAAGGGCCTGGAGTTCGACGCCGTCGTTATCGTTGTGAATCGCGCGCTCGACGACGAGCTGCGCAAGCTGGTTTACGTTGGCATCACGCGCGCGAAGCGGGCGGCGAGGATCTACTCGGCGGACTGAGCACGGCGAACTCAATTGAAGGGCGTTGCCTCGTCTGTCTCTATCTTGTCTGAAATCGCTTCAAGCATGCCTCCAGAAACCGCATCCCCGTCGCCAACGCTCACTTTCTCTGCCACGCTGACAGGACTGTCGGCGCCCAGCGTGTCATCAATCTCAGGATGCGTCTCCTGCATCTCGCGTTCAGCCGTCGCCATCCCGCGGCGGCAGGTCGTGACCCACCGCGTGGCGCACCTGCGCCGAGGCGAGGCGCTGCTGCGTCGAAGCGCCGATCGACCAGCCAGACGCCGGAGAAGGTGTGGCCTTGCGTGAAGACCACCACCGGATGGATCGCGTCCCCTGCTTGCAGCAGGCCCGGTCGTTCGCTGGGCTCCCATCGACTACTTCAACTTGATGCAGTAGTTGCCACTGGTCCGGTAACCCGACGGGCAAGACTCCAGCTTGATGATGATCTCCTTGCCGCTGCTCTCCAGCGGGATGCAGTAGTGGCCGCTGGTGCGATAACCCACCGGGCAGCTGCCGACCTTGGGGATCGGCTGCTCGTCGTTGTCAGCCGCTGCGACCGGAGCCAGCAATAGCAGCGCGAGGCCGATGCCTGCCAGGGACCCTCGGATCGGTCGCACGGGATCGCTGGTTAATGTCATCGTGGTTTCCCAAAGCATCTTGATCTCCTGATTCATGAGCGGCCCTGAGCGAGCCGACTTTCTGTTGGCCGAAGATCGAGCAGGTGTTTCTCTGTTTCTCCGTCCAAACTGGAGTCCGTTCGCCTGCCCGAGCACGGCTTGATGCCGCGCATTGTCCGGTTGACCCGCAGCATCAGGCATTCGAGTCCCAAGGCTCAAACCGGCGCCCATCGAAGTGAAAGGCGACGAAATCCCCACGCCCCGGCTCGCGATCCCAGAACAGCCCCAACACCAGACTCAGCGGCTCGCGGAAATAGGTGCTGCCGCT